>NZ_JARTVR010000003.1:0-225992 GCF_029625735.1 Mesorhizobium sp. WSM4935 | reverse complement strand
GAAGGACATGAGGCCGCCCGTTCGTCCGTCACCGTTCCAGCGTGTATGCCACCTCATACAAGCCGGGGCTCGCTTCACCGAGGCCCTTGTGGTCTAGAAATCCACCCTGCCGGAGCCGATCGATGATCCTGCGCGCGGCCTCATGTCCTTCCGCTTGGGCATAGTTGACGACCTTTGTGCCATCGAGGCTTCGATGGAGGCTCGCTGACACCCAACCGGGAGTATCGCGCACAAATCGTGCGGCGTCCGATAGATGATCGATGAGAGCTTGCTGTCCGCCTTGTGGGACGGTGAACACGTTGATCTGCGTGATGACGCGGGCATTGGCACGAATGATAGGCATGCTGCTTCCTTTCTCTGAGGAGCGCAGCCGTTCGACGCGAGGCACGCGAGTTTCGACATAACGCGCCAAGCCGCCGGCACGGATGCGCCAGTTGCTTGTCGCGGGTTCGCCCATCGGGCGATACGGAGCCTTCTCGCGGAAGGAAGCGGGCTTACCGATGCCGCTCTTGGTCCTTTTCGACGGGACGAGCCTATCAGGCCCGGCGGTGTCACAAAAGATCGATCCTTTAATTGGCGAACCTGCCTTCGGGTGAACGCCGAGACGGCAAGGTTGAGAAGCCTTCGGATTGCCGGCGCCTGTCGCTGAGCACCACCCCCCGCTTATCTGCGCTGATCCCTTGGTCCGACTGATCGCCTGGCGCCATCAACCCGTAAAGGGTCGGCTATGCGTGCATGCCGCCGCTGCGGCTGCGCCTGCGCGGTGATTGCAGCGCTCAGTCCGACACATCGGGCGCCTGTCAGCGGGGGATGGTCCTCCGCTCGAAATAGGAGCCGGATCGATGTCCCTCAACGACGCCCACGCTTTCGCCTTCAGCCTCGCCACCACGCTAATGGCCGCCGTCATCATCTTTAGGGCCGGCGACGGCACGCTGTCGGTCATCCCCGCCAGCGAGTATGACGGCGACATCGCTGCCATTGTCCATGAGATCGATCCTTTCGCCCCCTGACCGGGGCGAGCCGGCCGGCCGCGCTGAAATCGACACAGATTTCCGCTAACGGCGCCGCCGGTCCTGCGCTATGCTTCGGACGCGCCGTGGTGGTGGAAGACGCGACCGTCAGACTTTGTCCTTACCAATGCCACCACCATGATCATCCTGGCAATACTTGCATCTGTGGCAGCGATCGGTCTGCTTTGCGGGCTGCTGTTCACGCTGGCGGTTTTTGCGCTGCCTGCGTTTGTCGGCGTGACCGCGGGCGCGTGGGCGTATGGCACGGGCGACGGCATTTCCGGTGCCATTCTTGTCGGCGCGGTCGCGGCAGCCATAACGCTCGCGGCCGGGCAGCTGCTCATCAGCCTCGTTGGCTCATGTGGCTGAAGCTGATCGTGGCGACAGCCTTCGCGCGTCGGCGGCGATCGCCGGCTTCCATGCGACCCACAGCATCGTGAAGCATCTCATGCTGTCCGACGCGTGGCAGATCATGTTCTCCGTCATCGGCGCGGTCGCAGTCTGCATCACCGCCTCCGCACGGGCCGCTGGATTTGCGGCGGCACCGGCCCCGTCCCGCCGGCATCTTGCGCAGCCCTGATCTTCGCCATCGCCGTCAGCACGACCAGGGCAGCAATGGCGTGGTCGCCCCACGTCGTCTCGTGTATTGCGATGGGCGTGTGCGGCGCGGATCGACGCTGCCCGGAAAAGCGGTCTTCGCTGGAGCGCTGCAGGAGCAGAGCCTCGTATCGGCGGGGCACCGGATATCCGGCATGGCGATCGCTGTGGTGACGCTGGGAGGCGAGCATGCAGCAGCATCGGCCTGGGGGGAGAAGACGAAGCCGGCGAGACTACGCCGGCGCATTGCCGATGTCGGACGGGCGCCATCCTATCCGTTATCTGGCCGTGACGCGACCGCTCCAAACGGCCTCTTCAATGGCCTGATCTGGCCGAAGGCCGGCTGCGCCTCGATCGCCTGTGACGCAACAGCCGCGTCAAACTTTCTTCCCCTGCCGGACCCCACCCCACGCGACAGGCCGCGTGGGGACCCCGAGGCGCCGCCATCCTCGCGAGACAAGAAAGCCCTCCTTGGCTGTCGGGCCCCTTCGGGGTGCGCCGTCGATCGCCTCCGGCCTGCCGATCGCCATCGAGGCCGCAATGGTGCGGGCTCGGAAACACCAAAACGGAGACATACAATGGCTACCATCGGCTCTTTCAAGAAGACCGGCTCGAACGAGTTCACCGGCGAGATCGTCACCCTTAGCGTCCAGGCCAAGAACGTGCGCATCGTCCCCGACCAGCGCGCCACGGGCGAGAACGCTCCCAGCCACCGGGTCCTGGTCGGCCGCGCCGAGATCGGCGCCGCCTGGACGAAGCGCTCAGGCGAAGGTCGCGACTATTTGGGCCTCAAGCTCGACGATCCGAGTTTCAATGCCCCGATCTACGCCAACCTCTTCGACGACGAAGAGGGAGAAGGCTTCTCGCTCATTTGGTCGCGGCCGAGTGCGCGGCGCGACTAAGAGCCCAAGAAGGCCCCCGGCCGGAGCGCCGGGGCCTTCTCCCGCGAACAACTGGCTGAGTTGCTTCCGCACGAGGAAAGGCGATGCCGGGATCGCATCGCCTGATGCTATCGAGCGGGCCTCCCTCGGAAAGTCGTTTCTGTAAAATGCAACCTTTCACTCTGTTGATGCGAGGGCCAGCGATGATTGAGCCGTTTGACGAGGCCGCGCCGACGGCCGATGAACTTACCGAGTATGATCGCGAACACATCAAGCTCTATGCGCGCCTGCTGGACGCCGCCGATGACGGCGCGGACTGGCGCGAGGTGGTGGAAATACTCTTCGGCATTGATTTGACGAAAGAGCCGCAGCGCGCCCGGCGCATTCATGACAGCCATCTGGCGCGAGCGCGCTGGATGGCACGCGCCGGCTACCGCCATCTCCTTCGCAAAACCGGCAGGTAGCGCCACCGTGGCTACCGCTCGCAGATGATGCCGAAACGGCATCACCTGATGCCCAGTGATGGGCTTCCGTCACTCGCCGCGAGTCGAAATGTTTGAGACGGGGGCTGCGCTTTATTGCGAGGAGCTCTTCAGATGAGGCCGGATACGTCGCATTGGCGAGACCATGACAGCTACGACTATTTCGATGTTTTACCAATCGAAGGGCTCGCCTGGGAGTGCCTGCGGCGTCACGAGCCCTATCAACGGCACTATCGGGCGCTCCTGAGAACAAGCTCGCAAAAAGCGCCAATGCCGCCCGAGGAGCAGCGGATATGGGGGCTGCGATTTCCCGGCCAGGCCTGACTTATCCGCATTGGCGCAAGAGGTCCTCTGGTCGCCTGACGTCGATCCAGCGGTAGTTCCTCTTGTCCGCGTGCCGGATGTCCTTTCATCGGCAGCGCTTGCGCCGTTGACGGCTCTGGGTGAGGAACACGATAGTCCGGAAGGACGCCACACAATTCACAAAGCCGGTGCGGTGACCCAGCTTCTTCTCCTGCCTGGCAGCGACACGCACGGTCAGCTGGCGGCGTTGGTTCCGCTGGACGCGCAGACCTTGGGCCGGATCGAGGCGCTTACCCGCTTCTGGCGTTCCTGGCAGGGTCGCCCGGCACCGCCTGACACGCGAATGACCCCGCAGCAGCGACGCCGATTTCGCCTCATGATGCGGGCCGCCGACGGCCGTTCAAACGGCGCCAGCTATCGCGACATCGCAATCGCTCTCTACGGGCTTACCCGCATCGCCGCCGATCCCTGGAAAACCTCCGCTCTTCGCGACGCGGTGATCGGCCTGGTCGAGGGCGCCACGTCCCTGATCGCCGGCGGCTATCTCCAGATATTGCGCCATCGACGCCGGGCGTAGCCCTCCGGTTCAGCCATGGGGTGGGATTTTTGGCACCCCGCAACTGTCCCATCCCTTCCGCAGCCCATCCTCCGCCACCGTGGTCACCGTCCGCCGCTGGTCGTCAGCGGCCGCTCGAAACCCCACGGAGCTGCGATCCAATGCGATCCGATGTCACCGCTTTGCCGCCGCGCTTTCTGCGCACCAAGGAAGCTGCTGATTTCCTCAGCCTGTCCGCCCGTACGCTCGAAAAGCATCGCACCTACGGGACAGGTCCTGCTTACAAAAAGCTCGGCGGCCGTGTCGTCTACGCGGTCGACGATCTGCAAGCCTGGGCCGAGCGCGGCGCCGTCACCTCGACGTCGGATCCTCGCGGGTCGGTCCTGCCGGCCAAGCGACATACCCCCGCGCCGGCTTCGCATGACGGACGCTATTCACGCTAACAGCATGCGGATGACGGCGCGGCCGGGCAGCTACGGTGCCGATCCAGCGTAACATTGCCATCGCCGCCATGCAGCGCGAGACAGAGCGCGCAACCCTCACAAAACCAGGAGCATCTTCATGACGGCCATCGCCGTTCCGCGCCTAAGTTCTGCCTTCGCAGGCGCGCCCCAGCACTCTGACAATCTCGTCCATGTCCAACTCATTTGGATGGAAAAGAGGCAGGAGAACTGGATACGGTTCGGAACGCATACCCACGAGCAGATCGTCGATCGTCGACGGCGCATCCTGTCCTACCGGCCGGGCGCGATCTTCGCCTTTGTGCGCTGGGCCGCAAACGACTTCGGAACAGTCACCTCGCGCATCGATATCGTGCAGGCGATGTCGCCTGGCGAAGCCTACCAGACGCTTCCCTTTGTGCGACCAGGTGGCGAGCTCCTGCTGAAGGTCGAGAGCTGGCCCAGGGTTGAGCGCGTTCTGCAGGCGATCGACACAATCGAGCGCCTCGGAATAGAACCCGAGTCGGTATCGCCGGATCATTGGCGCAACATCCACAACCGCATAACCGCCGGGCAGGCGCCGCGCAGCTATACGCTCGACCAGCATCGCGCAGCCTTGCTGCGCAGGAGGGTAGGGCTGTGACGCGCGCCGCCATTATCCTGGCCGGTGCTGCCGCAAGCCTGGCGGTTGGCTGTCCCGCCTTCGTTCCGATGCCGGTCAGATTGATCTGGAACGCGTCGGCCAGTGCGCCGCTCGGCCTCTACCTGATCGACATCAACGAGCCACCCGCGGTCGGCGATCTGGTCGCCGTGAACGCGCCGGAGCCGCTCGCCGCTTTCCTCGCTGGTCGCGGCTATCTGCCGAAGGGCGTGCCGCTTTTGAAGCACATCGTTGCGGCCTCCGGGCAAAGTGTCTGCCGCTGGGGTCTCATCATAACCGTCGATGGCGCTGCCGCTGGAATGGCGCTGCAGCGCGACCGGGCTGGCCGGACCTTACCAATCTGGCAGGGCTGCCGACGCCTCGCGTCCGGTGAAATCTTTCTTATGAACCGGCGGGCGCGCGACAGCCTCGACGGCCGGTACTTCGGCCTGATCCCAGCCGACCGGATCATCGGCCGCGCTCTCCCGCTGTGGACCTGCGGGAATGGCGGCGCCGACTGCGAATGGCGCGCGCCAATGCGGTGAGCGCGCGACCGGCGACGTCTCTGTCGCCGACCTCATCACCGCACCGTCACGACAACAGGAGCTTGACATGCTGCAGATCGGAGAGTTCACACGCCACAAGACCGGATATTGCGGGCGCATCCATACGCTCAGCCTCAACCTCGACGTCGCTATCGTGCCGGCAGAGGCAAGCGATACGGAGAATGCGCCGGACTACCGTGTCCATGCCGGCAATGAGGACGGCCCCGAGATCGGCGCCGGCTGGAAACGCTCCAGCGAAAAGGCTGGCGACTTCATCTCGATCCAACTCGACGATCCCATCCTGGCGCAGCCGATACGCGCGAGCCTCTTTTGCAATGGTGAAGACAAGACGTCGTGGTCGCTGCACTGGTCGCGCCCGCGCGAGCGCGGCGAGAAGGATTGAACGATGCGCGCTCGCCGACCGCCGACGCGCCGTCATAATGCGCCCGGGCCGCTTCGCGCTGCCCGGCGCATGGCTTTCTCCCTGCTTTGCGGTCTGTCCGTCGCGACCGCCTTGCCGGCGGTGGCAGTGGCGCAGGACCCGGCCATCGCGCAACCGTCCCAACGCGACCCGTTTGCCGCGCACATCAGCGAAGCCTCGCATCGCTTCGGCGTTCCGGCCGCGCTGATCCGCGCCGTCATGCGCCAGGAGAGCGCGGGCGACGCGCGCGCCGTCTCCAGCGCAGGCGCCCGCGGCCTAATGCAGATCATGCCTGCCACATGGGACGATCTGCGTGCCCGCTGGTCGCTCGGTGCCGACCCCTTCGATCCTCGCGACAACATCTTGGCTGGCACCGCGTATCTGCGCGAGTTGCATGATCGCTTCGGCTCGCCAGGGTTTCTGGCCGCGTACAACGCGGGGCCCGCACGCTACGAAGCCTACCTCGCTGGACGTCCGCTGCCGGCCGAGACTCGAGCCTATGTCGCATCGCTTGCTCCGCTCGCGCGAGGTCTGGCGACCGCTCGCCCTTTCGCCTTCGCCTCCGTCACGGCAATTCCCTGGAAGGCTGCCGCGCTGTTTGTGCGCCGGCCGGATCGCGCGCCGCCGGTCGGCTTCGCGACGGCCGGCGGGCCGCTGAATAGCACCGTCTCTGCAACAATCGTGCGCGATGTCTCCGGCATTGTGCCGCCCTCGCCCGGCCTCTTCGTGGCGCGAGCGGGCGAGGGGATCAAGCCATGAGCACGCGCCATCTTTTTCGCGCAATCGCGGGCTCCAGCGTACGATGGTGTGCGGGAGGGCGGGAGGCACCCAGATCAACCGGAAGATGGCAGGATAAAAGGGCGCACATTGCGCCTCGGTTGAGGGGTAGCGTTTGTCCGGTTTTCAGGCCCGCTACACACATTGCCGCCCTCCGGCACAATGTGGGAAGGGAGCCTAGGTCTCTGATCTTGCGCGGTCTTTTCCACATTTCAGGTCAATGCCATGGCCGATGAGCGCGAGTTTCGCATTCGACCGGGCCGTATCCGCTCGGTCCGCGCGCAGCAGGCGCGGCCCTTCATCGCCCAGGCGCTGGCCGCGGCCAAAAAAGCCGGCGGTGGCATCTCGCGCTCGGGACACGTGTTTTCCAGCAGCCGCTCGCGCTTTGGTGAGGGTAAACGGGCCAGCATCCAGGCCAATCGCCTGATCAGCTCGCGATCGCGCGGCGCCGTCGTCAAAGCGCGAGTCGTGCGTCATTCCGCGCGCGGCACTCCGCTTGTGACCCATCTCAGTTATTTACGTCGAGAGGGGGTGACCCGCGACGGCGAGAAGGCGAGGTTGTTCGGGCCGGGCAGGGAAGAGGCCGATGCCGCGGCTTTCGCGGAGCGCGCGGCGGAAGACCGGCACCATTTCCGGTTCATCGTCTCGCCAGACGATGCCCTCCAAATGGCGGATCTGAGATCTTTCACCCGCGACCTGACCCTGCAGATGGAACAGGACCTCGGCACACGGCTCGACTGGGTAGCCGTCGATCACTGGAACACGCAGCATCCTCATGTGCACCTCATCGTTCGCGGCGTACGCGAGGATGGAGACGATCTGGTCATCTCGCGCGACTACATCAAGGAAGGAATGCGCGACCGGGCTCGCGACCTGATCACCCAGGAGCTGGGGCCGCGCACCGACCTGGACATTCGGCGGTCGCTCGAAAGCCAGGTCCAGTCTGAGCGCTGGACGCAACTCGATCGCCAATTGCTTCGCGACGGCCACAGGAACGGTATCGTCGACCTGGCTCCGTGGTCTCATACGCAGCCCGATGAATATCACGCGCTGAAGATCGGTCGCCTGCGCAAGCTTGAGGTTCTCGGTCTCGCCAGTCAGGTCGGTCCGGGCCAATGGGTCATCGAGGACAAGGCCGAAGCCATACTGCGGGAGCTCGGCGAGCGCGGCGACATCATCAAGCGCATGCATCGCGCGTTGACCGAGCAAGGCATCGAGCGTGGCTCGAGCAGTTATGTTCTGGCTTCCGAAAATCTCGATGAACCCATCGTCGGTCGGCTCCTCGATCGCGGGCTCGACGATGAGTTGGGTGGCACGGCCTATGCCGTTGTCGACGGCGTGGATGGGCGCACCCACCACATCAGGCTTCCCAGCCTTGAAGCAACCGGCGACAGCGCGCTCGGATCAATCGTCGAGCTGCGCAAATTCGACGATGCGCGTGGCCGACGTCGCGTTGCGCTCGCGGTTCGCTCCGATCTCACTGTGGATGAGCAAGTCGCGGCGCCTGGTGCGACCTGGCTCGATCGCCAAGCCATCGCCCGCAAGCCCGCGGAACTGGCCGAATCGGGCTTCGGCGCCGATGTTCGTGACGCCTTGGATCGCCGAGCGCGACATCTTCTGGGTCAAGGGTTCGCAGAGCGGCAAGGCAACCGCGTCACATTCACCAGCAGCCTGCTCGATACACTGCGCCGTCGCGAGCTGGGGGTGATCGGCGAGAAGCTCGCGGACGACAGCGGACGGGCCTTCAACCGTGCCGCCAGCGGCGAGCATGTCGCTGGCAGATATCGCCAGCGCCTGTCTCTCGCTTCCGGCCGTTTCGCCATGATCGACGACGGGCTCGGCTTCCAGCTCGTTCCCTGGACGCCAGCGCTCGAAAACCATCTCGGCCAGCATGTCAGCGGCGTCGCTCGCGGCGACGGCGGCGTCGATTGGAGCTTTGCCCGCAAGCGCGGGCTTGGCCTCTAGCGGCCGAAAGAAGGGATCCTGCCATGTCCGCCACGAAAATCCTCTGGGGTCAGATCCTCACGGTCTTCCTGATCGTGGTGTTGACGACCTGGACGGCGACACAATGGACAGCATGGCGACTTGGCTTTCAGCCGCAGCTCGGGCCGCACTGGTTCGAGCTCGCCGGACTGCCTGTCTACTATCCGCCGGCGCTGTTCTGGTGGTGGTATTTCTACGACGCCTATGCCCCGTCGATCTTCGTGGAGGGCGGGCTGATCGCCGTGTCGGGCGGCTTCCTTTCCATCGTCGTTGCGATCGGCATGTCGGTTTGGCGGGCACGCGAAATCAAGAACGTCTACACCTACGGTTCCGCGCGTTGGGGCGAGAAGACCCAGGTGAAGGCTGCCGGCCTGCTCGGTGCCGACGGCGTGGTGCTCGGGCGCTATGATCGCCATTACCTGCGTCATGATGGCCCCGAGCATGTGCTGTGCTTCGCCCCGACCCGGTCCGGGAAGGGCGTCGGCCTGGTGGTGCCTTCGCTGCTGACTTGGCCCGACTCGGCGATCGTCCACGACATCAAGGGCGAAAACTGGCAACTGACCGCGGGCTTCCGCGCCCTGCACGGGCGGGTCCTGCTTTTCGATCCGACCAATTCGAAATCGTCGGCCTACAATCCTTTGCTCGAGGTCCGGCGCGGCGAATGGGAGGTCCGCGACGTGCAAAACATTGCCGACATCCTGGTCGATCCGGAAGGAAGCCTCGAGAAGCGGAACCACTGGGAAAAGACCAGCCACGCGCTTTTGGTCGGCGCGATCCTGCATGTGCTTTATGCCGAGAAGGACAAGACGCTGGCGGGCGTCGCCGCCTTTCTCTCCGATCCGAGACGACCGATCGAGTCGACGCTGGCCGCCATGATGACAACCGCCCATCTGGGAGACGCCGGTCCACATCCTGTCATAGCTAGCGCGGCGCGAGAGTTGCTCAACAAATCTGACAACGAACGATCGGGCGTGCTCTCGACGGCGATGTCCTTCCTCGGTCTTTACCGCGATCCCGTCGTCGCCGAGGTCACCCGGCGATGCGATTGGCGGATCGCGGATATTGTCGATGGCAAGACCCCGGCGACGCTCTACCTCGTCGTACCTCCATCCGACATCAACAGGACCAAGCCGCTCATCCGTCTCATCCTCAACCAGATCGGCCGGCGTCTTACAGAGGATCTGCGCAGAAAAAGGCACCGCCATCGGTTGCTGCTCATGCTCGATGAATTTCCGGCGCTCGGCCGTCTCGACTTCTTCGAGAGCGCGCTCGCCTTCATGGCGGGTTACGGGCTGAAAAGCTTTCTCATCGCCCAGTCGCTGAACCAGATCGAGAAAGCTTACGGGCCGAACAATTCGATCCTGGACAATTGTCATGTTCGCGTCAGCTTCGCCACCAACGACGAAAGGACCGCCAAACGCGTGTCCGATGCGCTGGGCACCGCGACCGAGATGCGGGCGATGAAGAACTATGCCGGGCACCGGCTCTCGCCCTGGCTCGGGCACCTCATGGTGTCGCGACAGGAAACGGCCCGCCAGCTGCTGACCCCGGGCGAGATCATGCAGCTCCCGCCGACCGACGCGATCGTGATGGTTGCGGGGACACCGCCGATCAGGGCGAAGAAAGCGCGCTACTACGAGGATGTCCGCTTTCGCGATCGCGTCCTGCCGCCACCCGAACTCACCACATCCGGACAGGCCGGCCGCGACGACTGGAGCCACCTGCCGACCCCGGTTCGCCATGCGGCCGCCGCGGGTTCAGGCGCGCCTCGCCAGGACGACGACGATCCGACCGACTCCGAGCGGCGCCTGCAACCCGAGCTCAATCGTGTGCGGCCGGTGGAACACACGATCCCGATCGAGAACGAGTTCGAGATCAACGCTGCCGACGATGCCGACGACGATGACGCGGTCCGCAATCGACGCCTGGCGCGCCTGCTGCAGGGCGTGGCGCGGCAGGTATCGCTCGACCCGGACGATGGCATGGAGTTATAGCCGCGATGACCAACCGCAAGAAGAAGGCCCAGATTTCCGTCTATCTCGATCAGGCGATCATGGCGATGCTCGCCGACTATGCGGCGCGCCGCGATCAATCCCAGTCCATGATCGCCGAGGCTGCGATCGCTTCGTTTCTGTCGCCGGACGCCGACGAGCGTCGCGAGGCGGCGATCGCCAAGCGTCTTGATCAAGTCGATCGTCGTCTTGCCCGTCAGGAGCGCGATGTGGGAATCGCGGTCGAGACGCTGGCCGTGTTCGTACGCTTCTGGCTCGCGACGACGCCTGCCTTGCCGGAACCCGCCGCGCAGGCCGCACGCGCCAAGGCTGCCGAACGCTACGACGCCTTCCTCAGCGCGCTCGGCCGTCGTCTGGCGAAGGGACCGAAGCTGCGGCAAGAGATCAGTGAGGACGTCGAGACCGGTCCGGACCTAAATCAGTCCGGCGTGCCCGGGCGATAGTTGGAGACTGCGGCCGAGGCAGGTTCGCGGATCGTCGCTGCAACCCGCCTGTCAGGCCTCCGAGACAAGCGCTAGGCTTTTGAGGTGAGCTTCGATTGCGCTGGCGACGTGGGGCGCGATGGGAAGCGTCTTTTTCGCGTCCGGCCAGTCGTCGCGAAAGCGGGTCACGGTTTCGCGCGCCGTATCGACGACCGGCTTCTCAGGCAGATGCGCCTTCGCGGCCAGATAGCGGAGCTCGTCCAGCGAAAAGTCGCGCATGCGCTTGGTGCGGGCATATTTGATGGCGGCGAACTCGTCATCGATATAGGCGATCGTGGACACGAAATCATAGGCCGGGGCAAGCGTCGCCGTGCGCCGGTCGCGATAGATGACCGACCAATTCTTGAGGTGCATGTCGGCGTTGCCGATCAGCGTGTTGAAGACGAGCCTGCGGATGAATTCGCGCACGCCCTCATCGCCGGCTTCGACGCCGAGCACGGTGGCGATATTGCGCGCGCTGGCGCGCTTGTATTTGTCCTCCGGCCAGACGCCGAACACCTGGGCAAAATCCTCGATGTGCACCGGGCCCTCGTCGCCGCGGTCGAAACGCCGGACGGCCAGCGCCTGTCCCTTCAAAGTCCGCATCCCCTCGGGGAGGCCGTCGATCATGGCGACGTCGAGGAGCTGGAGGTCAGGCACGTCCATGCCGATCCTGGCTGCAATGCTCATCATCGAGAATTCGTTCTCGGGCACGCCGTCATAGAGCTGGGAAGGAAGTTTGACGATCCACGATCC
The DNA here is from genome assembly GCF_029625735.1 of Mesorhizobium sp. WSM4935. Classification (NCBI taxonomy): domain Bacteria; kingdom Pseudomonadati; phylum Pseudomonadota; class Alphaproteobacteria; order Hyphomicrobiales; family Phyllobacteriaceae; genus Mesorhizobium; species Mesorhizobium sp. WSM4935. The sequence continues at coordinate 214,128 of NZ_JARTVR010000003.1, read as the reverse complement.
GCCGATCCCATCCGCGGGGATCGTCAGCCCGCCACCCTTTCCGGGATTCTTCACTGCCGAGAATTTCAGCTGCACGCCCGCGAGAGAAAAGCGCAGACTGTTGGCACGACGCCCGGGGCCAGCGTCTTCGCCGCGCTCGTCCTTCAGGTCGGGCCATGCCTCTCCGTCCGCCGGGGCAATCGTCAGCGCGCCGGGCAAATCGCGACCCAGAACCCACAGCAGGAAGAACTCGCGCCGGTCGCTCACGCCCGCCCGTTCGGCAAGGTAGGTGCGCAGCGGCCCTTCCGGCAAAAGATTGGCGAAGAAGGGCGGCACCCTGACGCTGACCGGCCTGAAATCGGTCAGGAGCTGCCCGTATTGATCTTCAAACGACAGGCTGAACGTCGGCCGTTCGGGATTCTCGACATAGGACTTCTCGAAGGCAAACAGCGTGCGCTCGCCCGGGATGAGCGTCAGCGTTGCGATCTTCTCGCCGTAAAGGCGGACATCGAGCACCGAGACCTCAGGCATCCTCGTCCTCGTCGTCGTCGAGCGTGTAGGCGGGGCGCGGCGCTTCGGGCGTCGCATGGGCAATTCGATCGCGCAGTGACGTGAGCGCCTTCGATGCCCGCTCGATGGCCGGAAGCGCGCCAGGGCCCGCAGGCAGCTTCATCAGCCTGTCGGTGACGGCGCGCAGCGTGTCGAGATCGGCATTGCTCAGCCTGAGGCTCGCAAGCTCGCCCAATATCGGATCAAGCCGCGTGAAGTCGAAAGCGTTGGCGTGGTCGCGGCGCAGTTTTGCAAGGGCCGCCTGGGCCCGATTGAACGCCGCGGAGCGCCGGGGGTCCTCGCCGCCCTGTGTCGCGTGGGCGTTGCTGACAATGGCCTCGACCGCGGCCAGCGCCTTGCGCGGCACCAGGACCAGTTCGTGATCGAGCGCGCGCGCCAGTTCGACCAGGCTCGAGAGCCTGAGATCGGTTCCCCCGCTTTCGATTTTCGAGATGTGGCTTTGCGGAACGCCGACGCGAGCGCTGAGGTCGCGCTGGCTCAACCCGCTTTGGTTGCGGGCGCTTCGCAAGGTATGAAAGATACTTTCGGTCGAATAAGCCATGATATGTCTCTACATATCCGTTCGCAAGGATGATATGTGAAAATATATCACAATGGGCAGGTTCTGCAAGACTTGATCCATAAACAAATATCGACGTCCTAGTTTGATATGTAAGGCTATATCAGAATCCGTCCGGCAGGGTAGGGCCCGAACCGCTGCAAGGGACCGCGAGAATCGCATTCGCTTACTCCTTCCAGCCGATCTGCAGGGACCTCAACAGCCCGCGCCGCGGACGGCACCGCCGATCTCCTGTCATTGCACGCCACGCTACTACGCCTCGACATAGCTGTTGAATCCGGCCGAGATCGGGTCCTCTTAATCATCCCCGTCCCGGGGCCAATCCATACCCCCGGATCGAACGGGGACCGGATGACAGCTTCGCATCACAATTCGGAAGGACTTGCGCGCGGCGCGCGCATGCTGCGAACAGCGCTCGGACCTGCGATCGCGCGCTATCTCGACGACGCGGGCATCGTCGAGGTGATGCTGAACCCGGATGGGCGGGTTTGGATCGATCGCCTGTCCGAGGGCCTCGCCGACAGCGGCGAGCGGCTGTCGGCGGCGGACGGCGAACGTATAATCCGCCTGGTTGCGCACCACGTAGGCGCCGAGGTGCACGCTTATGCTCCGCGCGTATCCGCCGAGCTTCCCGAGACAGGCGAGCGGTTCGAGGGGCTGCTTCCGCCGGTGGTCGCGGCGCCGGCCTTCGCGATCCGCAAGCCCGCCGTCGCCATCTTCACATTGGACGATTATGTGGCGGCCGGGATCGTGTCGGCGCGCCAGGCGGACATCCTGCGCCGGAGCGTCGCGGCCCGCGCCAACATCCTGGTCGCCGGCGGCACGTCCACCGGCAAGACCACGCTGGTCAACGCGCTGCTGGCCGAAGTGGCCAGGACCGATGATCGCATCGTCATCATCGAGGATACGCGCGAGCTGCAATGCGCCGCGCGCAATCTCGTGGCGATGCGCACGAAGGACGGCGTCGCTTCGCTCTCCGATCTCGTCCGCTCCTCGCTGCGCTTGCGCCCCGACCGCATTCCGGTCGGCGAGGTGCGCGGCGCCGAGGCGCTCGAACTGCTCAAGGCCTGGGGCACGGGGCACCCGGGGGGCCTCGGCACGATCCACGCCGGAAGCGCCCTTGGCGCGCTGCGGCGCATGGAACAGCTCATCCAGGAAGCGGTCGTCACCGTACCCCGCGCGCTGATCGCCGAGACGATCGACCTCGTTGCCGTTCTTTCCGGCCGTGGCTCGGCGCGGCGCCTGACTGAACTCGCCCGGATCGACGGCCTTGGCTCGGACGGTGACTACCGCGTCGGCCCGGCCGTCATCGAGGACACCGGCACGCAAACCGCCCTCATCCAAGACCCAGAAGGAGTACGTCCGTGATCCAACGCCTGCGCCTCGCAAGCCATCGTCTCTTAATGACCACATCGGTCGCAACGCTTTCGCTGGGGACGGCCGCTCCCGCTTTTGCCTCCGGGTCCTCAATGCCGTGGGAACAGCCGCTGCAACAGATATTGCAGTCGGTCGAGGGGCCGGTCGCCAAGATCATGGCGGTGATCATCATCATCGTCACCGGCCTCACACTCGCCTTCGGCGATACCTCGGGCGGATTCCGCCGGCTCATCCAGATCGTGTTCGGCCTCTCGATCGCCTTCGCGGCCTCGAGCTTCTTCCTGTCTTTCTTCTCGTTTGCCGGCGGAGCGCTTGTCTGATGGCGAACATTGTCCAGCTAAACGCGTCGATCCCTGAGGATGCAGTACCGGGATACGCGGTTCCTGTTCATCGCGCCCTGACCGAGCCTATCCTCCTCGGCGGCGCGCCGCGCGCCATTGCCATCATGAATGGGACGCTCGCCGGCGCCGTCGGGTTAGGGCTGCGTCTCTGGCTTGCCGGCATCGCGATCTGGGCGATCGGCCATCTCGCCGCCGCATGGGCTGCCAGGCGCGACCCGCTCTTCGTCGATGTCGTGCGCCGGCATCTGCGCATCCCGGCGCATCTCACGGTCTGAAGGGTCGCTCCTGATGATGAATCTTGCGGAATATCAAAATCGAAACCGCCGGCTTGCCGACTTCCTGCCTTGGGCGGCGCTGGTCGGAGAAGGCATCGTCCTCAACAAGGACGGCAGCTTCCAGCGGACCGCGCGTTTTCGCGGTCCCGATCTCGACAGCGCCGTCCCCGCGGAACTCGTCGCGGTGGCCGGCCGGATCAACAATGCCTTGCGCCGCCTCGGCTCCGGCTGGGCGATCTTCGCCGAGGCGCAACGTCATCCGTCGACCCGCTATCCCGATAGCCATTTTCCGGACGCGGCCTCCGCGCTGGTCGACGCCGAGCGCAAGGCGGGCTTTGAGGAGATCGGCGCGCATTTCGAATCGAGCTACTTCCTGACTTTCACCTATCTTGCGCCTCCCGAGGACGCGGCACGTGCGGAGAGCTGGCTCTACGAAGGGCGCCAGAAAAAGGGACTTGATGCCCATGAGGCGCTGACCGGTTTCGCGGACCGCAGCGATCGCGTTCTTCGCCTTGTCGAAGCCTTCATGCCGGAATGCCGCTGGCTCGATGACGCCGAGACGCTGACCTATCTGCATGGCTGCGTCTCGACCAATCGCCATCGTGTGCGCGTTCCAGAGACGCCCATGTATCTCGACGCGGTACTTGCCGATCAACCGCTCACCGGCGGCCTGGAGCCGCGGCTCGGTGCATCGCATCTGCGTGTTCTGACGGTCACCGGGTTCCCGACCGCGACGAAGCCGGGTTTGCTCGACGAGCTCAACCGGCTGGCTTTCCCATACCGTTGGTCGACTCGCGCAATCCTGCTCGACAAGACGGATGCGACCAGGCTGCTCACCAAAATTCGGCGTCAGTGGTTCGCCAAGCGCAAGTCCATCGCCGCGATCCTGAAGGAGGTGATGACCAACGAGGCATCCGTCCTTGTCGACACCGACGCCGCCAACAAGGCCGCCGACGCCGATCTGGCGCTGCAGGAGCTCGGCGCGGATTATGCAGGCATGGCCTACGTCACCGCGACGGTGAGCGTGTGGGATGAGGATCCGGCCGCCGCCGATGAAAAACTGCGCCTGGTTGAGAAGGTCATCCAGGGGCGGGACTTCACCGCGATCATCGAAACCATCAACGCCGTCGACGCCTGGCTCGGCAGCCTGCCGGGTCACGTTTACGCGAATGTCCGTCAACCACCCATCTCCACCCTCAATCTCGCCCACATCATCCCGCTGTCCGCGTTGTGGGCGGGGCCGGAACGGGACGAGCATCTGGCAGCGCCTCCCCTGCTGTTCGGCAAGACCGAAGGCTCGACCCCGTTCCGGTTTTCCCTTCACGTGGGCGACGTCGGCCACACGCTGGTCGTCGGGCCGACGGGCGCCGGCAAGTCCGTTCTCCTGGCGCTGATGGCCCTGCAGTTCCGCCGTTACGCTAGCTCGCAAGTCTTCGCCTTCGATTTCGGCGGCTCGATCCGCGCGGCGGCGCTCGCCATGGGGGGCGACTGGCACGATCTCGGCGGCGATCTCAGCGACGGCGCGACCGACAGCGTCAGCCTGCAGCCTTTCGCTCGCATCCACGATGTTCCAGAGCGTGCCTGGGCAGCCGACTGGATGGTGGCGCTGCTCACTCGCGAGGGTGTGGCGATCACGCCTGAGGTGAAGGAGCACGTCTGGACGGCGCTCACCTCGCTGGCCTCCGCGCCTGTGGGCGAGCGCACGATCACGGGCCTGGCCGTGCTGCTGCAATCGAACGATCTCAAGCAGGCGCTTCGCCCGTACTGTGTCGGTGGTCCCTACGGCCGTTTGCTCGATGCCGAGCGCGAACAGCTCGGCTCGGCCTCGGTCCAGGCATACGAGACCGAAGGGCTGATCGGAACAGGCGCCGCGCCGGCGGTCCTTTCCTATCTCTTCCACCGCATCGAGCAACGCCTTGACGGCGCGCCAGCACTGCTCTTCATCGACGAAGGCTGGCTTGCCCTGGACGACGAGGGCTTTGCCGGCCAGCTGCGTGAATGGCTGAAGACGCTGCGCAAGAAGAACGCCAGTGTCGTCTTCGCAACGCAGTCGCTCAGCGACATCGAAGGCTCGGCGATCGCGCCGGCGATCATCGAGAGCTGCCTGACCCGGATTCTTCTGCCGAACGAGCGTGCCATCGAGCCGCAGATCGCGGCGATATATCGTCGCTTCGGCCTCAACGACCGGCAGATCGAGATCATCGCGCGGGCAATGCCCAAGCGCGATTACTACTGTCAGTCGCGCCGGGGCAACCGGCTGTTCGAGCTCGGACTGTCGGATGTCGCCCTCGCGCTCTGCGCCACATCCGCAAGGACCGACCAGGCCGCGATCGCTCGCATCATCGCCGAACACGGCCGCGACGCCTTCCTCGCGGCCTGGCTCAGCCATCGCGGCCTCGGCTGGGCGGCCGAGCTCGTCCCCGGCCTGGCCAGCTCCGCCGCCGCGGGCCCCGCCTTCACCAGCACGGCCCTCACCAGCCCCGTCTTTAGTCACAAGGAGAAGTCCTCATGAATCTGCATTGTTCCGTTGCCATCCGGTTCGCCGCCGCTCTGGCTCTCGCTCCCGTCAGCCTCGCGTCGATGCCGGTGGTTCCGGCGCACGCCTTCATCGTCTTCGATCCCTCCAACTATTCGCAGAACGTCCTGACGGCAGCGCGCTCGCTTCAGCAGATCACCAACCAGATCACGTCGCTTCAGAACGAGGCGCAGATGCTGATCAATCAGGCCCGCAATCTCGCGAGCCTGCCGTTCTCGTCGCTGCAGCAGCTCCAGCAGTCGGTGCAGCGCACCCGGCAATTGCTCGGCCAGGCGCAGAACATTGCCTATGACGTCCAGCAGATCGATCAGGCCTTCCAGCAGAAATACGGCGCGGTCGCTCTATCGGCATCGGATCAGCAACTCGTCACCGACGCGCGCTCGCGCTGGCAAAATACGGTCGGTGGCCTTCAGGACGCCATGCGCGTGCAGGCCGGAGTGGTCGGCAATATCGACGCCAATCGCTCCGAGATGTCGGCGCTGGTCGACCAGAGTCAGGGCGCGACGGGCGCGCTGCAGGCAACGCAGGCTGGCAACCAGCTCCTTGCGCTGCAGGTGCAGCAACTCGCCGATCTCACCGCGGTCGTCGCCGCGAACGGCCGGGCGCAGGCCTTGCAAGCGGCCGAGCAGGCCACGGCCGCCGACCAGGGCAGGGAGCAGCGCCGCCGTTTCCTGACGCAGGGCGCGGGCTACCAACCCGGCAATGCGCAGATGTTTTACGGCAGGAATTGAGGCCAGAGCGATGGACACCAGGATGTTCGCCCGCCTCACTGCGGTGGTCTTCGTTGCAGCCGCTGTTGCGGCGGCCTTGATTGCGGCGAGGAGCGCCGACAAGCAATCCGAGCCCTTCGCGCTGCGCGACCGTGCCATCGCACCACGAGATCCGCTCGCGGCCGAATTGCTGCGCTGCTCGGTGATTGGCGAAACCGGCCCCCGCGATCCCGGCTGTCTGAGCGCGTGGGCTGAAAGCCGGCGCCGGTTTCTGCGTCAGCGGAAAGGGGCCATCACGCCCGCTCCCGCTCAGCCGGAAACGCTATTCTCGAACCTACCGGCATCGGCCGATCCGGACCGGAAAGAAGGGGAGGGTGCGGGCGTCCCGCCAATGCAGGCCGCGCCCTCTGGGCCAAAGGTTCCCTGACAATGGGCGGCACCGGCGTCATCGACCATTTTCTCGAAGTCTTCACGCGCTACATCGACGGCGGCTTCGGCCTGCTTGGCGGCGAGGTGGGCTTCATCGCCACAACCCTGATCGTCATCGACGTGACGCTGGCGGCGCTTTTCTGGTCCTGGGGCGCCGACGACGACATCCTGGCGCGCCTCGTCAAGAAGACGCTGTTCGTCGGCGTCTTCGCCTATCTCATCTCCAACTGGAACAACCTCGCCCGCATCGTCTTCGAAAGCTTCGCGGGGCTCGGTCTGAAGGCATCGGGCACCGGCTTTGCCGTCGACGATCTGATGCGCCCGGGCAAGGTGGCGCAGACCGGGCTCGATGCCGGTCGGCCGTTGCTGGACTCGATCTCCAATCTGATGGGTTACTGGTCCTTCTTCGAAAATTTCATCCAGATCGCCTGCATGTTCTTCGCCTGGGCGCTGGTGCTGCTCGCCTTCTTCATCCTCGCGGTCCAGCTCTTCGTCACGCTGATCGAGTTCAAGCTGACGACGCTTGCCGGTTTCGTGCTGATCCCGTTCGGTCTGTTCGGCAAGTCCGCCTTCATGGCCGAGCGCGTGCTCGGCAACGTCATCTCGTCCGGCATCAAGGTTCTGGTGCTCGCCGTCGTCATCGGCATCGGCTCGACGCTTTTTTCCGAATTCACCTCCGGGTTCGAAGGCGACACGCCGTCGATCGACGACGCCATGGCGATCGTGCTCGCGGCGCTGTCGCTGCTTGGTCTCGGCATATTCGGCCCGGGCATTGCCAACGGTCTTGTCTCCGGCGGCCCGCAGCTCGGCGCCGGCGCGGCAGTCGGCGCAGGCCTGGCCGCCGGCGGGATGGTCGCGGCAGGCACGGCGGCATTCGGCGCCGCCGCGGCGGGCGGCGCGGCGTTGTCCGGCGCCGCTGGCGCGGCGGCTCGCGGTGGCGCCGCGGCCGCGGGCGGAGCGTCCGCGGCCTATCAGCTCGGCGCGGCTGGAGCGTCCGGCTTCTCCGCCATTGCGTCCGGACTGGGTGGCGTCGCCGCCGCTGGCGCTGATGCCGTCGTCTCGCCCCTGAAGCGCGCGGCCAATCATGCTGCTGGCAGGATGAAGGACAGCCATCGCACCGGCACTCGCGCCGCCTTCGAGATGACCGGCGGATCGTCCAGCGCGGGCACGATTAGCGGGAATGCCGCAAGCAGCGGCGGCGCCGCTGGCGTGGCGTACCGCACGGCCGAAAGCCAGCCCGCCTGGGCAAAGCGCATGAAGCGCTCGCAACAGATGACGCATGGAGTCCAGGCAGCTGCTCACGCCGTCCGCAGTGGCGACAGCCATGGCGGCGGCTCCTCGATCAACCTTTCTGAAAGCGACTGAGCATGTTCAAACGACCGTCCACCCACTACGGAAAATCCCCCCGGCCGGAGACGCCATACCAGCGCGCCGCCCAGGTCTGGGACGAGCGCATCGGTTCCGCCCGCCAGCAGGCCCGCAACTGGCGCTACATGGCCTTCGGCTCGCTGGCGCTGGCCGCGGGTGTCTCCGGCGCGCTCGTCTGGCAATCGGCCAGCGGCTCGATCGTGCCCTGGGTGGTACAGCTCGATCGGCTGGGCCAGGCCCAGGCCGTGGGGCCGGCGACCGCCGATTATCAGCCGAGCGATCCGCAGATCGCTTTCTACCTCGCCCGTCTCATCGAACAGGTGAGGTCTATCCCCGCCGATCCGGTCATTCTCCGGCAGAACTGGCTGCGCGCCTATGATTTCACGACGCAGGGCGGCGCGCTGGCTCTCAACGACTATGCGCGCGCCAACGACCCGTTCACCAGGATCGTCAAGCAGCAGGTCTCCGTCGAGGTATCGTCGGTCATTCGCGCCTCGCCGGCGAGCTTCCGCATCGCCTGGGTAGAGCGCCGCTATCAGGACGGCTCGCTCGCTTCCACAGAGCGCTGGTCCGCCATCGTCACCATCGTCGTCCAGCCTCCGCGCGACGCCGACACGCTGCGGAAGAACCCGCTCGGCATCTACATCAACGCCATCAACTGGTCGAAGGAGCTTGGCCAATGACGCTCGCAACCTGCAAATCCAGCCCCGCGGCGCGCCCGCCGTTCCTTTGCCGCGCGATGCCTGCCTTGAGCAAGATAGCGTTGCCGGCATTTCTGCTTGGCACTTCGGCGCTCGTGGGATGTGCCACCCGGCAGAAGCCGCCGGAGATCTCCTATGACGATCCGGCCCCTGCCTTGCGAGCGGTCGATCCGCCGTCCCCAGTCAAGGTGGTGGCGCTTGCGAAGCCATTGCCGCTTCCCGGCCAATTGAAGCCGGTCGGCAAGAGCGCGAAGCCAGAGGCGGAGCCAAGCGATCCCGCAGCCCGCGTGAATCTTGCCAATCAGGCGGCACGTGTCCAGCCGGTCCGTGACGGCTTCATCAACTCGATGCAGGTCTATCCGTTCGTCGAGGGCGCGCTCTACCAGGTCTATGCCTCGCCCGGGCAGATAACCGACATCGCGCTTCAGGCAGGCGAGCAGCTCGTCGGCTCCGGTCCGGTCGCAGCCGGCGACACCGTGCGCTGGATCATCGGCGATACGGAGAGCGGCTCCGGCCCGACCAAGCAGGTCCACATCCTGGTGAAGCCTACCCGCGCCGACCTTCTCACCAACCTCGTCATCAATACCGACCGGCGCACCTATCACATGGAACTGCGCTCGACTCCCTCGACCTATATGGCCTCGGTCTCCTGGCAGTATCCGCAGGACCAGCTCATCGCTCTGCGCCGCCAGAACCAAGAGGCTGAGGCCACGCAGCCGGTGTCGACGGGGATCGACCTGTCCCGCGTCAATTTCCGCTACGAGGTGACCGGCGATCGCGCGCCATGGCGGCCGCTACGCGCCTTCGACGACGGCAGGCAGGTGTTCATCGAGTTCCCGCGCGGCATTGGGCAAGGCGAGATGCCGCCGCTCTTCGTCGTGGGACCGCAAGGTGACACGTCCGAGCTGGTGAACTATCGCGTGCGCGGCAACTACATGATTGTCGATCGGCTGTTTGCCGCCGCCGAGCTGCGCTTCGGCGCCGGCAAGAGCCAGACCCGGGTCCGTGTTTCTCGAACCGATGGGCGACGCACCGGCGCAGTGTCCTGGATGCGAGCTTCCGGCGAATCCTGGCGTTCGACCAGCACCCGAGGCGGAGGGCCGGCCTCGTGACCGACAAATTCGACCCCTTCAGCGATCAAGCCCAGGGCGCGGAGAACGATGCCCGATCGAAACGCCCGGCCGATGAGAACGAATGGCCAGAGTCGCCAGGCCACGATGACCATCGCCGCTTCACCCACGAGCCGGCCGCGGCCATGCGGCTGCGCGCCGAGCCGCCGCGCGTGACGCGCCTGTCACGCAAGGTTCTGGCAGGATTGGGATTGGGCGCGAGCCTCACTATCGGCGGGGCGCTGATCTACGCGCTCCAGAACCGACAAGAGCACCAGGGCCAGGAACTCTATTCGACAGACAATCGCCAGACCGCGGACGGACTCTCCTCCCTTCCAAAGGACTACGCGGGCGTTCCGAAGCTCGGTCCGCCGCTTCCTGGCGATCTCGGCCGGCCGATCCTCAACGGACGCAATGCCGGTCTCGTGGCGCCTCCGCAAGCCCCCGGGCCCGACCCGGAGGAGCAACGAAGGCAGCAGGAGCTGGAGGCAGCCAGGACCGCGCGGCTTTTTGCATCCACCCAGATGCGGCCCGCCAGCGGCCCGGTTGTAGCAGAGACCGGTGCGAGCCCAAGGGCTCAGCCCGATCTCGCCAGCCTTGGTCTCGCGCCGCAGCCCGCAACGCCATCGGCGCAGGACCGGCAGCGCGCCTTTCTCGATCAGCCTCCCGACAAGCGCACCGTCTCGCCGGATCGCTTGGAAGCGCCGGCGTCGAAAAACGTCCTTCAGGCCGGTGCTGTGATCGCCGCCGCCCTCATTACGGGCATCCGCTCCGACCTGCCAGGCCAGATCACCGCCCAGGTGACAGAGAATATCTATGACAGCCCCACCGGACGGATACTCCTTGTTCCGCAGGGGACGCGGCTCATAGGCCAGTACGACAATGGCGTCGGCTTCGGCCAGCGACGCGTCTTGCTGGTGTGGACCAGGATGATCTTTCCTGACGGGCGCTCAATCGTCCTGGAACGTGAGCCGGGTGCCGACGCCGAAGGCTATGCCGGTCTGGAGGATGGCGTGAACTACCATTGGGGCGAGCTGTTCAAGGCGGCGGCGCTCTCCACGGTTCTCAGTATCGGCGCCCAGGCCGGCTCCTCGGGCGAGGAGAGCGATATCGTGCGCGCTCTGCGCCAAGGCACCTCCGACAGCATCAGCCAGACCGGCCAGCAGATCGTCCAGCGGCAGCTAAACATAGCGCCGACGCTCACCATCCGGCCTGGTTTTCCGGTGCGCGTCATCGTCACGCGCGATCTCGTGCTCGAACCTTATGGAGATTGAAATGGCAAAATTGAAACTTGGGCCGATCGCCGATGACAAACCTGTAAAGGTGACGGTGGAGCTCCCGGCCGCACTGCATCGCGACCTGATCGCTTATGCCGAGATCCTCGGCCACGAGGCGGGACAACTGCCCGCCGATCCACCAAGGCTGATTGTTGCGATGCTCGAGCGGTTCATTGCGACCGATCGCGGCTTTGTCAGCGCCAGGCGGTCGGCGAGGGGGTGAGCGTCGCGCGTTCAGTCATGTCTCATTGGCATGGCCGACTTGCGATTGGCGGCGCCGATCTCAGGCTTCCGTTCATGACAGACTGGCGCGGCTTTGCCGACGTCATGTTCCGTGCGATCCCCACGAGCCGCAGGAGCCCGCGTTTGGGGTTCGATTCCAGCCACATCGCCTGTATGGGCCTGCTGCTGTCGGGGCCTTTCATGGGTTTCCAAATGGCAGACTCCACGGCGACTGCCCTGGCGAAGCCTTCACCCGCCAGGGTGACGCCGTGGCCGAGCTGGACCTTGAGGATGACCGTTGCTTCGCTGGCGCGACATATCTGGGGGATAGGCCCTCCATTGGCAGCGAGATGCCCCAGTAGGGTGAGGTCCCCCTGCGATGGAGCCGAAACCAGGAGACTGGCACCTGCAAGATCTTGCCAACTCACGGCAGACCTATCCGCGAGTGGATGGCCCCGGGGAAGGAGAACGAACAACCGTTCCTGGGCGAATATTTCGCTTCGGCATGAGGCGGTGTTCTGAAGACCGTGCGCAAAGACGATGTCGAGGCGCCGCCGGCGTATCGCCGCCAGGCACTGTTCATGTGCAACATCCTCAATGGCGACATTCACGTCGGGGTGAAGATGGTGGAATCGCTCGACGAGTCGGGCCACGAACGCGCGCCCCATCTGGGCGCACAATCCGATCCGGATCGTCCTGGCATCCTGAGTGCGGCGATCACCGCCGGCCAGCGCATCCTGTAAGCCTTCGTAGTGAACCCGCACGCGGTCCGTCCAGGCGCGACCTGCTTCCGTCAGCCGCACGCCATGCACGTCGCGATCGAACAGCTGCATGTTGAGCACCTGCTCCATGGCGACGATGTTGCGGCTGACGGAGGATTCCCGCACCCTGAGAGCTCTTGCCGCCTGTCTGAGGCTGCCATGGTCGACAGCTGCGAACACATGGTCCAGTCGGCGCAAAGTGTTGCCGGCCTGTCTCAAGACTCGGACAACTCGTGGACAGAGTTTCCGTGGGCCAGCCGGCTCGACGCTGTGGGAGCGTCAATCCGACGAGCCGCCATGCACGCTGGTTTCGTAGACATATTCGTGTGGAATGGCCGGGGCGGCCATCTTGGAAACATAACGGTTCAGGTTTTCCTCGCTGTTGCTCGCTGCAAGGCAGTAGAAATTCCCGCTGTTCCATGTCAGTGCGCAGTGCCTGAAATGCTGGTGTATAGCCTCCCCCATGTCCGCCACGGTCACCTCATTGCCAAACATCGTATTCAGGACGGCGGCCTTCTTCTTCTCGATCTCCTCGGGAGGGAAATAGCGCGCCTTGAAGCCGAAATCCTTCTGGTATTCACGCAGCCTGTAGTCGGTGTCGTCAGTCGCCCGGAACTTCTCGACGAAGACGAAGATCCCGTCCTGCTTGAGGTGCTGGCTCACGAACTCGATCTGGTCTGGCCGGTTTGGTGAGTACATCTGAAAGGTCGTATCTTCCAGGATGATATCGAAGCCGGAGCTGAAATCTGCCAGTCGCGGAGTGGAGGCGAGAACGTCTTTGGTCAGCCTGTGGAAGGGGCCGATAAAGAAGTCGGCATGCGCCGGCGCGCCATACGCCATGAAGCACTCGTAGTTCTCCGGGTTCGGGCTGCACGACAAGGTGCGTATCTGCCCCTCGGACAGCTCCGACAGCGTCCTTGCCATTGTGCCTTCCGCCGTTCCAAGGCTGTACAGCGAGAGCGGCCGGTCACGATCACGTGCGTACTTTAGGACCGCATAGGCCATCCGGCACTCTTCCTCCAACCTGTAAGGAATGCTGCCGTGGTAATGCTGGTCGAAAAAGCCTTGCCGCGCTGCGTGCAGGCCGACCAGGTCGCGCAGAAGTTGGTCGCGCGGCAGCAGGCGATCGTCGACCACGGGTTTGCGCAGAGGAACCCCGTTCTTGCCTGCGGCTGTCGCGGCAAAGAAGCCGGCAAGTTCGTTGATGCGTGGGGCGTGGTCGCATTCAGCCAGGAAGTCATCGAGTCCGCGCATCGCAGTATGCCTCTGCACCCATCGAGATGGTGAGGTGCCAATGCGCCTGGGAGCGGTACCGACAGAGTTTAAGAATAGTCTAATATTCTGACGGGCGGGCATTGACTGAGGCAAGTCGTAGGAAGGCTAGGGAGTGAGAGCTTTCCATTGATTGCGGTTTTTTCGATAAAGCCACATCTTCTACCAATCCTGAGTTATTTGTGATTTGTTTGGCAACCGGAGGTTCGGCAAAACAACAGAACTGACGTGACGTAAGTACGGGAACTGCTTCGAGTCGTGCGTAGTCTTGGATTTGATCCGAACGACATGCGTCCTTCGCAGCACCGCACGCTTGTGCACCGGTATGAATGCTGGGGCCAGGTGCGAGTCGACATGGTCAAAAGGACCGGCCTCAAGCGGCAAGAGACAAAGATCTTTTGTCCGGGCCATGTGTTCCTGATGAACCTTCACGGCACGGCGCGCAGCGGCGAGGACTTTGTCGACGGGCGCCGGATTTCCTTTTCGCCGCGACGTGCCGGCTCGATCGTCTTTGTGCCCGCGGGCAATCACTGGACCGGTTGGGACGAGGGCGACGAAACAGCTTCCTTCCTGCTGGTCTCGATTGAGCAGGAGTTCGCGGAAGAGATGTTCGGGGAAGGGCCGCGACATCGCCGAACGGTTTTATCGCCTTCTATCGGATTTCGAGACGGTCTCGTTGAAATGGCGTTGCAGAGGATCGCGGTCGAGCTCAAGCAACCTGATCCGTTCAGCGCGGCGATGGTTGAGAGCCAGGCCAAGCAACTGCTCGTGCAGATGGTCAGGCTGAACGGCGCCTATCATGAACCGATGAAAGGCGGTCTGTCTCCATTCGACCTTAAGCGTGCCATGGAGATGATAGGCTCGCTGTCGGGCCAAACCCTTACGCTTTCGGCCCTGGCGCAGGAGCTTGGCGTCAGCAGGTTCCATTTTTGCAGGGCGTTCAAGCAGTCGACAGGCAAGACCCCGCATGCATTCATCGCGGAGCGCCGCCTGGAGAAGTCCTCCGGCATGTTGCGATCGACCAGTTTATCGGCAACCGAGATCGCGTTGGAGTGCGGGTTCGGAAGCTCGAGTCATTTTGCGATTGCCTTTCGCCAAGCGTTCGGCGTGTCGCCCACGGAATTCCGCCGCAGATGCAGAATCTAGGCCGCCGATGTCCATCGCCAGCAACTATTTGAAAATCGCAACGCAGCCGCAAAGCATGGTTTGGCGTCGGATGATATGCGTGTGCGATTGGCGTTGGCGAGGCGCTGACATTGACGTCGGTCGCCAGCGCACGGGAAGAAGAGGGCGGATGGTGAGGTGGACGAGCTAGCCGCAGACATAGATGCGAAATCGGCGGTCCTCGAGGCGCTGGAGGCGCTTTATCCCTGGATGAGGCCATTTCGCTCCCGGCCGGTGCGCGACTACGCGTCTCGCCTTTTCGAGGCTCCAGCTTTGGGGTCAATACCGGAGGTCCGAAGTCAGGCCCTCGACAAGCTACTGAGCATCATCAGAAAAGCGGCGACGCGGTGGGGGCTTTCCGCCCGCACAGCCGCGGAGATGTGCCGCGATCTGCACCGGCGGCGCGTCTTGCAGACGGGGCCACATTTGCTTCTGCTCGTCGATCCCGAAGCATACTACACGCACATCTTCAGTATGCTTGGTCTCGGCGCGCATGGCTGCTCCACCTATGTGTCCTATGCGGTTTCAACGGTGAGCCTCGTTGAAAGATCACGCAAAGGACCAGGCTGGCTCACCGTTGACGGCAGACCCATCAACGTCTTCGGCCTCAGCCGAAGCCAGATGGTCGGCTACAACCTCTTGAGCGGCCCTGGATCCTATGGGTTTGAAATGGCGCCTGCGGATGCAGAAGCGCGAGGCTATGTGTTGGCGCAACTGCGCGATCTCTTGCCGAGCACGCCATTTCAGCGGCCTGCGCATGCGATCAAGGCTGCCAATCAGGCGCTTTGGCCAAGACTCTTCGGAAGCCGTTTCGCCTTTCTGCAGCTCGATGACGAGGATATCGCGGATCTGGTGGCGGACCATCTGTCAGACGCAGGTTCCTGGCTTAGCACGTCGCTGCTGGAAGAGCCGGCGCTCGCTTTGAATATCCTTGCGGAAATCGACCGGCTGGCCATCGGCCCCTGGAGCGGGTGGGTCACGCGGTCTACCGATTTCTTCTGGTTCTACCATAATGGCAAGCGTCTTCCGCTGCGACTTGCCGCGGGCGATTTGATCGATCCGTCAAGCGGCGTGAAAGTAGCCGGCTTCAAGCCTGCAGACATTGTGGCGCGGCTGTCGGACCGTACCCTCATTCCAAATTTTTTCACCGCCATGTTGGTCGTGTCCATGCTACCCGGGGTGCGGGTCCTCGGAGGCAGCCACCAACCAGTCTTCTATCCTTTGATGCGCCATGTGGTTTACAGGGCGCTCGATGTTACGGGCATCGCTCCCGAGCTTCGGCAAGCTCTCGCGGCCGACGAGGTTTCGGGCGCTTGGGGACACCGGGTAATCGAGTGCAACGATGACCCGTTCGAGCGATTTCTGAATGACCCGATCGGAAATGCCCACTCTGTTGTGGAGCGGCTTGGCGCAACTCCCCTGGCGGAGGTATGTGGCAGTTTGATGGGCTTGGTGAACGACCCGTCGTGGCTGGAGCTTCATAGACGATTGGAGCGGGGCGTGATCACGACTGCCGATGAACAATGGGCCCTGTCCTGACCGCCTTTTGAGATCTGAAGTTAGCGCGTCATAGCAGAAAGACAGTCTAAAGGACTGATACAGCCACATTGTCATTCGTTTTATCTCCGCGACAGGCTGTGCACTTTGCCCCGAAAATGATCGCCAAGAGCGCACGGCCGATTTACTTCCAACCATGGAATCCGCCCCGATCGCGCGACCGCCAGCCCCCGCGCCGCCGACCGTACCGCGCTGGGCGCTCGCAAGGGCTCGCGCGCCGAGTGACGGTGACCCAGCCTTCCGGGCCGAGGCGGCCCGGGCTTCGCTCAACACGCCCGCTCAAATGTGCCGCCGCCAGCATGCGGCTCGCCCGCCGAACCGATGATGAAGCCGCCTTGCGCAACACTTGGCAGCTTCGCCCGGTCTGCGCCGATCCCGGTCCCGCCGGCGCCATTTTTGGCGCCTTGCGCCAGCTGGCGCTGCAGCTGCCGGCGGTCAGCGCCGATCGGCTGGCAAAAGTGGCCGCGATGCTCGGGCTCGCCTGGGACGACGAGGCGCTCGCCGACCGCTGCACGCAGATCGAAGACGTGGCGGGGTCGCAGCGGCCGGCGCCATTCGCCGCCGCCGCAATCGCCGCTCACGTCGTCGCCATGCGGCCCGATGCCGAGCTTTTTGGCTGGTGGCTGGCCGACCTGGTGCTGGCGCAAAGCCTGCGCTGGCCACGGCCGCTGCCGCTCCTGATGGCGCAGGCTTTTGGCCGTGCCTTCAGCACAGATGCCGGCGGCAAGCGCATCCGACCGGGCGAAAAAGGTTTTGAGCGGGCGGTCTGCGTTGCGCTGGTTCAGGGAGCGGTCGAGGCCTGCCGGCTGGCCAGCGAGCTGTCGCGCCGCGCCGAAAAACTCCTGTCGGTGGCGCCAAAGCTGCGCGCGAAAGGCGCCGGCGACGTGATTTTTTTGCTGCTCAATGAAGATGCTGTCGCCGGATCGCTGGTGACGAAGAACCTGTCGCGCTTTGCGGCGCGACGTCTGTTCGAACGCTTGCAGCAGCTCGAGGCGGTGCGCGAGCTGTCGGGCCGTACCAGCTTCCGGCTGTTTGGGCTGTAGCGATGAGCCAAGCATCCGCCCGCCGTAATCCGAACGATCAGCCGGCGCTGCTCGACACCGAGCTCGATCACCTGCCGCCCGAATTGCGCTGGCGTGAATGGATGGGTCGCGTCGAAGCGGTGATCTTTGCCGCCAGCGAACCAGTGCCGCGCGACGTGCTGGCGCGAGTGGTGGGAAAAAATTGCAATCTCGACCTGGTCGTCGACGACATCCGCGCCGAGCTCGCCGGCCGCCCCTACGAACTGGTGTCGGTCGCCGGCGGTTGGCAGCACCGGACCAAGAAGGTCTTTGGCGACGTCATCCACACCGCCTTCGGGACGGCCGTGGGGCAGGGGACAAAAGAGCTGTCCCAGTCGGAGGCGCTTGTACTGATGTGCATCGCCTATTTCCAGCCGATCACGCGTGGCGAGCTGTCGAGCTTTTTCGGCAAGGAGGTGTCGCGCGATCTGATCGGCGTGCTGCGCGCGCAGGAGCTCATCGCCTCGGGGCCGCGCAGCCCGCAGCCGGGCGCGCCTTACACCTATGTGACGACCAAAAATTTCCTGTCGCAGTTCGGGCTCGACACGCTGCGTCAGCTGCCGGATTTCGAGGCGCTCGAGGACGCCGGGCTGTTGTCGAAGGAAAGGCTGCTCGCTGGTGACATCATCCGAGGGTTAGTAGATATCGGCGATGATGGCGGCAGCGTCGCGCTCGACGAATGAATGATCCGCATCAAGGCGGGACAATCCACGCGATCTCGCCGCTCGTCAGATAGACGATTGCGCCACGCATGGCGCCGGTCGCGGCCAGGTAGTCACGCAGCTGCTGCACATGTGCTTCGCGCGCAGCAGGTGTGGGATGGACGTCGGACTTCCAATCGATGACAGCGTTGACACGGTCTTCGATGATCGCCAAGGCGTCGGCCCGTCCGCCAATAAGGCTCACCTGATCGCGGCCCCAGATTGCCATCTCGGGCACGAGGTGAGGCCGCAGTTCAGGAATGTGCGGCAAAGCTAGCCCGCGGAGCGCCGCTGCTCCCATCTCATGGGGATCAGGCTGAGGTTCATCGTCATTTGCGTCGGTCACCAATTGATTGAGCAGTTCGCGAGCGCGGTTAACGCTTGGGTCGAGTTCTTCCGCGAGCTCGCCGGTAAGAAGCTCTTCCATCAGCTTGTGAAGGATGACGCCGCGGCGGGCTCCGGCACCGACCACCTCGAAATGCTCAATGTGGCTCTCCGAAGTTACGACGCCCTCGAGAGGGTCGCCGAGCCGATCGGCATCGTGTTGGCTGGGCCGGCGCCATACGATCGGCGGCGCGCTTTCCTCCACGCACAGCTGCTCGGCGGCAAAAATGTCGGAAGACTGCTCGTTCGGCACAGATGCCGGTACCGGTGGCTCCCGCTGTGCGAAGGAAGAGAGGTCGAGCTCGGGAATGTCGCGCTGACGCAGATCTATCGAGCTGAACCAGGAGTCTTTGGACGCCTGAGGGATGTGGGGGAGGATCAGGAGATCCCGTGCGCGTGTGCACGCCACGTACCAGATACGCTCACGTTGATTGGCATCCTCGAGGCTTTCCGCGGCGCGCGCTGCAGCCAGCTCCGGCGGCGCGACGCCCCCCAGCATCCAGTGCAAGCTATTGTCGGACTGCCGATGCACGAACTGATCCGGCCGGTAGAGCTCGGTCGTCGAATTGACCGGAATGACGATTGGCCACTCCAACCCCTTGGCGCTGTGAATGGTCACGATCTCGACGGCATCCTCGGCAGCATCGATGCGTCCTTCCTGCGCCCGGGCCTTGCGCTCCCAATCGTCCTGCAGATCGCGAACGAAAGCGCGCAGGCCAGCGATCGAGTAGCCGCGCGCTCTCTCAATCAACGCGTCGAGGTTGACGAGCGCGCGGGCATTTCTGTTGCGATGTCGCGCTGCCATGATGACGCGAACGTTCAGGCGTTCGATGGCTTCCGCCAAAATCAGGCTTGGGGTCACGATTGAGGCGCGCCGACGAAGCCGCTGCAACTCGACGAGAATATCTCTGGCGACAGCATGCTGCACGAGCTCGGGATCCGTCCGCACAGTGAAAAAGCGTTTGCCGTCGTCTTGCTCGACAAGGGCTGAGGTGATGTCCAGCAGTTCCTGTTCGCTCAGGCTGACCAGCGGCCCTCGCATCAGCGCGCCAAAGGCCAGCGTGTCGGAGGAGTCCGCCAGGACCCGCAGCAACGCCAGAATGTCCTGCGTTTCCTGCCGCCGCATCAGAGTCTGGCCGGCTTGCGAGGATACCGCCAGCCCGCGCTGCTCGAGCGCCCGTTCGTAGCGCCACAGCTCCGTGTGTCCCGGCGAAAGCAGCGCGATGTCGCCGGCCCGGAGCGGCGTGCATTTCTTGTCGGCGCGCTTGATCGACACGTTGCCGATCAAGCTGGCGCAGATTTCGGCAACCCGCTCGGCTTCGGCTTCCCGAAACGTTTCCGCGTAGATCCGCCCCTCTTGCGCAATTTCGACGGAGAAGCGTGCCACGCAGGGAAGCGGGTGTGATGGCTCGAACAGCGTCGGGGCGAGCGGGACATATCTTGGCTGCGCGGGCTTGGCAAAGACCGGCTCGAAGCAGGCGTTCACATGCTCGATGATCGGGCTCAGCGATCGAAAATTGGCCGTGATCTCGAGCACCACCCCACGATCCTGGCTGTCGATCAGCCGGCGACACAGCTCGTAGGCTTCGATGTCGGCGCCGCGAAAACGATAGATCGCCTGTTTCGGATCGCCGACGAGGAAGAGCGCGCCGGGCCGCAGCTCTGATTCCTCCCATCGCGCGAGTCGAGTTTCAGTCGCGGCGATCGAGAACAAAATCTCGTTCTGGATGCCGTCCGTATCCTGGAACTCATCAACCAGGATATAGCGATAGCGCTGGCCGATGGCCTGACGCACCTCTTCGTGGTCGCGGATCAGCGACCGAACGTGGATCAGGAGGTCATCGAAATCCAGGACAGCAGCAGCCCGCTTTCGTGCCTGATAGCTTTCGAGCAGTTGGTCGAGCGAGGCCGACAACGAGCAGACGAGCGTGCTGGCGATATTGCCTACGAGCTCGTTCCAGGCGAGGACGACGTTTTCATAGAGCGTACGGCCGTCACCGGGACCGGCATCGTTGCGGTGAGCGCCGAAGCCCCGAGCAGCCTCATCGTAGGTTTTCAGCTGCAGGCCCTTGCGCTCGAAGAGACGGCCGGTTCCCGGATCGCAAAGCCGCCACAGGGCTCGGAAATCCGCTTCGCTTGCAAGACAACTCAGATAGCGCTCCGCGAGCCGGCGCAATTCGTGCGCTATGTCGGAAAGCCATTTGTCGGGCCCGACGCTCGCATGCCAGCGGTCGAAATCATCCACCGCTTGGACGAAATCGATGTCGGGTCGTGCGTCGGGCGAGGGAGAAATCGGTTGGGCATCGGGGTGCTTGCGCCGAAGGCTCGCGAGTTCCCGAATGAGGTCGACGACCTGAAGGGGGATTTCCTCGGCAAGAACCACGATCGGGTCGCCTTCCGCCGCGTCGGCTGCGAGTCGACGCGAAAACCAAGCCGACAGCTCGGCCATGAACAGATTGTCGGCGACTGTGGCATCGGCCACGCGGGCGCCGGGGTCGAGTCCAGCTTGCACGCCATGGCTGCGGATGATCGCCTGGCAAAATCCATGAATGGTCGTCGCCGTCACCTCATCCAGGCGAGGAGAGGCGGCGGCAAGCGCATCGCGCTGCTGCTCCGAAAGGCCATGTGGAAGAACGGACTTCAGAAAAGCAGGAACATCGCCCGCCAGCAGCGTGTCGATCGTCTCCCTGATCCGGCGCGCGAGCTCGCTCGCCGCGAGTTCGGTGAACGTGATTGCCGCGATGTCACCCGGGTGATGGCCGGATGCGAGCATCATCGCCACGCGGCCGGCCATAAGGGAGGTCTTGCCGGTTCCCGCGGCTGCCTCCACCAATAGGATCGAGGAGAAATCGGTCATGGCCCGGCATCGGGCCTCCTGGTCGACGAGCGTCATGTCGAGGCGTTCCACAGCCTGTTGAGCGCCTGGTTGGCCGCTCGGAATTCGGCGGCCTTTCGGCGCAGATAGCTTTCACGATCGGCGGGAAGGGCAAGACGCATATCGTCATAATCGATGTCCTGCTCCCAACGCGGCGCAATCCGGCCGCTGCGCAGGATCGTCATGGCCGCCGATAGATAGCCCACCGCCTCGCCCACCGCGCTGTCGAGCTCGTCCCCCTTCAGTTCGAAAGTTATGGGGTTGTCGGCGAGATAGACCAGGCGCGCCACCACGGTCCTGACTTCAGGCAGCAGCGCGCGGGCCGCGATCGCATAAAGCACGCGTTGCAGCTCTCGCCCCTGGCCCAACGCGATGCGCTGATGCTTTGGAGGCGGCTTGGCGCTCTTGTAGTCGGTGATGCGCGCGCCATCGCCCGTGGCGCGAATATCGAGCCGATCGATGCGGCCGCCGAACACCAGACCGGTTTTCTCGATCGGCACCGCGACCGTCGTGTCCCACGGCGCTTCTTCCTCCGCGGCATCTTCCTGGCCGAAGGGAACCTCCGTCCAGCTACGCGTGTCGGACCTGACCTGATCGTCGGCCGCGAGACCTTTGGCCGTGCGGCGTGCAGCTTCATTCACCGTATGGCGCCACAGGAGTGGAGGCGGAACTGACCGCTGGAGTGGCCATGCGTGCAGGATGGCCGTCGACGCATCGGCGATCGCGGCTTCAATCTCACCGGCGCTGGCGCGCGCAAATCCCGGCGTCGGCTCGAGCGCCGCGATCGCGCCGCTGATCAGTTCATGAACCAGTTCGCCAAATGAGGCCGCACCGAGCTGCAGCGGGTCGGATTGGAACCGAACAGAGCGCCAGCCCAGAGCGTAACGCCAGACGAACCCGAGCGGATCTCGCAACAGCCTCTGGAGCGATGTCGTCGACTGAACCCGCGTCAAAGCTCTCTCAATCGCCGGATGATTGGCTCCCGAAAGGCCGTCATGCGGCGTCAATATCGAAGGCCGTTGCCAGTTGCGCCAGCAAAGCTGGCTTTGGCGAACACGGGCCAGTTGGCCGGCATCGCGGGGTCTTGCCAACAGCCTGTCCGCTTCGCTGAAAGCGTGCTCCGGGATCCGATCGCGCTTGTGAACGATCTCGTCGGAGGGCCAGAGGGAACTGGGTGACAGAACGCCGCCCTTGGCGTTGCGCAGCGAGCGCGACAGAACGAGTTCTTCCTTGGTATGCGCCCGAATAATTTCGAAATGGCGCCGGTCGCGCTCGGCGACCCCCACGGGATGAAGCCTGCGGCGGTCGAGCAAATGGTGCGGCAGCAGCGGGTCGTCGTTTTCCGAACGCGGCCAGGATCGGCTGGTGAGGCCGAGCAGGCGGGTGAACGGCCGCGGACAGGCGGCCAGTTGCGATGCGGGGCACCAGACGACACTATTGCCTGGGTCAAGCTGATCGGCGACACGCAAAGCTTGCAACGACAGGCCGATGGCTTGGGCGGGCGCGCTTTGCAACGCCTCCTCCCACATCGCCAGGCTTGCGCCGCTCAGCAACCGCGTGCCAGCCTCTCCGGCCATCTCTGCTCCACGCGCGAGAAGCTCTAGAATGGGAAGCAAAATCCGCTCGGCCAGCTCATCGTCGGCACGCTGCGGCCTGGCCGCCGCCAGCACAGCTCGCCACTGGTCGAGGCTGCGCAAGCCCGCGCTGCGCGGAATTGCGGCGAACCAGTCCGGTGGAAGCAAGCCGGCGAATGGGCGCGCCGGCAGGCGCCGGATCAAGCGCCAGACGCGTTCTTGACTGAGACCACTCCCAAGGATATCGGCCAACGCTGCACAGGCTTGGCCCTCCGGCGTGCTCAAAGCGGGCACCCCATGAGAGAAATGCAACGGCAACCCGGTGCTTATCGCATAAGCCAGAAAATGATCGTCCCAATCCTGTGTCGAAGTCGCAGCTATCGCGATGTCCTGCGCTTGTACCTTTCCGGTCGCAAGCAACTGCCTGGTCCAGCGCAGCGCCTCGATAACCTCCGACTTCGGGTCCGCGCTCGCCTCCGCGGATGCACGGACCGGAGTAGTCGCCGCCCTTCTTTGGATCGGCCCTCTAAACCACGCGTGCTCGACAGGCGCCGGCAGTTCCCAGGTGAGATCAGTGACGCGAGCGAGCGCATTGATAAGAGGCCTCCAAAGCGGATCGACGTTCACCACTCCTGAAAGCGTGACCGGACCCAGCAGGCTATGCGCACGATCGATCCGTCTGTTGGCTGCATCACGAAGATCGCGCGGCAGCAAATGCGCGGGTGGGATGTGATCGCGAACGTAGGTCTCGATGCGATGAAGGTCACCGAATCGCGGCGCCTCGCCCGCCATTGTGGATAGATCGAGATCCGCCCGCCAGGCGCTATCCAAAGCATGGAGAACGGCACGTGGCATCCCTGGCAGCCTGGCGACCGTTCCGATGTCGCCAAAGCTCTCGGACGTGAGCGCCGCCTGGATGGCCGGATAGAGGACGTCCGTGCTGGCCGGCGTGGCGAAGCCGCCGACCAAACGCGCTGCAAGCAAAGGCAGGGTCACGATCTCACGACCGATCGCTCCCTCTCGCGCCGCAGCGACGCGGGCGATGCGAAGGGCCAACATGCTATCGACGACGTAAGTGGACCGACAGGGCATTGTTTTTTCGTCGTTGTTCCAACCGAGCACTGTGATCGCTCAAAATCTCCGGCTATTGAAGCTCCCGCAAACAAAAAGCTTCGGCCTTGGGGGCGGGAATGTATCCGAGTAAGTTGAGCATTAGGAATTTCAGGAACTTCCAATCGATCGACATCGCTCTGGCTGGTAATGTGGTGCTGCTCGGCGAGAACCGGGTCGGCAAGAGCAATCTGCTCTTCGCCATCCAGCTCATCCTCGATCCGACCCTGCCCGATTCGGCACGGCAGCTGAAGCTCACCGATTTCTGGGATGGCGGGCCGGCCGACTATAGCGCGCCCATCGAGGTGCATATGGAAATCTCGGATTTCGCGACGGACATGGCGCTGACCGCGCTCTTGACCGATTTCCGGGCGCCGCATGATCCAAACATCGCTCGGCTGAGTTACGTATTCCGCAAGAAGGCGGACGTTGCGGGCCCGCCGCAGTCCAGCGCCGACTGCGAATTTCTGGTCTTCGGCGGTGGCGACGAAACGCGTTCGCTGCCGAGCAAGGTGCGCCGCCGTATTGCGATCGATCTGCTCGACGCCTTGCGTGACGCCGAAGGTCAGCTGGGGAGTTGGCGGGCCTCGCCGCTACGCCATCTCCTCGAGGAGGCCGTCTCTGGCATCAGCCGTCCGGAACTCGACGCCGTGGCGGGCGAACTCGACAAGGCGAGCAAGGCGCTTGAAGCCTTTCCGACCATCAAGACGCTTGAAGATGAACTGCGCGCCGGTATCGCCTACCTTTCCGGAAAAGCACATGACATCGACGCTCGTTTGAGATTCGCGCCCGCCGATCCGCTCCGCCTGTTCCGCGCGATAGCGATGTACATCGATGACGGCAAGCGCGGCATCGCGGAGGCCAGCCTCGGATCGGCGAACGTTGCGCTGCTGGCGCTGAAGCTTGCGGAATTCGCATGGCGCCGGAAGAAGAATGAACGCAATTTCTCGCTGCTGTGCATTGAGGAACCGGAAGCGCATCTTCACCCGCACCTGCAGCGATCGGTATTTGCCAAGCTGCTCGGTAACGCCGCGACCTCCCAGGCCATGATCGTGACCAGCCACTCGCCCACCTTGGCCGCTGTCGCGCCGTTGCGGTCGATCGTCCAGCTGAAAAAGAAGGGGGGCGAGACGCAGGCATGCTCGCTGGCGACCCTGCCGGTGACACCCGACGAGCTTGACGATCTCGAGAACTATCTCGACGCGACACGCGCCGAGTTGCTGTTTGCCCGTGGCGCCCTCTTTGTCGAGGGCGACGCGGAAGAGGCGCTTCTACCCGTTTTCGCCACGTCGCTCGGCCATTCGCTCGACGATCTTGGCATCACCGTCTGCAATGTCGCCGGCACAAACTTCCGCCCCTACGTGAAGCTCGCCGAGGCGCTGAAACTGCCCTATTGCGTGATCACCGACTGGGATCCGCTCGACGGGAGCAAGCCGCCTCTCGGCAAGAAACGGACCTTGGATCTCTGGGCGGACATGCTCACCATCCGCGGCAAGCCCCCACTGACGCCGGCGCAACTGGCGGAATGGGAGGGAAAGAACTATGCGGCGTTCAGCGCGGGTGCGATAAAGACCAGGATCTTTCTCAACGATCAGACCTTTGAAGTCTCCGTTGCCAACACGCCCGCCCTCTTGAATCCGCTCCTCGACATTCTCAGCGACCAGGATTTCGGGTCTGTGCGGACCAAGCGAATTGCCGACTGGCGTGCGGGCACCCCAGTCGATGCCGAACAACTGCTGGCCATGGTCGCAAGCGTCGGCAAGGGGCGGCTCGGCGCCCGGCTTGCGAAAAAGGCCGCCGGCCTCCCACCGCCCCCCTACATAGCCGCCGCCCTCGCCGCCCTCGTCACGCTGGTCTCCAATGCTTAGCGACCGGGCCCTTCTTCAGGCCTTGGCTGAGCTCAAGGGCAACCCGGAGCAGGCGGCCGCGGTCGTGGAGAAGGGTCACTGCGTGGTGCTGGCCGGTCCCGGGAGCGGTAAGACCAAGACGCTGACGACGGCGATGGCGCGCGCGCTGATACAGGATATTCCCGATCCGCGTGGTGTTGCCTGCATTACCTACAACAACGACTGCGCGATCGAACTGGAAACGCGGCTCGCGCGCCTCGGGATCACCGCGAGCGACCGCGCTTTCATCGGCACCGTGCACAGTTTCGCGCTGAGCCAGGTTATCGGTCCCTACGCGCGTTGCGTGCCTATTGGGCTTCCGGCAGACTTCAAGGTCGCAAGCAAATCGCAGATGAAAGCCGCGGTCGAAACAGCCTACAGGAACTCGATCGGCGGTTACGGCAACCCGCACGACCGATGGAAGTTCGCTTCGGAAAAGCGCCTTCGCGATGTCGACCGCACGCGGCCCGAATGGCGGGGACACAATCCAGAGCTAGCCGATTTCATCGAAGCGTACGAGGCGGAGTTGCACCGGCAAGGCTTGATCGACTTCGACGACATGCCCCTGATCGCCTACCGCATGGTCAAGGAGAATGGCTGGATTCGCGACGCCCTTCGCGCTCGCTTTCCTATAATGTTTGTGGACGAATACCAGGACCTGGGCCACGCGCTGCATGAACTCGTCCTGGTGCTCTGCTTCGAAGGCGGCATTCGGCTCTTCGCGGTCGGCGACACCGACCAATCGATCTACGCCTTCGCCGGCGCCAATCCCGAATTGCTTGAAAACCTGACGCGCCGGCCCGATGTGCGTACGATCAGGCTTCGCTTCAACTACCGATCCGGTGCAAAGATCATCCGCGCGTCGCTCGGCGCGCTTGGCGAGGAGCGCGACTATCATGGCATCGACGGCGCGCCCGACGGCGATCTGAACTTCTGGCCGGTTCCTTACGGACACGACAACCAGGCTGATGCCCTCGCCAACACAATCATTCCCAAGCTTGTGGAGCAAGGGTTCGAGCTCGGAACAATCGCGGTGCTTTATCGGGCCGCTTGGCTCGGCGACAAGGTGGCGGCCGCATTGAAAGAGGCGGGGATCCCTTTTGTCCGGACCGACACGAATGCACTGGTGAAGAGAAGCTCCCGGCTGGCGCGCTTCATCGAGGAGTGCGCTCGCTGGATCACCGGCGGCTGGCGCGATGCCGAACCCCCATACGCGCGGTTGCTGTCGCAAGCGCTGACGCTGGTCTATGGGCGCCACGCCAGCGAGCGCGAGGAGCAGGAGTTGTCCGTGCAACTCATGGCGTTCCTCAACGCCTCGCTCGCAAGCGTCGAGACGACCCACGTCTGGCTCCAGCGCTTTTCTCGTGAACTTGTTACGCCGTGGCGCAACATTGCGCGCAACTCCGAACAGGAATGGGACGTCTGTGCGGAAATGATCGCCAACACCGATCCGGCCCGAGACCTCGATCTTCCCCTCGCGCACTTCGCCGGGCGGGTCGAGGGATCGGGCCGCGTCAACCTGAGCACCCTGCACAGTGCCAAAGGCAGGGAGTTCGACGCGGTCATCATGTACGGAGTAAACGCTTCCGACATTCCGAGCGCGCGCGACAAGCAGACTCCCGCTAGCCTTCGTGAGGCTAGGCGCTTGTTCTATGTGGGAGTGACCCGCCCGAAAAAACATCTCAGCCTGGTCTATCAGGAACACCACCACTCACCATGGGTCTTCGAGCTTTACCAGCGAAGTCAGCAGGATTGAATCCGAGTAAATCGGCGTAGTCGACCAGCTCCTCATCCGAGCTGTGCCCCTATCCTGGCGGCCGATCTTCAGCTTGACGTTCAACATGCTCGACCTTGTCTAAATCACTCGGGTATATGTCTCTCCGTCGATCACCCGTTGCACTTGCTCACGGTTCCGTGCGCCTATCCGTTCGGCGATGGTCTCAGCTGGATGCACCTTCGCAAGCTCCCGAATAGCCAGGACCTGCTCAACCGAGAGGCGGTCGTCTCGGCCGCAAATCTGGGCGACGGCCCAGGCGTCGTCCTTCCATTTTTCCGAGACCCAAGGGGCAGGAAGTCCCTTGCGGGGATGGTCACGTAACCAGTTTTCGAGAATACTGTCGCGCTCGTCGGGCAGCGGCACGACACGATCACCCAGCATGCCATTTTCACGAAGATATCGCAGACCCGACTTGCCTCCCGGGATCATATTGAGGCGCCGTTGGTCGTGCCAATGTCCGTCCACCAGCCATTCCTCCGTGGCATAGAGCCGTTCGATATCATCGGTGATCGCCATGACCTTGTGGTGGATGTAGGTCACACGGCCAGCGTCTGTCTCTTCGCGAAGCTTTCGGTGAAACAGCAAGGGGCTACCGGTCTCCATCGCTCGTCGATGTTCCGCCCAGCGCTTCTGCCAGCTGCGGGTCGTGACGCCGACATAGAAGAACCCATCGTCGGGATAAGACGATCCCGAACAGAAGATGTGCTGATAGAGAACGAAGCTCTTTTTCGGAAACGATTCCGGAGCCAGAAGGAGATGCGCGGGCGCCGAGAAGACCTGACTTGGATTCTTCACGCCGGGGATATGGTCGGAGAAATCCCGGCGCGCCGCAGCTGCGAGCAGTGCCTGATCCTCAACGACATCGAGACGAATTGTCGGGCTAAGGGCAAGCTCGTTTTCCGCAAGAGCGTGACCCGAAAGAAACTGATCGGAACCCACCATCCGGTGTCCCACCCTGACCTTCATCGGGGGTGCGATGAATATCGGCCTGTCGCCGAGCGCAACAAAGTGGACGACCGGAATGAGCTGACCCGGTTTCACCCGTATCACCCCGCCTTTGCGCTTGGCCATTCCCAGCCACAGTGCGCCATACTCCGATCGACACCATTGGCGCAGCAAAGTCTCGACCTCGTGAAACCGGCGATGCATGGGTTTTGGCGCGAGATGCTCCCACCAGGCGCGATTGATCGAGACCACGAAACCTCCAGTTCAATTAGTTTATGACGTCTGCTGTAAGCGGACTTGTCCGATAAGGGCCGCCATTCGCGCTAGGTCCATGACGTTCACCCATGACGGCCGTTTCGACGGTCGGTCGCCGCACGCCGGTCGGCCATGGGTTGGCTCGACGCTCATGTCAGAAGGACAGGCGTGCTATAATCTTCGCGGGCCTCACTGCTCGGACCGCCGGTGCGACGGTTTCTGGTATTTGGAAGGTCCTCAGATTTTGAGCTTTGGATGTTGAGCCCGGTATCGCCGCCTCTGCTGAAGCAATATCTTTCGCGCTGACCTGTAACGACTTACAGGCTCCCTTCTCGTCCCAAAGGTTCTTGGCAATTTCGCTTCCTACGGCTGCAGTAATGGCGCTAGGTGCAACATCGTTCGGCGCGACTTGGCGCGTCGCGATCAACGCCTTGATTGCCTCGCCGAGGATCGCTACGGAGTCGTCGAACTCGACGCCACGGACTTGGTCGAACCTCTTCTCGGTGCTGCCGTCGACGATGCAGTGATGCGCAATGAAGATCCAGTCGTGGATCATGTAGGCTGGGGCGTAGCCCCAAGGCGACAGCCCCTTGAAGACCTGCGCGATCTTCGGGATCGAGCCGCCGTCCGTGTACATGAGGCCCGGCTTGATCGTGCTTCCTGGTGCTGCCGGATCTGCCCGATGGAAGATCAAGGGATCATGAGGGTCGGGCACGAACAGGAAACTCCCGTCACCGGAACTGTTGCCCTCACCGACCCACATCACGAACAAGCTGCCGGATATCTCACCGGTGGTAAGCTTCTGGTAGTCTATGGAGCTGCATCCAGCTGCCGTTGCAACTGCGAGCGCGATCACGCTCGTAAGGAAGCGACCCGCAAATCGCCGAGACAGGCGGATCTGATCGCTAAACGCATTGTGCCGCATCGTTCCACCTCGGTCGAACAGGGTGCTGACGGTATGAGACGCTGCCAAACGAACGGACGAAGTCAGAGAAAACCGACCCAATGGCTCTCGGCGACAATCGAGATTGGCAACCCCTCGTCGCGCCAGGCGGTCGCTTTGAAAATCTTGTCGCCAAACGATGAGTGCTTCCAAGACTCCGTGGCGTAGGCGCCGATCACGAGCACGTCGGTCTTTTGCGTCAAACTGCCGGCGCGGCCGCCACGATCCGCTATGGCCTGCTCGCAGTATCTTCGCTGGCCATAATTGAACGTCCCGGTGAAACAGTACGACCGACCTTCAAAGGTCAAATGCGGAGGCGGATTGCAAAGGGGCAGGGTGGTCGGCTTCAACACTTCCCCGAGTTCGAAATCTCGGTTCGAGAAGCTGTTCAACGTATCGAGAAGTTCGGTGTGTTCATCGGCATCGAGCACGCCGTCCGCAAGGATTTCATTGACCCGTCGGTACAAGGTCCGGACAATCGGCTGACCGCTAATCTCGACGTTCGCGGCCAGCCATTTTTGAAGGAACTCGACTTCCGCCTTGTTGATAGTCCCGTCGGCAGCGAGGCCGCGCGCTAACCCAATCAACTCATCGATCTGCCGCGAAGAAATACGATCGCCGCCGACGCGGTTGTAAAACTTGTCATCCATGGATCCCTCCCCAGCAAAGCGTTTCGCACGCTACCCCGTCACCATCCCTGTCCAGCTTGCTGCCCCACGCACAGTTGTGCAGGTACCATTGGGCGTCTTCGCAGGAACTGATTTGCGAGCAGTATCGCCGGGGTTCGCACGAAAGGCCGCCGCTTTGAGCAACCAGCTTGCGACTGATGATGCCGAGTGGCTGGCTCGACGGCGCAGGCCGGTCGCCATGCGATGCGCGCCAGTCCCAAGGCGCGTCGAACTTGCCGACCCATAGACCGAGCCTCGCCGCCTTGGCCTTGGCCTGCTGCGGCGCGTAGGCACCGTTGCTGTAGCGCGGCCAATCGAGCGCCTGGCCATGCTCTACCATCCACGCCGCCACGCTGGCGCCGTCGGCGAGCCGGCAGTCGCCGACGACGCGGTGATAGCGATCCCATGTCACGAAAGTGCACTGCACCAGCCGCGAGGCGGCCAGGAAACTGTCCAGTGCTTCGGCGGATCGCCGACCGCATGGGTACTCGAAGCCCTTGGCGTCGTCGCAATATTGTTTGCTCTCTGGCGCGTCGATCCCGTTGAACCGAACGCGCTGGCCGTGGATCTCGATTGTGTCACCGTCAATGACGGACGCCACGCCGGTCATGGGGGCAGGCTTTGGCTCGATCCAGTTAGAAGGGGTCAGGTCGGGCAAGCGGTCACTATGCAGAATGACCGTCTCAGTAGCGAAGGCTCCGGTTGCGGCAGCGGTGACGAAGATCAACCGTCGCGGCACACTTGCCCACCGCAGTGCTCGAGAGCGTTTTGCTCCAGTGCGCTTGCGCCAGCGATCAGAACGATTGTCGTAACGAGACCTATCCACACCCCACTCCCCAGCGGAGAGAATGCTCCTAAATGTAGCAGAGGTCTAGTGAAGTCTATTTGCCGAAAACGGCCTTAGGAGCTGAGGGCCTCACTTGCCCCAGCGCAACAAGTGTAGTGCCGATCCGAAGTTCATTCCGTAGCCGATATGCTCAGCTTCGGAATTTCGCAGCGTTGTATGGCCTCGAAGGCGATCAGCTATTGTCTTCGACTGGCGCACTGGGGCCATTTTTCTTGATCGAGTCGATGGCGTTCTGAGCGCTGGATTTGCTTGAGTAGCCCTCGGTCGAGAATATCACCTCGCTGTTGTACTTGAAACGAACGCGATACTCGCCAGCTTTGTCCTTATGGATTTCGAACTTATGTGCCATGGGTGTGCCCTCCGTTGACAGTGAGAAGCTCGCAGGAATCGAGATGGCTTTCAACATCGCCTTGGCCCCTGCCAACAGGTGTTTTGCGTCTCGTTGGCTACGGAAGCGGCGTGAGCATCCCTGAGGATGCGAGCGAGCTACGATCGTCGAGCCGTTTGATCAGCCACCATGTTTAGTTTGGAACCCGCCGAACAATGGATCGCGGCGTACGCGGATCCGACTCGACGGCAGCTTCGCGACCCGACCTCGGCCGTTCCTATGAACAGTTGGCTATCCCAAAAGCGGCCGTCAATCGGCGGTGGTGGTTCGGGCACTATGACAGCGCGCACTTCACGAAACGGTCCGCCGCGTCACCGAGGAAGATCTGGTTGACGTAGTGCCCGGTCGCCTCGGCATGCGAACGCGCCAGCCGAGGCAGTTCGGTCACGGCACGCTCGACGTCGTCGAGGCCGATGGGATTTTCGGCTTCCGGAGGATCGATGCGGACGACGTTCTGCTTGCCGACAAGAAGGTAGGCCTGGCCAAGGGCGTTGTGGGACTGGGCCTTTGCTGCCGCGCGAAAGATCATCGGCGCCTTCCCCAGTCCTGGGAAAACCCAACGCAGGAGCCCACCATTTCGGTCGCCTTCGTCCAGCCCAAGGACCTCGTCCCCAGTGCCGATGGACAAAACGCGGATGTTCTCCCGCGGAAGATCGTAGCAGGCGAGGGCGTCGACCACGGCATTCATGACTGGGTTGTTCGCCCAGATGCCGCCATCGATCATGATATGACCGTCATTCTCGACCCCCGGATAGTACCCCGGAGCAGCTGACGTATGGAGCGCAACGTGCGCAGCCTTCGCGTGACGGTCCTTCTTGTAGTCGGGGTGGTGCGGGGTCTTGTAGATATAGGGCTCACCGTAACGGCCCTCGAAGCTCGGTATCACGAGACGCGTCGTCGCGTCGTCCAGCAGACGTTCACCGAACACCTTCAGCAGTTCATCCTTGAGAATGCCTTGATCGTGCTTCGGACGGCGCAACCACCGTGGGAGATCGAAGATCCCCTTTCCCTTCGGAAAGATCACGTGTCCACGCTCGGTGTAGATTTCGGCAGCCTGCCGGGCCGCCATACCTGAGGCGAGCGCCAGCGCGATGATGCCTCCGGTCGAGGTGCCGGTGATCATATCGAAATGATTGGCAATCGACTGCCCGTCCAGGAAACGCCTTTCGATTTCCGCCAGGTAGGACGCGCCAAAAACACCCTTGATGCCGCCACCATCGATTGACAGGATGCGGAAAATTCGGCCCTCCGGCCACGGTTCCTTCTTGCGTGTATGCTGCAGAGTGCCGTCAGAACGGCGGGGCGGCTGATAGGTCACGATGCAACTCCTGCTGGATGAGGTGTCGGGTGACGGCCACCGCCGGTCCAGCGCCCTGTCATGAGCCACAATTCGTAGCAGGCGAGCCAATCGGCGCTCCAGGGAACGATCGTCTGGGACAGGCACATGGTTGCGTCCCACTCGTTCGCCGCCGGGTCGTAGAGGCAGAGTCGCGGATCGCCGTCACGGTCAAAGACATGGGGAAGGGAGCCTTCCGGATTTTCAGGCAGCCTGATCAGGGCCGGGGACAGCACCCGCACTTGGGGCGCATAGCCAACCCGGTAACGGACCTCGATCCGATATACTTGGAATTGCTTCAGGTCCCCGGTCCAGCGGGCCGCGCCCTCGCGGCGGGAAAGCTGACTGACCCCGAAGCCGCGCCAGTCACGCTCCATCGAAGCGACCTGCTCCTCGATTGAGAGCTGTCGGCTATTCATCAACCGGATCTCCGAAGAAGGTGTGCGGCTTGGCGGCAACCGGAGCCGCCGACGTTATGATCGCGGCCGCTGCCGGCAGGAGAATGCTGCCCTTCTTGCTGTAAACCTGTGATCCTGCAACGATTGCCGCACCAGTAGCGTCCGCCATCCTGTCGGCAGCCCGCGTTACGACGCGCTCACCAAAGATCTCCCGCAACCAGTCGCGAAGGGCCACGGGATCGAACTCGCCACGCTTCGCGCGCTCGATGCCGGCCACGAGATCCTGAAGGTAACGAGCGAACTGGTCCTGCTGGTCGAGGTTCTCGGGCCAGCGGTCGGTGAAGACGTCGGCACTGTAGGTCGGGTTGACGACATGAAGCTTGCGCCGGTTGATCGACGCCCGCTCGATCTCCCCGATGATCCAGCGGCAGATGCGGATCAGCATGTCCGTGAGCTTCATGTCGGGAAGCGCCGCCGCGCCGGCGAAGTAGGACAGCATGACCGACGGCGGGATGCGCCCCTTGTAGTTAGCGTAGCGGACGTTGCGATGGCGCTTCAGCAGCTGAAGCGCGACGGTCGCCATGCTCTTCACGACGAACTCGGTCTGATCGGGAACTTCGTCGACCTCCGCCTCGGCGCGGATGGCAACGCGCTGGTCACCGAACCAGCGGTCTTTGAACGCCTCGATCACGCGCTCCTCGTTTGGTGTGCGCGCCCTGTACCATTCGGCATGGCCGTAGGCATTCATCGGCACCATGTAGTCATTGTTGGACGGCTGGGGCCCCTTGGCATGGGTAATCGCTGACTGCCGGTCGATGGTGCCGTAGTGGCGAAGCGCCGGTGTCACGTCGAGATGCATGTCATCGGCGTAGAACAGCGTCACGCAACGGGTCTGCTGAACGATCTTTTGAACCGGATAGTCACGCAGAGCGGCGGCGAGCGCGTTCAGGATCGCGAGTGGCGTCATGTTGCGATAGCGACCCCCAAGCTGGGCGACGATGTCAATATCGTACTCGTCGTCGGTGCCGCGCGTGGAGATGGTTGCGTCGATGGCCATCGATCCCTGGGCATAGAAATGCTCAATCTGGTCCTGGAACGAGGTCGTCCCTTCCAGGTATTCGCGCACTGCCTTGTAACGTTGGCAGGCCTTGGCGTGGAGGGACGGAGGCAACTGAACGCTGAAGGCGATTTCCGCCAGGATGCGATCAAGCGGGTCTTCGAAGGGGTTCTTCCCCCGGTATGCGGATGCGG
Organism: Mesorhizobium sp. WSM4935; assembly: GCF_029625735.1. Classification (NCBI taxonomy): domain Bacteria; kingdom Pseudomonadati; phylum Pseudomonadota; class Alphaproteobacteria; order Hyphomicrobiales; family Phyllobacteriaceae; genus Mesorhizobium; species Mesorhizobium sp. WSM4935. Next base: position 179,522 of record NZ_JARTVR010000003.1, on the reverse strand, counting down.
TCATAGTCGTGTTCCTGATTTCAAAAGTCTCAGCGGGGCTTGGGAGGCTCGCTTAAGAGAAAAGCGCGGGATTCCGAGATTCAGACAATTTTTTTTGTCTGAATCGGCTCTGCTGCGCGCAAGACAATCGGGAGGAGCGTCGGCGAGTGTTTTGGGAGACGTCGAATGGATGCCGAAGCCGGCATTAGACGCATACCTTGCTCGGAAGAGGAGGTAAGCGATTTCTTCGATCGCATGACGTCCGCGCAAAGGCGGGACGCTTATCAGTTTGCCGTCAAATGTTCGGCGGCGTGCCTCGCTGATGCTGACGAACTGATCAGCGAAGCCTTCGTCAGGATGTGTGACGGGCGCCGTACGCGCCTAAGCGATAACGACGATCTGTTCCCGGTTCTGATGGGCACGATCAAGAGTCTGGCTTCGGACCGCCACTTCGTCACGGAACGCGCACGGATCAGGCGCATGGGTTCCGGGAAGGAAAAGGGCAAGTATGGCGTCGTCGAATACGATGCAGATCACGGGAACGTCACGATTGACAAGGGCAGCGCCGATATCGGTGAAGGCACCGATCGAATGGACCCAGACGAGTATCGAAAGGCTCTGCTTGCCGACATCGCAGGCGACACGGAGCTGGAACTGCTTTTCGAGGGCATGTCGGTCCCGTTCATCGGAAAGGACTTGGCCGACTGGATGGGAATGGACACGGTAGCGCTGGCGACGGTTCGTAGGCGCTTCAAAAGGCGAATGCTACAGCTTGGCAAGAGGCTGGCGGGGGTAGCGCGCGAGCGCTAGGCAGATTGGAAGGTCCGCATGTCAGGGAAAGATAGAGAGTGGCTCGACCACCTGCACGAGTTCCTGATCGACGAGATCGTGCATGGCAAGGATGACGAGCCGGTAGATGAAGCCGATGTCAAGGCATTTGACGCTGCTGTTGCATCCGGGCGGTCGCGCCTGGCTAAACGCAAGCTCGAAGCGGCGCGGCGAGCAGTTCGTTCGGATCTTTTCGGGTCAGCACCCGTTTCGGACCTGGAGATGGAACGCGCAAGGCGACGGCTGACCTCGCTGAGAACTGGGGCCAACGATGACGGCGCCAACTTGACGCTCGCCGCCCGGTTCGGTCAGAACGGCAACGAGGACGACGACGGCATGCTCGAAGACATTGCCGAGCTTGAGCGTGACCGTGACGACAACAGCGATAAATGAGCAAGCGCCCGACACGCGCGGAAGGCCTGCTTCAGTCACTGGGGATCGACGACCCCAGGGACATTGATCTTGAAGCCATTGCTTGGCACGTCGGCGCCCGCATCAAAATCCGCCCCCTCGTCAATTGCGAGGCCCGTATCATCGGGTTGGGTGACAACGCGATCATCTCCGTCAACGCCGCGTCGCCTCCAGAGCGGCGCCGGTTCTCGATCGGGCACGAACTGGGCCATTGGGCGCACCATCGCGGCCAGTGTGCGGTGTGTCGCGCGACTGACATCGGCAACTATAGGAACGAGCAAGCCACGAAAGAAAGGGCCGCCGACACATATGCAGCAGACCTTCTCATGCCCTGGTACCTCTTCAAGCCTGCGGTACGGGAGCACAAGCGCCTTGATCTGAAGGCGGTGCGAGCAGTGGCTAGCATCTTTTCGGCCAGTCTGACGGCAACTCTGATCCGCATGATCGACAGCGATCATTTCCCCTGCAGCATGGTTGTCACCCACCGCGCATCCGGCAAGCCTTGGGTGACTCGAGCTCCGTCAATGCAACGTCGCTGGTTCGCTCGCGAGGACCTCGATCCGGACTCTTTCGCGTTCACCATGATGTACGGAAATGACCCGAGGACTGAGGGTTTTCCCCGCAAAATCGGTGCTGACGCATGGTTCGACCATCACTCGGCGGCCGAGTTCGAAATCACTGAGCAATCTTTCAAGCTGCCGACTGGCGACGTAGTCACGATCCTGAACCTTCCAGACAGGATGGCTGGCTGACCGAGGTGTCGATTTTTCCGAAATTCGATCCAATTTGCAAGGAATATGGCTGGCCTGTTTCCGGGTCGCGGGACAAGACCGGACCGTCCACTTTCGGCCCCACACTACCTATGGGAGCGCACATGGCACGCCCCCCGCCGATCCTTTTGAGGGTCCGGCGGTGGTTCACGAGGCGCGGCGGACATTCCTTCGTGTGCGCTTGGCCCCAGCCTCTTGGGGGCCAAACATGTTCCCAGAGCTCTTTTCCTTTGTAGTCGCGGTGCTGAGGCCACCATCTATCGGCAATCTCATCTGCGGGGCGCGTCGGGCCTCTTCAGGCGTGGGGTTGCGGGGTTTCCTGGCCTTTCCGGACGTTGCGCCCGCGCCGATAGCTTCGCGTGACAGATTCAGTTCCATAAGCTTCGCCATAGCCTCCTCATCGGAGATGTCGACGGGCCAGCCATAGGCGTCGGCGACAGCGGCATCCAGTTTTGCGTGTGCGTCGATCAGCCATTGCGGGCGTCGATTGTATAGGTTGGTCAAGGTGCGTTCGCGAAGGACTGCCTGAGCGGCTGTATCCTTCGCGAGGATTCGATCCGGGAAGCCGGAAACGGCCTCGGGCCTCATTTCGACAAGATCGGTCGGATTGAGCCACGCGTCGCGAAAATCAACGAGCTTACGGGCAGCTGTTGATATCGCGAGGGCGCGCGAATCCTTTTCGTAGCGAATTGCAGGAACATCCGGAGACAGACCAGCCGGAAACGGGAAGGTTTCGAATACGCCCGCGCTGTTGTATGTCGGATCATTTCCGACACCGTGCCAGGAGCATGTCCCCAAGCTCCAAGCCTCGTGAAATCGCGAGTGCAGAATCCCGAAGAAGACGTCATCCGACCGGGAAAATGCAAATATCCGGGAGTCTGGCAAAACCGATTGGTCGAGCCAGACGAACGTTCGATGCTTAGCAACGCGAGGTGTTGCCACATACCGTGAGTGGCCATGCAGGGCGGAGTGCAGGGCTGGCCGTGCCTCTACGTGTCGCCACCAACGTTCCCGGTAAGCGTCCCGCCTGTTCTTCGTTCGCTCGGGAAAGACGTGCTCCTTGATGTACTGAAAAGGCGCCTCGTAAAGGGCGGCCTGCTGCTCGGACATCCCCGAGCCAAAGTCGACGATCCACATGTCGCGGGGACGTCGAGTCACGTCTATCCCGTTGCGCCAGGGTCGGAGGACGTCAGAATTCGGCCTGCCGTTAGGATTCACCGGCATACGCAGCCAGGACCGCGCAAGTTCGCCGGGAACATCGAAGGCGCCACCTTTCGTGTCGCCCATGAATGCAATGTTCTTATTTTCAACAAGCCGGTGCGCCTTCGTCAGGTCGGTGCTTCCAGCTGTCAGATCTGAGTTTATCTGGGCAACCGTCTTCCCGTCGAGGCGCAGTTCATCTTCGCCCTGGCCAAAGCAGAAGAGCGACACGCGCACGGATGCGCCATCGACGACCCACGGCTCGTCACTCCATGCCTCAAACAGCCGGCTCTCTGCTGCGATCTGATCCAGCACCTTTCGGTTCGCACCGCCGCGGATGGAGTTCGTCGTGACCAGACCGACCCGGCTTGTCTTCTGGGTCGCCACAGGTCTGAAGGCATCCCAACATAATGATGCTGCTGAAGCTGTATGGCGCAGATGGCAGAATGCCTACGAGGAGACCCAGAGACTATGCCGTCAGCAGCAGCGCCTTGAGCAGAAACTGATCGAAACGGTCGGACTTCCTTACGCGCCTGATCGCGGTAACGCGGAAGCTGGTTTTGCGGCACATCACTCTCGCTGGGATGCCGCCGATCGCGAACTTGGCTACTCGGCTGCGTTGAAGGCTGAACGCGAGGCTGCCGAGCGAGCAGCGGATTTGCTTGAGATGCTGGCCCGGACCCCGGCCACCTCGCTTGCCGGAGTGGCGGCCAAGCTCGACGCGGTGCTGAGGGAAGGACAGCCGTCAGAGAACGATCCTGAATTTCCCTGGCCGCAGATCCGTTCTTTACTGGAGGACGTCGTTCGGATTGGCCAGCAGTCGGGGCAGGGAGCTCAGGCCTGAGGATCGAGGAGGCGCACACCCTCGCCCTTTTGGCCGGCTGACAAGAACTCGACGCCGGCCCTGGTCAGAGCTGCCTCGATGGCCTGCATGGTGCTGACCCGGGAATCGACCTTGCCGCTCTCCAAGCGGGCCAGTGCGTTGAGCGAGACGATCGCCTTGTCGGCAAGCTCCTGCTGCGACCAACCAAGCAAAGCCCGCGCGGCCCGAATCTGTCGTGGACTGACCATGCGTCCACAATCGGCAGGCACATGGTCTTTGCCACCTATAGGGTTATTTTAAGCCTCATAAGGTATATTAAATGGCTGATCGGCTCAGCTTGTAGACGAGAGCGAGACCTCTGAGGGTGTCGCGGCAAACCTGTTGAGGGTGGAACGCTTTGGAGCGTCGGAGGCCTTGTTGAAACCGCAACGTCCTGTCCTGCTTCGGATAACACGCAAGCAAGCGGTGGAGAGCGAACCTCATCCGGCCGATCGGCATGTCGGGAGGCAGATTGCGACCGTGCGTGTCCAATCGGACGTGTCGCAGGGCCAGCTCGCCCGCGCCATCGGTATCAGTTTCCAGCAGCTCCAGAAATACGAGAACGCGCGCAATCGAGTCAGCGCCTCGATGCTCTACGAGATCGCCACTTCGCTCGGCGTTCCGGTCAGCCGCTTCTTCGAAGGCCTGCCGGGAAATGACGAGAGCCGCGGCCAGGCGCGCCCCTTGCCGGTCGATGAACGCCTGGAGTTCATCGCCAGCGCCGAGGGGAGACACCTGATCGAGGGTCTGATGAACCTTCCACCGCGTGTCCGTGGCCGCATCGCTTCGCTGATCGCGCTGTTGGGGGAGGAATTGGCGTTGCTCGACAGGAAGGGCGATGCCTAGACGGCCGGCGAGGCTGAGCCTGCCGATCGTCGCTCTGACGCCGGGGCTCCCTGTCAGCCGAATTTTCTTGGGGCAGGCATTTCGATACGGCCGCGCGCCAGGGATATGTCGATGTCGACGCCGAATGCCCGCGAGCGCCCGGCGAATCCTTCCAGGATATCATGCGCGGTGCCTGAGCAGGCGGTGACCGGCACCAGCCTGCCTGTCTCTGATCCGGGACAATGAGGCTCGGTGCCGATCGTGACGGGTAGAAGATCTATCCCTGTGAGGCTTTTGCCCGCATCAAAGCGGCAGGCCGCGACGATGCTTTGCCAGACCTCTGGCGGATCCCATTCCGTCTCGTCGGCATGCACGTGGAAGAGGAAGTTTCCGAGGCCATAGAAGATCGGCGAGCCGTTGTAGATCTCCATCGCCTGGAGAACCGGAGCGCCGTGGCTGACGAACAGGCTGGCGCCGGCGTCGATGCACGTCCGGGCGAAGGTCCGCACCCAGCGCGGCACGTCCTGCCAGCCAGGCTCCCAATGATGGTGATGGAGGTATGCAATCACGAAATCGCCCTGCGCTGCCGCCCGCCGGATTATTGAAAGATGGGCATCGGCGCTCTGCGGATCGATCTCGATCAGCCGCCCGAAGTCGGTGGCCTGCGTGAACACGGTGCCGTAGAAATTAACCTCCTTGCCGGCGGTCACCTCCACTGGGTCCTCCGGCTGCGCGTAGTTGGTGAGCTCGAAGGGCGAGCACTGCAAATGTTCGCCAAGCCTTGCCAGCCTGCGCAGATGCCCGTCCGGCACCCCGATCTTTCGGGCAGTCTTGAGGCGGTTCACGCCGGGACGGGCAGGGCGCAAGGCCGTGCGGTCTTCGGCATACATGCTCGAGGGGCCAGGCCCCGCATCAAAGGCAAGAAGCGCGACCTCCCGCCCGCCCAAGCGCTGGCGGCCCGGCTTGCGGGCGCTGGTCTCGTCGGTCCCGATGCCCGCATGAAGGAAGCCGCGGCGGCCAACTTCCTCCAGCGTCGAGAGGATGCCGCCGGCGCCGAGATCAAAGGCGTGGTTGTTGGCAAGCGCAAGCGCGTTGAAACCTATCGCCTGCAACGCGTCCAAGACCTCGGCCGTGGAGTAGCCGAAATACCTGCCCTTCGTCGCCCAGCCGCCATGGCTGCCGAGGATCGTCGATTCGAAATTGGTGAACACGACATCGCCCTGCCGCAGGAAGTCGACGACTGCCGCGAACCGCTCGTCTTTTAGGTCGCGGACGTCACGCGTGATCAGGGATTGGCCGGTCACTACGGCGCAGAACTGGTCTTTCATGAAAACTTGCCTTGAAGGAGGAGAGGGCGGGGGCGGCTTTGGGCCGGGCCCGCGTGGGTGAGGCCTTGGCGCCGGCTCAGTTCGAGGCTGCCGGCGAGATGTCGGTCTTGAACCATTTCAGGCTGAGCGCCTTGATCGTCCCGTCTTTCGTGGCGGCGTCTATCGCTGCGTTGAACTTGGCGAGCAGCTCGGTATCGTCCTTGCGCATTCCGGCGCCGACGCCCGGTCCCCATAGGCCGCCTTTCAGTTCCGGGCCGAAGAACGCTGCCCCCGATCCAGACGGCGTCTCCAGGAAATCCCGCCACGTGAAATAGTCGGCCAGACCGCCGTCGACGCGGCCCGCGGCAAGGTCGAGTTTCATGTTGTCCAGGCTGTCATAGCTGCGGATTGTCACGATATCGCCCATGAGCTGCTTCACCACCGCTTCCGAGTTCGACGAGCGCAGCACCGCGATCGCCTTGCCGCTGAGCGTCGAGCGCAGGCGTTCAATGGCCGCCTTCTCCTTGTCTCCGATCGTCGACAAATTGACCTTCCGCCTGATGTCGCCAGGATCGAGACCGAGTTCCTTGCGCACCACGAACTGGTTGAACCCGCTTGCGTACGGGACAGAGAAGGCGATCGACTGCTTGCGCTTCTCGGTGATCGCCATGCCGGACATGATGACGTCGAACTTGCCGACCAGCAGCGCCGGGATGATCCCGTCCCAGTCCTGCGGCACAAAGGTGCATTTGATCGCGATGCGGCGGCAAAGCTCGCGGCCGACATCGATGTCATAGCCGTAGAGCTCGCCCTTGTCGTCGGTGCCGTCCCAGGGCGGCGAAGCACCTTCGGAGGCGATGGTGATGACGCGTTCGCTCTGCGCGCCGGCAGGCAGAGCCGGAGTCAGCAACGCGATAGCGACAGCAATAGCCAGGGGTATGCGCATGATGCACCTCTTCTTTGATCTGGATTGGAAGGAGTTTTTTGGACGGCGCGCCGTCAGGGCAGCGGCGTCTTCACCGCTTGGCCGGGCAGGGGCGGGCGCCATCGCGATCTCGACCGCTCAGCGGGCCGAAGTTCGGTCGAAAGCCTGCGCTCCAGGAATTGCGTGGCTTTCACGGCAATTGAAGTCAGCAGCAGATAGATCGCTCCGGCGACGATGAAGATCTCATAGGGCGCGAAGGTCGTCGAAACCATTTGTCTGGCCATGCCGGTGACCTCGAGCAGCGTCACCGTGCTTGCCAGCGACGAGCCCTTGATCATCCCAACCACCTCATTGCCATAGGCCGGCAGCGATACCCGGAAAGCGATCGGGAAAGTGACCAGACGGGCGGTCTGGAAGCGTTTTAGGCCAAGGGAGGCGGCCGCCTCGATGACGCCCTTCGGCACCGACTGGAGACCGCGGCACAGGATCTCCGTCGTGTGCGCCGCGCTGTTCAGGGAAAAGGCAATAAGCGCGCACCAGAAGGGATCGCGCAGCACCACCCAGAAGATGCTTGCCCGCACCGCCTCGATCTGGCCGAGGCCGTAGTAGATAAGGAAGAGCTGCACCAGCATCGGCGTGCCGCGAACGACATATGTGTAGGCCAGCGCCGCGCCCGAGAAGACGGGACGCCCGAAAGCGCGGATGAAGGCCAGCGGCACGGACAGAAGAAATCCGGTTATCAGCGAAAGCACCGTCAAGGTGAGGGTAAGCACAATGCCGGAAGGCAGGACAGCGACGGCGTCGAGCATCAGGCCGAGGTTCATGGAGCGCGCCCCTCCTAGCGGCCAAGAGCGGGATAGCGCCGCTCCGCCAAGCGGATCGACAGCAGGGTGAGGGTGGTCAGCGACAGGTAGAGCGCGGATGCCGCGAGATAGAAGGTCAATGGCGCGCGCAGCGACCCGGCGCCGACATAGGCCACGCGCATGATGTCGGTCAGGCCGACGATCGAGACCAGCGCGGTGTCCTTGAAGAGCGAGATCCACAGGTTGCCATAGGCAGGCAGCGCCAGCCGCAGCATCTGCGGCCCGATGACGAGAAGCCACCGCTGCCAGGCGCTCAGGCCGAGCGCCTTGGCCGCTTCGGTCTGGCCGGAAGGCACTGCGGCGATCGCGCCGCGGAACACTTCTGTCGCATAGCCGCTGAAAACCACCGAGAGCGCGATGACGCCGGCGCTGAACGCGTTCACCTCGACGTAGCGGCCGGCGAGCCTGCTGGCGAGCGTGGTCCCGCCGAAATAGATGAGCAGGATTATGAGAAGTTCAGGCACGCCACGCACAATTGTGGTGTATGCCGTCACGATGCCGGTGAGCCGCGGGCGCGCCGTGCCTTTCCAGATCGCCAGAAGCAATCCGGCAGCCGTTCCCAGGCAGCCGCTGATCAGCCCAAGGCTGACGGTCACGGTCAGGGCGACAGCAAACTGAGCAGTAAAACCACCCATCGGGCGTTTTCCTTGAGACGCACTTCGATAAGACGTGCCGGTTGGCGTAAGTTCAGAACGGGTTAGCCACCTGCGGTTGCGGTTTGTACAGAAAGTAATTCCAAGTTAATTATAGGGATTTGATCATGATAAGATCTGATTTACGGGCGTTCAATCTATAAATTGTGCAATCTTTGCTATAAGATATTGTTATAGCGTGAAATTAGTCTCGAACGAAATTTTCGGGCCGTGCATGCCGCGTGGCTAAAACCAACCTTGCGCCGCAGGAAAACAGCCAGGGTTGTAAGCCTGAAGTGCCAAGCGCACCGGCGATGCAAGGCGAGCGCGGATCCCGGCTAGGCGGGGAGGGAGGCAATTGAGTTGTGGCCTCCCGATCTTTGGCGCCAGCTATTTGTCCGCTGAGGTTGCTCGCAACAGGATGACCGGATCGCAGTCCAGCGCCTTCGCGATCCTCTCGGCCATGTCCAGGGTGGGGTTTCTTTGCCCCCGTTCAATGCCGCCCATATAGCTGTAGGCGAGCCCCGCTTCGGTCGCCAGCGATTCCAGGGTCATTCCGCGCTTCAGGCGGACCCTGCGAACGTTCGCTCCAAAAATCTCCGCCAGGCGCATGCGCGCATAGCGATAAGCAAACCTTCAGCTTTACCAGTCACTATAGTGACTATATTATAGTGCATTCCGGGATTGCGCCTGATCTCGAACCAGGGGGCTCAGATTCGCTCCCCGGTCTGTCTGCCAGGCAGCGACCACAAAGGGTTCGGCCCGTCCGTTCGAAGGAGCGCAGGCATTGGAATTGCTGCCAGGCGGCTTCAAGTTCCGTCAGCTGCAGGTCTTTCGCGCGGTGCTGCGAACCGGCTCGACAAGGCGGGCCGCGGCGGAGCTTGGCATCAGCCAGCCCGCCGTCAGCCAGCATGTCAAGCAGCTCGAGGCGACCGTCGGCCTGACGCTCTTCAAGCGCTCCGCCAACCGCATCGTGCCGCTTCTCGAGGCTTGGGAATTGCTGCGGAACGTCGAGATGGCGCTGACGTCGCTCGGGCGGCTGGAAGCATCCATCTTCGCGATGAAGAATGAAGAAAAGCAGCGGATCGCGCTCGCCGCGCCATCCGTCTTCGGTTTCGTCACCCTGCCGAAGGTGGTTGCCATCATCCATGCCAAGACCGCCTCGAATGTGCGTTCCATCTCGGGCAGCTACGAACAGATCGGGGAGCACATCCTGGCCGGCCGCGCCGACCTCGGAATCTCAAGATTGCCGCTCGATCCGCGCCTGTTCGAATGGGCGCCGCTCGGATCGGCGCGCAATGTCTGCATTTTCCCTGTCGGCCACCGTTTCTCGAGCCAGGACCGGATCGTTGCCGAGGATCTTGCAGGCGAGACCATCATAGATATCGATCCGCAGTTCGCCGCCCACCAGATGAATTTCAATGCCCTGCGCTTCGCCGGCACCGAGCCTGACATTCTGGTCGAGTTCGATTGCAATGGTCACGAAGCAGGATACGTGTCGGCTGGACTTGGCGTTGCAATAACCAACGAGATTATCGCGCGCGAATACGCGGCGTTCCACCTGGAAGCGAGGCCGGTGGAACCCTCGGCGCTTTATCACTATGTCGCGGTCTGGCAGAAGGGCCGCACGTTCTCCAGCGGATTGAACGTAACGCTAGAGGCGATCATCGCTGCATTCTCGGACTCCAGCAGCGACTGATGATTGCGACCACGCGTAACGCCCGGTCCGTCGGAACATGAGCGGCTTCGGCAGCGGAACGCGGCGAGCCAGGCCTTGCGAGGCCCTTAACCCTAAGGGTGCTTGCCTGATGAAAGGCGGTACGCCGAGGACGTGGTCCTCAACGTCAAGCTCGGCCAGCGGCAGCGCTTTGGGACCAGGTGCAGAGCCTGGCCAGGCGCCCAGTTAGCGCATTCACCCATTAACCCGCTGCAGATGTGCCACCACCAACTGCAGCGGGCTAAGGTGGCCGGCGCCTCTCGTTGGGAGATTGCCTGAAGCGTGCGCCGGCCTGGCGAACCTGTGGTCCGCCGCACATGCAGCTTAGCTAAAATGATGCTGCTTCAGGCATGGTGTGATCGCGGAAGCTCTCGGCAGTGCATCCGCAATCGGCGTCCAGGGCAGGCGATATATGCACTTTTGCTAAATTTATCGGAACCGATCGCGACGACGAGGTTTGAATCCGGGTTCAGGGAGTCCCCAGTGCATGCCTAAACCGAAGGGGCAACTCGCCTTCATCGCGTTCCAATCACCGACGCTGGTCGAAAGAGCCCCCGCCGACGCCGACTGGCTGCACGAAATCAAATACGACGGATACCGGACAGAACTTGTCATTGAAGGCGGACAGGCGAGGGCGTTCACACGGCGGGGCTATGACTGGTCGCACCGCTACAAGCGGATCGTACAGACGGCAGCAAACCTTCCCGTTAAATCCGCAATCCTTGATGGTGAAGCGGTCGTCCTCGGCAAAACGGGCCTGCCGGACTTTCAAGCTCTCGAGCGGGAGCTGGGAAATCCGAATTCTTCGAAGATCATGTTCTTTGCCTTCGACCTATTGCACCTGAACGGTCGCGACCTCCGGCGACAGCCGCTGATTGAGCGCAAGGCGGCGCTGCAAAGCCTGCTGCAGGATACGGCTCCAACTCTGACCTACGCCGAGCACCTGGAGCTTGGAGGCAAAGACGTATTCGACCATGCCTGCCGAATGGGCCTGGAGGGCATCGTCTCAAAACACGCCGACTCGCCGTACCGATCCGGCGTTCAAACGAGCTGGCTCAAGGTAAAGTGCGTGAAGAGCGACACTTTTCCGATTGTCGCTTTCGTTGAAAAGCTCGGCGCGCAGCCGCGCCGGATCGCTTCCCTCTATATTGGCAGATGGGAGGGAGACCGGCTGCTTTACGCGGGAAAGGCGCAAAGCGGTTACACACTGGAGGCAGCCAGGCGGGTTCGCGAGCGGCTTGATCCGCTGGTCGTCAGCAAATCACCTCTGTCGGAAGCGATCAAAAAACCCAAAGCAACTTGGGTGCGGCCGGAGGTACTGGCCGAAGTGCAATTCAGCGGCGTGACGGACCGCGGCATCTTGCGCGAGGCGGTGTTCAAGGGGTTGCGCGAGGATCTTCAGGTCATCCCGGCAAAGCCGCCGTCGCCTTCCAAACGGAGGTTCGAGAGCCAACATGGGGTCCCTCGCGAGAACATTCTCCAACTGCTGCCCGATGCTGTTTCACCTTCGAAGGAAGAGCTGGTGGACTACTGGAAGCGTGTTGCGAACCTGGCCTTGGTCCATCTGGGCGGAAGACCGCTCAAGCTGGTTCGCCACGCCTATGGGGCGACGTTCTACCACAAGGGGCCGCTGCCTCCGATCCCAGCTTCGGTGCACCAGTTAAGGATCCAAAAGCGCGAGGGCGGCGAAGGTGTTCGGGTGTGGGTGGATGACCTCGACGGGCTGCTTGGCTTGATCGAAATGGATGCCGTCGAGCTACATCCTTGGAACGCCACCGTCGACGACATCGAACGTGCGGATCAACTCGTCCTCGATCTCGATCCCGGCGAGGGCGTGCCATGGGACGCGGTTATCGAAGCCGCGCTGTCACTGCGTGGCATCCTCGAGGCGGCTGGCTTGCAGAGCTGGCCGAAGGTCACCGGCGGAAAAGGCATACACCTGATGGCGCCGCTGGTTCCGGGTATGACCCATGACGGTGCCCGGCAACTGGCCAAATCGCTTGCCCAATGTCTCGTTGACGCCGATCCCGCGCGTTACCTTCTATCTGCCGACCCGGCAGCGCGAGGGGGGCGTATCTTCCTGGATTACCTGCGCAACGGGCGGGGCAATACTGCTGTGGGTGCTTTTTCTCCCCGTGCACGGCTCGGTTTCCCAATCGCTCATCCCGTCACGTGGAAGCAGATCGAGGCGGGGATTCGGCCGGATGCTTTCACGCTCGCGCGACCGTTCAAAGCCGCTCCTCGACGAGCCGCATGAGGCGCGAGCTTCCCGAACGCTCGCCAGACCGATGCGCGTTTCGGCTGTCATCGTTTGAAGGCCCTGGACGGTGGCAAACACGCTCTTTAGTTGCCCCAAATAACTTGCAACAAGCCGCTTGACCCTTGCCCAAATTACAGCGCCCTCTAGGAGCGGCCAGGTTCCCAACAGAATTGCCACCTTGCGCACCCAGGCCAGGCCACTCCTGCATCTGCCCGTCGGCTTCGGCCGACCGGCTTTTTCACAATGTGTTACATCCGAGCAAGGCGGCCGAAACCTTCTCCACGCCTCGCCATTTCTGCCGAAGTGACATGGATGATGCGTGACGACAAAAACGGCAAAGACGTTCAAGCCGAACTGCTGACTCCCGCCTCGTTAGGGAGGCCTGCGAACTCGGCGTCGTGGCGTCTGAACGCCCGCTTGGCATGTTCCACCGGAATCAATGTCGGTCTTTCAGAAAGCGGGCCTCGCGAAGCAGCGACGGCCAGTCTGTGCCGAGCGTCTCGGTAGCGAGCAGCACCGCCAGACTCGCGGCTCCCAGCGGATCGCCATGGCATCTGGCTCCCTGGCATTCAGTGCGAGACAACTTCCCACGCAGGCTTATAGCGGCGGTTTTCTTGACAACTGAGGACATCAAAGATCAGGTGACGGCATTGAGGGTTCGGCCGGTGTTGGGAGGGCCTCATGCCGATCTACCAGAGAGCCAGAGAGGCAGGTGTCTTCAGTCCTTCAGAAGTGGCGCAAAACGGGTTCAGATCGTTGGCGATCAGCAACGATGGGTGCCGTGCCATCCACCTCGATCAAAAAGACAGAGTACGATCCGGAGATGAGGACACTTTTGGTCTGGTTCGTGAGCAGCGGCAAGCGGTACGACTTTGACGAGGTACTTACGTGGCGTTCCGTTCTGCGTTTGCCAAAGATCGCTTCGTCAACGACCATATCCGCGACCATTTCCGGTATCGCCACAATCTCGAATAGCTGTCTGCTTGAAGCGGCTCATGCTCTTGCCTCAAGTCTTCGCGTCCCATGAATCAGCCAGTGCCGAGCTTGGGGTTGTCAGGGATGCGGACTTCGTGTCAGCCCCTTCGACGCACCATTGCGCAGTTGATCTGCAGCATCGTGCGAGGGCCGGGCGCTTTTTTTCAGAGCGGATTGATCGGCCCGACAAGCCCGGAGTGGTCGTTGGGCTGCTTGTTGATCGCCGCGGAATTCACGTCGCGCTCGACGCGATTGAATTGAAGCTGCCCGTCGATGTCATGGCATAGCACGTCCTTCAGGTCGCTTGCCGGCGTCTTCGCGTTCAGCCAGCCATCGTAGTAGGCCGGATCGAGGATCACTGGTTGACGATCATGCAGCCGGCGCATCGGCTCGCCGGCAGGCTCAGTGATTATAGTGCAACTCGTGACGTCCAGCGCTTTGTTCTAAGCCCACAAGCCCGCGAGAAAGGCGCGTGACCGGGCAGGAAGATGTGCCAGGGATCCTTGCCGCGATGGGCCGGGCTGATGGTCCATTCATAGAAGCCATCGGCCGGAATCAGGCAGCGCTTCGATTTGAAGGCGTCGCGAAATGCGGGTGTCGTATCGCGGTCTCGACGCGTGCATTGAACATCGGTGCCTTGGGCATCTCCTTCGCCCAGTAGGGCACCAGCCACCAGCGGCCGGTGCGAACCTTGTGGTTATCGTCGTCGCCCGCCGTGATGAAGGGCACCTCGTCGGTCGGCGCGATGTTGTAGCGGGGTGCATCGTTGCGGCCCACATCTGCTGGCGCCGTCAAACGATAAAGTCGGTGGATTTCGGACCATGGAAGATATCTGGTGTAGCGTCCGCACATGCGCTGGTCACTCCATGTCGGGGACGTCGCCGCTCACAAAGAGGGTGTTTGGCGGTCCGTAGTGCCCAAGCGCCGGATCGGCATCCCGGCTCCAGGCTATAACGCCGACATGCTTTCCTGCTAGCGTTTTGGCAGTCCGGATCGCGCGCTCTTCGCTTTGCTGATCGGTCGGCCCGTACATTGGAAACAGCTCGCCATCGTCGCCGCGGTCAAAGGCGACCACGACAATGAGCTTTGGCTTTTTCTGCTCCGGAAGGACGTGGGTAGACATTCAACGGGCCTTTCTCAATTGAGCGGCGCTGATCCCGCTTCTAGTGCCTCGATCGCGTCGAGCACCGCTTGGCGCTTTGGCTCGACGGGCTCATCCGGGTGGAAGCCCGCGAGTGACAGCGACGAATAAGCAACCGTCACGGCGCTGACGAGTTGCTGCGCTTTCGAACTATCCGGAACCTCCGCAGTGGCGGCGATCGCCAGAAAAAATACACGGTTGTCGGTGAACTCGCCTCGGCCATCTTCCGCCTGGATAATCTCGCGCATTCGCGCCAGCGCGGTTTCGCGGTCCGCTCGCTCCGTCTCGGGATCGTGCACGAGCTGTAGGCCGTGAACCTGCCAGCGTTTCTCGTCCGGCCAGCCCTCGCAACACGCCTTGCTGGCGGCGTTGCTTGCCGCCCACCAGACCTCAGCGGCAGCATACTCGTCTTCCGACGGCTCTTGGTCCGGCGGAAAGCCCTTGTCGTCCCATCGCTCGACGGCGAACGCGCCGCTGGCAGCATCTTCTGCCGTCATGCCGGCGCGGTCGAGCACTGCGGTTGCAGCGTCGATTCCGCGCTGTTTGTCTTCGGCGGTGGCGCCCCTGGCGTCCATCATGATGTCCATGACCGACCTCTCTGTGGCTGTCGGGGGACAGTGAACAAAATGAGAACATTGGAGTCAAGAGCCTCTTGACCAGAGAGGAATATGTTCCTCATTTCGGAGGATGCCCGAGCAACCAGAGAAGTGGCCAAGAGGCGCCCCGTGGACTCTGACCCATGCCCATGACGCGGGACAGGTGGCGGGGATCCGCTGCGCGAAATGCAACATCACGCGCTACTACAAGCCGCTCGAGTTGCGAGAGGTCATCGGCAACATCACGATCGAAGAGGTTCGGGACAAGGCTCGCTGCCAGAAGTGCGGCAGCCGGGAATGGATAAGTGCGCAGCTATTCAACACGACCGGCGAGCAAGCCCACACGATCCGATTTCGACGGCTGGTCGAAATCCGATGGGAGAAGCGGGTGATCTGGCGGGATGAATGACGGTCCATCTCTATGGGTCCTAGTAGCAGTTCCGCCATCTTCGGTTGTGGCACCCGGCTAACCCCGGCCCGTGTTGTTTTTATAGCCCGTCGGCTTCGGCCGGCGGGTTTTTTGTTTGCCGCACTGAGTTGAGCAAGGCAGCGACTACTTCCCTCGGCACTTCGCTGCCTACAAAATACCGCACCAGGTCATCTGCGCATTTTTCCCATTCCTCCGGCGGGATGCGGTCGTCTGCAATCGACCGTTGAAACGCCTGGCGGATCACGTCGAAATCAAAAGCGGAAATGAAATTAGCTGAGTGTCTATTCACGGGGCTTTCTCCACGAAATGGGCGAAAGCACCTGAGTTGACTTTCAAGCGTCCGTGTGCCGGGAAAGGGACGACCTATTGACAATACGCCTCTGTCGGTTTGCGAGCTACCACATTTGTTGGATAGGTGCTTTTAATTCTGCATAGCGGGTGAAACCTTGTTCGAAGCTGCCGGTTCGCGTGGGGAATACGGGAGGTTCGGATGGGTCGCGACGGCAGAGATGACAAGGAGAAAGCGGCTGATCTCCTGGTTCGGCGGCTGGTGAAAGAGACAGGCATCACGCAGAAACAAGCACGAGATCTCATCGAGATGATCGGCACAGACTGGGCTTCGCTCGTGCGAGAGGCGCGCTTCCTTAAGGGCAGGCATTGAAACGCCGCTGGCGAAGGTGGCGATCCGTCGGCCTGGATGGGTGAGCTTTTCTTGTTGCGTAAATGCCTAATCGGGATAGGAATTAGCTAAAAGCATTCCGGTTGGGGGGGGCCATGCCGATTTACAAACAGGCTAAAGAAGCCGGAATCTTCAGTTCCTCAGACCTCGCTCTGCTCGGCCGCGTATTCGACAAATTGAAGAACGAGCATCAGTCCTCGGAGCGACGTGAAGCTTTGGCGTCTCGCCTTCTGGCCAATTACCAGGCCGGCATCAGGGACGAAGACGAATTGCTTACGGCTTCGAAACTACCCCTCGGGCGCTAGAAGCGAGCGATGTACTGACGGGCTTTTCTTTAAGCGGATGCTAATATTGTTAATGCCGCACGGCCAAAAAGCGGCTCATAATGTGAGCCTGCCCCGCGCCGCACGCGCTGGGTAAGGGCCCGGCCTGCCCTGCCTAGTCCCCTCTAGACGTCCCCCAGGCCGGGCATCGTCTTGCCTGAGCGATCTGGGACCGAACGTCGTGGGAACGTTTTTGAGCTTCGGCAGCTGCTATATCGATCAAATATGTGAGGAGCGGCTCGCCGGAAGCGCTAGCCCTCCGGCGGATCTCCGTCAGCATGGACTGCGCAAATTCCAGGTTCTCAAGCGTCGTGGTTTGATACAACTCGGCCTCCCGAAATAAAGGCTGAGGCAAGTGTATTAGCAGAAGCTTGCGTGAGAATTAATCCTTGGCACTCGCGTTGTCGCCATACTGTGCCAGCACCTCCTGAAGCGCTTCAACCGCTGCATCGGTCACGATGCCATCCGTCTCGACGAAGAACTCGTGACTTTGCCGGCCGATGTAGTCGGGTACGATCTGAAACTGAAAACCGGGTAACGCCGCGCGAAGGTCCTTACTCAGCTCCTCGACCAGCTTGGGCGTGACCGCGCACATGCGCGGCGGCACGACGATCATGCTGCTGGCCTGCCGGCGAGATGTCATTTCCGCCTTTCGAAAGAACAGGCGGCCAGCTAAGGGCTCAGGGGGAGGCAGCTGACCGCCTAGGGGCCTTGGAAGCGTCGGAAATGGAACCGACTTGGCCACGCCATGCCGGCGTTTGCGGCGTTCAAGGGCGGCCTCACTGCAATGGTGAACAGGCGGTTACTATCCACAGATCACTTGAAGGCAAAACTGTAAACAACCCCGCTCGCCTCATCCGTGACCCGGATCCATCGCTGTTCGTCACCGCGTATGGTCGTGACCGCGCAGCCCGTGGCCGTTTCCGCTGCTACCCATGGGGTATTAGCATGACAACCTGATGGGCCACCACCGCGTCACCAGCCATTTCTTCAACCCGGTAGGTTTTCATGCACTGCTGGCCCCGTTCGGTCGCAGACCCAACGATGGTCGCGAAGCGTTGTTCCGGGCTCGACGGGGCGCATTTTGATCAGCGCAATATCGCGCCGATGTGCTTCGCCAGCCCTTCAAGGGCTTCCACATCGGCCGCATATTGCGCAGCATGCGTCGGATATCGTTCTTGCTGCTGGCGATAGAAGCGGATCCAATTCGGCAAATCGGCGATCGGGAACGTTCCCCGCCAGACGCCTTTCTCGAGCGTGAATGTTCCCGTTGCCGAATCGTAAGTCGCTATCGTCTTCATGGCGGCGTTATAGGCGGGTGGTCTTGAAACAAAAGGCGCGGCCGATCGTTTGCGATCTGCAATGATGGGTGCGCGATGCCATCCACCTCGATCAAGAAAACAGAGTACGATCCAGTCAGCAGGGTTCTCTCCGTGTGGTTCGTGGCCAGCGGCAAGCGCTACGATTTTGAGGAGGTGCCGGCGGAGACTGATGCGGCGTTCCGGTCGGCGTTTGTCAAAGGCCGATATTTTAACGACCACATTCGCAATCACTTCCGCTTTCGCCGCATTCCGGACTAAGCGTCCATCTCAAGCGGTTCATGATCCGACTGTTCGTGCCAAAGCACCTGTCGCATGTCTCTGCAGTCCACGATTTGACCGCAGGTCTCGCAGCGATAGAAATCCGTATCGTTCTCGGCGCCGGGTGGAATATGTACGGTGACCGCGTGCTGCGGCCCGAGTTCAGAGAGCTTTGTCATTCGGTGAGCTTCTCCACCGTCGCAATGATGGCCTTGGCCAACGCCTCGGCCTCACGAATGGGCTCCGGGCCATAGAGGCCGTCCACCATCTCCCGGCTTGGCAGCACGCCGGCCGGACAGGTCAACTCGATGGCCATCCTGATGAGGCCGAGCGCTTCGTCTAAGTCCTCAGCGGAGGTCGTAACCCAGGGTAGTGCAAGAAGGTCTTCGAAGCTCTCCGATTCAGCGTCAGTCACCCCGGAGCTTGTGGGCTTCGCGTTCAAGCGTCTTTCGGTAGTTGCCATGCTGCTTAATCAACTCTCGTACCTGTTGCACCGTCAGGCCAACTTTGTTGGCGAAGTGACGTACTTCGTAGTCCTCGTCGGCTGAAACTCGGTCGCGGTCGCGAAAATCCCGTTTGGTCTTGTCATCTGCCATCTTCGCGTCTCCTGGTCTGTCGTGGAGAACCGCGGCAACGAATGAATGTTCCCATTAGCCATAGCTAATGGGACCGAAGCAATCCCGCGCTATTAAATCGAATTCGATAGGCAGTGTTGGGGTCCTGATGCATAGATCAGGCAGCGATCGGCTGTCTTTATTCCGCCTTTGTCGCCGACCTTGGTTGATAAGCCGCCGGAAGGCGACGGTTGGATTCACGAACTGAAATTTGACGTATACCGCTCTCAGATCGTCATCGATAGGCGTGGCGTTCGCATCTTCACGCGGAGCGGCATCGATTGGACCGAAAAATATCGAGAACTGGCGAAAGTCGCCGACGAGTTAAACGTCGTCAGCGCCATTATCGATGGTGAGATCATTGTGCTGAATGCAGCCGGGCATCCCGACGTCCGGGAACTTCGTAAGGCCGTCACACGCCGTCCGCACGATTTGTACTTTGTGGCTTTCGACCGAATGCACCTGAACGGGGCGCTTCACGGGGCTGCATTCGTTACCTTGAACAGAGAAGTACGTCATCGGCTCTGGAAGCGCGTCCAGGAGCACAAAGGGCCCGCGCCAAAGGGCGTCAAGCGACCCTCAACGCATTGGGTAAAGCCGGGGCTCATCTGCCGCGTCAAGCATCTTCGTGGCGAAGAGACGTTGCGTCATGCGTCGTTGCAAGATTTTCGCGAAGAGGAGAGGGTTGTCGGTTCCGCATCCCGCCTGACGGCGGCGCTATACTGATGCTCCTATGGCCGCCCTGTTGAGCCGGTCTCAGGGCCACGAACTTTCTCCAGCACCGAATTGACTTGGTCCCGCTGGTGGGCATTCCGGTGCTTCCGCCTTGTACGCCCTTGTTTGCTTTGGTCGGAAGAGAGGCGGGCGGCCCTCTCTCCCCGCAAGCCTCATCGGCGGTCTCCCCCATCTTCCTGCGCTTCGCTTCGTGCAGACCGGGGATACCCCTCCACCGCCGCGGCTTGCCCCCTCGCTTCCCGATGCTCGCCGCGAGGTGGGGTTCAGGTGGCCTGAACCCCTCGGGTTAACCTCAGGTCAACTGAGAGCGACAACGAGCAAGACCATGACCACGACTGAACCAACATCCCGCTCGGCAAGCGGGTGCCGTGCAAATCCAGTCCCCGCTGCCCTGAACTATGCAGCCTTCGCCGCGTGGACAGAGTGAAGCGTCTCGGGCTTCAGATGTGTGTAGCGGCGCAGCATCTTCCAATCTTTGTGCCCAGTAACCAACGCTACCTGTTCAATTGTGAACCCGGCTTCAAACAGGCGGCTCGTTCCTTCGTGCCGTAAGTCATGAAAATGTAGGTCGTGGATGCTCAGATCAGCGCATCCTCGACGGAAGGCGGTGCCGACTGATTTGTGATTGAACGGGAAAATTCGATCATCGTCATTGCTTCGCCTTGCGCGCTGCTCCTCAACAATGGCCCACGCATCGTATCCAGTGGCCGCGAACAGCGGTATGCGCTGATTGTTGCCTTGCTTGTTGCGGGGGTCTTTCCGGTCGCGGATGAGAAGCATTCGCGTGCGATTCTCCAAGTCGGACCAACGAGCCCTGCAAATTTCCTCCTGGCGCATCGCCGTCGCAACCGCGAAACGTATGATCTGGCCAACCGGCGCTATCTGGAGAGGATTTGAATCGAAGTAGGCGATTAGCCTGTCGAGTTCGTCCTGGGTGGGCCGCCTGTCGCGCTCACACCCCTTGCCGACAAGGCCAAGGCGCTTAAGTGCGATGCGCGCGAGATCGACAGGTTCCACTTTGACTGCTAGACCGTGGACGGCCGCGGCATGCGACAGGACAAGTTTGATAAAACCGATGTCTATACCAAGAGTCATCGGTCCAGCGCCTTGGGCTGCCCGCTCACGACCAAAACGAACAAGCCGTTCGCGATCGAGAGCCGCGAGGTTGCACTTCCCGAGTTGCCTCTTCAGCATAGCGAGGGCTGCGGCCTTGGAGCGGCGAGGGGACTTGCCTACATCGCACATGTCATTGATATGAAGATCGATGAGTTCGCCGAAGGTTTTCAGGCGCGCTGTACGTGACTTGGTCGGCGTTTCGCCGCGATCGACCTGGCGCTCGGTTTCGGTGGCCCAGCGCCGCGCGTCGTCTCTGCGCAGGAACGTCTCGCTGACATAGCGACCCTTGCGACGGACTTGCACACGCCAGGAACCGGATGAGAGCTTGGTGTAAGTGGCCATTTTTTCGTGTGCGCTCCGTGTGCACTGAGAGATCGAAACGTGGCGAAAAGGGTCGTATTCTGGGGTAAATTCGTGTGCACTCGGCAGGTTCTAAGAATTTGATGTTAAAGGAAAAATGCTGGAAAATCAAGACCATAGAGTGGCCGTTGCCCCGATGATGGACTGGACGGACAGGCATTGCCGGTTCTTCCATCGTCAGATGACGCGGCGCGCGCTGCTTTACACCGAGATGGTGGTGGCGGACGCGGTCATCCACGGTGCGCGCGAGCGACTGCTCGGTTTCGATGATGTCGAGCACCCGGTTGCATTGCAGCTTGGCGGATCGGATCCGGCAAAGCTCGCCGAGGCCGCGCGGATCGGCGAGGCTTTCGGCTATGACGAGATCAACCTCAATGTCGGCTGCCCGTCAGACCGCGTCCAGTCGGGGACGTTCGGCGCCTGCCTGATGAAGACGCCGGCCCTGGTCGCCGAATGCGTCGCGGCTATGAAAGCTTCGGTGAAAATCCCCGTCACGGTCAAATGCCGCATCGGCGTCGACGATCAGGACCCGGAACCCGCTCTCGACGCGCTTGCCGACGGCGTATTTGCCGCCGGCGCCGACACGCTCTGGGTGCATGCCCGCAAGGCTTGGCTGGAGGGGCTGAGTCCCAAGGAGAATCGCGACATTCCGCCGCTCGATTATCCGCGCGTCTACCGGTTGAAGGCCAGAAAGCGGGACGAATTCATCGGCATCAACGGCGGCATCCAGTCGCTCGCCGAGGCGTCGGCGCATCTTTCCCATGTCGACGGTGTGATGCTCGGCCGCGCGGCTTACCATACGCCGGGGATCCTCACCGGCGTCGATGCTGCTTTCTACGGCGAGGCGGCTGCCGCCTTCGACTATCCGGCGCTGATCGACGCCATGGCCGGCTATGCCGCGCGCCATATCGAGCGGGGTGGGCGGCTCGGCCACATCACCCGCCACATGGTCGGTCTGTTCCACGGCTTGCCCGGCGCGCGCCGCTTCCGGCAGATTCTTTCCACCGATGCGAACAAACGCGGCGCCGGCCCGCAGGTGCTTAAGAGCGCCTTTGCGGCAATCGATCTCGCGGCGGCGGAAGCCGAAGCGGCCTGAGTTTCGGTCAGTCCCGCAGGATCATGCGGTCGCCGCGTACGTCGAAACCCGACAACGAGCCGATGAAGTTCATGCCGAGCAGGCTCTGGTCCAGCATGCCGGGCGCGGCGACCATCACCGACATGTTCTTGCGCACGATGCCGCCGATCGCCACCTCGTCGGTCCTGACCGTTGCCGCGCGCGCCATGCCGTTGGCTGTGGCGACATCCACGCTGTAGCTGAGCGCCGCCGGGTTGAAACCCGCCGCTTGAGCATCTTCGGACGTCAGCACCGTGCTGGTCGCGCCGGTGTCGACCACGGCGCGTACCGGCGTGCCGTTGACCAGGATGCGCGCTTCGAAATGGCCGTTGCCGGCCTTGTCGAGCGTGACGGTCGGGCGGCCATTCTCCACGCCCAAGGCCAGCGGACTGCCCGGCACAAGGCCGGCGGTCACGCGGCTCGCGACGTCCTGCAACTCGTAGCGATACTGATAGCCGGCAATCAGCACGAGGATCAGTGCGGCCCAGACGCCGATATTGCGCGCCATGTCGCCCAACGGCCGGCCCGAGCGGAGCAGGCTCGCGCCGATCACCATCACCAGCACGCCGACCCAGATCAGCCTGCCGAAATCATTGTTGTTCATGCCGAAAGTGTGGCCGGCCGAATTGTTGAGCATGAGCAGCACGACGCCGGTGCCGATCACCGCCATGACGATCCAGAACAGCCGGTTCATCGGTTTCTTCTCACGAAACGTCGCGCTCGCGCGCCATGCGGGCACGACGGGTTTCGCGGCGCGGCGGCCGCTCCACCGTTTCGAGCCGCGCCGGCAATTCAGCCATCACCGATCGACGAACTTCAGGGGTCATCGTGAGCCAGCCGGAAATCTCGTCGCGCGTGCGGCCGCAACCGAAACAGAAGCCGGTTTTCATATCGATCGAACAGACCAGTATGCAGGGGGATTCGATGGCGGACATGCTGTTCTCTTGGCTCTATTCCACATGGTGCAACCGCCGGAGCAATGCAAGCCCTCCGCATTGCGCCGCACGGCAACGTATTCGCGGCATCGTCAGGCGGTTGTGCCGGCCGGAGAAGGCGGCTATGCCGCTTGCGACCTCCGCAACGAACCGCGAACCGACATGCCAGCTAAGCCTTTCGACGATTTCCGAAGCCTGCTTGCGGCCCTGCCGCCGGCCGATGACGCGGCGGGCGCCCGTGTGCGGGCGCTGTTCGCCAAGGCGGACAAGCCGAAAGAATCGCTGGGGCAGATCGAGGACATCGCGGCCTGGATTGCCGCCTGGAGCGGGCGCGCGCCGCCGGCGATCAACCGGCCATTGATGGCGATCTTCGCCGGCAATCACGGTGCCGTCAGGCACGGCATTTCGCCGCGACCGGTGGCGGCGACCGCCAACGAGGTCGAACTCTGCGCCGCCGGGGGCGCCGCGATCAACCAGGTCTGCATCGCCAACGATCTCGGCTTGAAGGTCTTCGACCTCGCCTTGGATATCCCGACCGGCGACATCACCGAGGAGGCCGCGCTCGATGAACGCGGCTGCGCAGCAACCATGGCCTTCGGCATGGAGGCGGTCGCGGGCGGCGCCGATCTTCTGTGCCTGGGCGATCTTGGGGTCGGCAATTCGACGATCGCCGCCGCGCTTTGCGCCGCGCTGTTCGGCGGCGAGGGGGCTGACTGGGTCGGTCCCGGAGCAGGCGCCGATGCGCCGATGATCGCGCGCAAGGCCGAGGTCGTGGATCGGGCGCTGGCATTCCATGGCCCCGGTCTCGGCGATCCGCTCGAGGCTCTGCGCAAGGTCGGCGGACGCGAATTCGCGGCTATCTGCGGCGCCATTCTCGCGGCGCGCATGGAGAAGATCCCCGTCCTGCTCGACGGGTTCGTGGCGACCGCGGCGGCCGCTGTCCTCCATGCGGCCAATCCAGGCTCGCTCTATCATTGCCTGCTTGCAAGCCTGTCGCCGGAGCCTGGCCACGCCAAGGCGGCCGAAAGGCTCGGATTGCGGCCGCTGCTCGATTTCGGCATCAGCCATGGCGAAGGGGTAGGGGCCGCTCTCGCCGCCGGTATCGTGAAGGCTGCGGCATTGACCAGTTCGGGCATGGCGGCGGCTGTCCGCCGTTAAAGGTTCCAAATGCCGCTTCAGCGGCGTCCGCGCGTCGCCGCGACAGCCTTGGTCGGCAAAGCCGGCAGCTCTTCCATCACCCGGCTCAACGGGAAGATGGCGATCGCCTCGGTGCCTTCGCGCAGCTTGGAATGAAGCTCGAATGCGCCGCCATGCATGGCAAGCAGCCCCTGCACGATCGGCAGGCCGAGGCCGGTTCCCTGTTCGGCGCTCTTGATGGCGATCGAGCCTTGGCCGAAAGCCGAAAGCACCACCGGGATTTCCTCGTCCGGTATGCCCGGGCCGTTGTCCTTGACCGAAATGTACTGGCCGCCGCCGGCGGTCCAGCCGACGCGCACGCGCACTTCGCCGCCGGACGGGGTGAATTTGATCGAATTGGACAGAAGGTTGAGCGTGATCTGGCGGACGGCGCGTTCGTCGGCGAAGAGGCGCGGCAAGGTCTCCTCGAACTCCTGGACGATGCGGATGTCCTTGTTGCGGGCGCGCAGCTCCATCATGTGGCAGCAGTCCTCGACGATGGTCACCAGCACGACAGGCTCCTCGTTGAGCTGGTAGCGGCCGGCCTCGATGCGCGACAGGTCGAGGATCTCGTTGATCAGGTCGAGCAGGTGCTGTCCGGACTCGTGCACGTCATGGGCGTAGTCGCGATAGGTGGGATTGTTCATCGGACCCAGCACTTCATTGGCCATCACTTCGGAAAAGCCAAGGATGGCGTTGAGCGGCGTCCTGAGCTCATGGCTCATCGAGGCGAGAAAACGCGATTTCGCCAGATTGGCGTCCTCGGCGCGCCGCCTTGCTTCGTCCGACATCGATTTCGCCGTCTCTACTTCGGCGATCAGCGCGTCCTTCTCCGAGCGGAAGGACAGCACCATCAACGAAGCCTGATTAAGGTGTCGCGCCACATAGCCGAAGAAGGGAAGCGCGGCGATCAGCAACGCCGCCATCGTGGCTTCGATCGGCGTCCACAGACGCATAATGGTGTAGACATAAACGGCAACGGGAATGGCGAAGGTCGCGAACAGGGCGCCGCCAAGCGAGGAGGCCAAGACCGCCGTCATCGCCATGGCGACCAGGATCACCATGGCCTTGGCCACATGGAACTGGTCGACCTGGCATGTGTCGCAACCGATCCAGGCGAACCATGCCCAGCCAAGGCCGCACAGGAAATGGCCTATCAGGAAGTCACGGCGCGTTTGCGCCGGGTCGAGTTCGGCCGCCTCGGTCCGCTCCACGCGACGCGCCATGAAAGCGACGATCGTGTAGCAAAGCAGCGTCGCCAAAGCCCAGATGGTGATCTGCCCGTCCATGCCCGCCAGCCGGCCGACGGCCGCCACGGCGAGCACGAGCAGGGGGATCGCGACCGCGCTGACCACCATGGTGCGCGCATGCAGCTTCAGCAGCTCACGGTCGAAGTCGAGGCTGCCAGCCTGCTGCGAAAGGCGGTCGCGCGTCTTGCGCACTGCCCGCGCCACATCGCTGTTGCGGTGCGGTTTCCGGCGGTCCACAATGAATTTATCCGCTGTATTCGAGCGTTGCAAAGGCATACAGACTTCAATTTCTGCGCGCAGCGATTGTCAGTTCGTTAAGCTACGTTCGAATGATTAAGAGACTGTTTGCCATATGAGCCGTTTCGGGCTGCGAGGACCGCGCCGACGGCACGCGGCACGTTCGCCGCGAAGCCTCCGGTTCAAGCTGCTGGACTACGGGCTGGCCATCCTTGTGCTGGGGTTGCTGATCCTGGTGGCGGCGCGGCTCGATCGCTTCGAGACGCGTAAGGAGCAAGGCATGGCGATCGTCAATGACGGCGATTCGATCACGCTCGGTGCCGAGCGCATCCGCATGCGCGGCATCGACGCTCCGGAATATCAGCAGACCTGCCGGAAGGCCGGCGCCGACTATCCCTGCGGCAAGCTGGCGCGGCAATCGCTGGTGCGCCTGATCGCCGGCATGCCCGTTTCCTGCAGCGGCTGGCAGCGCGACCGCTACGGCCGGCTGCTCGGCGATTGCAAGGCGGGCGACACCGACCTAAACGGGGCCCAGGTGCAGGCCGGATGGGCGGTTGCCTTCGGTGACTTCGAAACCGAGGAAGCGGTGGCGAGAGCGGCCAAGGCCGGTATCTGGGCGGGCACTTTCGAGGAGCCGCAGCAATGGCGCGACAGCCACCATGACGCGCCGGTCGAGAGAAAGCACGGCTTGCTGGCATCGTTCGGCGATGCGTTGCGCGAATTTTTTCGCTTCTGGTGATGGGTGGACCCGCGCTCTATGATCCGGTGGAGACGTTGGAGAATGGAATGAAGCTGTTCGACGGCGGCCGCGCGCCCAATCCCCGGCGCGTGCGTGTCTTCCTTGCCGAGAAGGGGCTGACGGTGCCGCTGGTGCCCGTCGACATGGGCGCGCTGGAGCATCGCGGCCAGGAGGTGGCGCAGCGCAATCCGCTGCGGCGCCTGCCGGTGCTCGAGCTCGACGACGGCACCATCATCACCGAATCGATCGCCATTTGCCGCTATTTCGAGGAACTGCATCCTGAGCCCGCGCTGTTCGGCAAGGGCGCGCTCGGCAAGGCAAAAGTCGAGATGTGGCAAAGACGCATGGAACTGAACCTGATGGCCAGCGTCGCCGCCGCGTTTCGGCACATCCATCCGGCGATGAAGGAATGGGAGGTGCCGCAAATTCCGCAATGGGGCGAGGCCAACAAGCCGAAGGCGATCGAATTCCTGCACCTGCTCGACCATGAGCTGGCGGAGCGCGAATTCGCCGCCGGCGATGCCTATTCGGTCGCCGACATCACCGGCATGATCGCCATCGATTTCATGAAGCCAGCCCGCATCAAGGTGCCGGAGGAATGCACGAACGTGCTGCGCTGGTACGCGGCGCTTGCAAGCCGGCCGAGCGCGACGGCCTGAGCGACGGAAATTGGATAATCCGCCCGATATGAGACAATCGCTGGAGCGCCTCACCGAAAGGGTGCGGGCCTGCCGTATCTGCGTCGACGAGCCAAACGGCCGGCCCCTGCCGCATCAACCGCGGCCGGTGCTGCGGCCGTCCTCCAGGGCGCGGATCCTGCTTGCCGGCCAGGCGCCGGGCACCAAGGTGCATGCGTCAGGTATGCCGTTCACCGACGCTTCGGGGGACCGGCTGAGAAACTGGCTCGGCGTCAGCGCGCAGGAATTCTACGACACAGAAAAGTTCGCCATCGTGCCGATGGGCTTTTGCTTTCCCGGCCAGGACGCCAAGGGCTCCGACCTGCCGCCGCGTCGCGAATGCGCGCCGGCCTGGCGCCGGGAGCTGATGGCGCTGATGCCCCAGATCGACCTGGTGCTGACCATCGGCGGTTATGCGCAGGCATGGCATATGGGCACGACACGGCTGCCGTCGCTGACCGAGACGGTCAGGAACTGGCGCGCCATATGGGATGTACCGTCTATGCCGAAAGTGCTGCCGCTGCCGCATCCGTCGTGGCGAAACACCGGCTGGCTGAAGAAGAATCCCTGGTTTGAAATGGATTTGCTGCCCTTTCTCAGGTCGGAAATCCGCTATCGCATCGATTAGGCATTCCGCAAGATATCACTCGCTTTTCGTGCCTTTGGCAGAATTTCTTTCTTGTGAAAGGCCCCGATAAAAGGGATTATGGCGAAACTATTCCCCTGGAGCTTCCCATGGATCGCCTCGATAGAAAAATTCTCCGCCTCCTGCAGGAGGACGCGACGCTCGCGGTCGCCGATGTCGCCAAGAAAGTCGGCTTGTCGACCACGCCTTGCTGGCGGCGCATCCAGAAGCTCGAGGAGGAGGGCGTCATCAAGCGGCGCGTCGCCATTCTCGACCACGAGAAGGTCAATGTGCGCGTCACCGTCTTCGTTTCCATCCGCACCAATTCGCATAGCCATGAATGGCTGCGCCGCTTCTCCGAGGTCATCCAGGAATTCCCGGAAGTGGTCGAATTCTACCGTATGAGCGGTGACGTCGATTACCTGCTGCGCGTGGTGGTGCCCGACATCGCCGCTTACGATGCCTTCTACAAGCGGCTGATCGCCAAGATCGAGATCCGCGACGTGTCGTCGTCCTTCGCCATGGAGCAGATCAAGTACACGACGGAAATCCCGCTCGACTACATGGTGCTGGACAAGGAATCGGGCGCCAACGCGGCCTGACACCGGCTGCGCCGATCGGCCTTAGTTCTTCTTCTTGTTGAGGAAATTCCACGGCGAGTTGACCGGAAGGGTCACCGTGTCCGGCACGCTGTCGACGCTTGCCACTTCGGCCTTGCGCACGGTGTAGCCGGACTGGACGATCGACACGCCGTCAAGGATGAAAAGCTGGCTTTTCTCCATCCCGGGCTTCAGCACGCCGGTGACCGCGACCGGCTCATAAGCCTCTTTCAGCGTGTAGGGATGCGCCGGCGTCACCAGCACGATCTGGTTCGGCGGCGGCGTCGGCATGTGGCTGCAGGCGCCGGTCCATGGCACCAGCAGGAATTGATAGACAAGATCGCCCTCGCGATCGACCGGCAATGCATAGCCGGCTAATTTTATCGTCTTGTCCTGCAGATTGAGCGACAAGGTCTCGCCGTGGTCGGGCAGTTTTGCCGCGATCATCGGCAGGTTTGCGTCCTCGGCGACAGCTTGCGTCGCGGGACGCAGATCCTTCCAGAGGATATGCGCCACGTCGGCCGCGGCATCGGCTTCGGTGGCCGTGAAGAGAAGCGCGGCCACCAGCGCCGCGCCTGATTTGAAACGCTTGCTCATGATCCTTCCATCCTCCGCCAGCCGATTTCCGGAATCGAGTAAAAGCGTCGTGACCTATCCGGGCTCACCGATCCAGCCGCATGACATGCCGGCGCGTGCCGGCGGTTCCGGTCTCATGGAAGCCGCGCGCGGCGAACATCTCGCGAAAGCCCATGAAGCGATAGCTGGGCGCGGCCTCGTCGACGGGATAGGCTTCGATGACACGCGCGCCTTTGGAGAAGGCACGGTCGATCGCAGCGTCGAGCAGGGCGGAGGCCAGTCCGCGGCCGCGCAAAGCCCTCGGCACATAGAAGCAGACGATCGACCAGATGCCGGTCTCGGTTTCGTCCTGCTGCCTTGAAAGTTTCCGGTAGGTCTCGCGCGGCGCGACCGAGCACCAGCCGACCGGTCCGCTGTCCAACTCGGCGAGGATTCCGACCGGGGTGCCGGCAGCGATCAGCGCCATCATCATGCGCTTTTTCTCGTCGTTCTCAATGTGCTCGCGGCTGGAATGGCGCCAGGCCGTGCACCAGCAATATTTCGGAGCGCCGGGCTGCTCGAACAATGTCTCGAAACGGCCACGCGTTTCTTGCGTGACCTCGACAAAGCGGACGCCGGAAAGGTCAGGTTTTTGCGGCTGCGAGCCTTGCGAGCTGTTTGGCATCCGTCAGTTCCTTCACCGCATCCTTGCCGATCCAGCGCGCCGTCTTGTCCGACGATGCTGCCAGCTTTTCCGCCAGCGCAAGGGCAGGGGCGTGCAAGCTCATCGAGCGCTTGCCGATCTGCCGCAGCGCCCAATTGACCGCCTTGCGGACGAAATTGCGCGGGTCGCCGGCATGTTTCTCGATCAATGGCAGATAGGCAAGGAAGGTCGCGTCCGGCTCTTTCTTGAGATGCACCGCGCTCCAGGCCAGCATGGCAAAGGCGGTGCGGCGGACGAATTCGCGTTCGTCTTCGGCGAACTCGTTGATCAGATCGCGCCAGAAGGGCGTTTCGGCGAATAGGTCGGCGACGGTGTCGACGATCTCCCAGCTGTCGAAATCCGCGGCCCAGCGCCGGCATTGATCGACGTCGATCTTCTTCGGCTCGCCGGTGAAGGCCGCCATCAGACGCGCTTCCCGGATACCGCTATCCCACAGCAGAAGCGATCGCTCGTGGTTCTTCGTCACCTTGCGCGCCAGCGGCCGCAATTGCGAATTGCCGACGCCGAGCGCGCTTGCCGTGTTGATGCCGAAGCGCGCCATGCCCGCCCGGTCCGCCTCGGTGCCGATCGTGCGCAAATGCGCAACGATGTCGTCGGCGCTCCAGCTCGGACCGGGCAGAGGCATCGTCGCCTATTTTTCCAGGCGCGCGAGAAGCGAGGAGGTATCCCAGCGCTTGCCGCCCATGTCCTGCACATCCTTGTAGAACTGGTCGACAAGCGCCGTCACCGGCAGCTTGGCGCCATTGCGATTGGCTTCGGCCAGGCAGATGCCGAGATCCTTGCGCATCCAGTCGACGGCGAAGCCGAAATCATATTTGCCGGCATTCATCGTCTTGTGGCGGTTCTCCATCTGCCAGGAGCCGGCGGCGCCCTTGGAGATCACCTCGACGACCTTTTCGATGTCGAGGCCGGCCTTCTTGCCGAAATGGATGCCTTCGGCCAGCCCCTGAACGAGGCCTGCGATGCAGATCTGGTTGATCATTTTCGTCAGCTGGCCGGCGCCGGCCGAGCCCATCAGCCCGACCATGCGGGCATAGGCATCGATGACCGGCTTGGCTTTGTCGAAGGCCGACTGCTCGCCGCCGACCATCACGGTCAGGACGCCGTTCTCGGCGCCGGCCTGGCCGCCGGACACCGGCGCGTCGAGGAAAGAGAAACCCGCTTGGCGCGCAGCTTCATCAAGCTCGCGCGCGACCTCGGCCGAGGCCGTGGTGTTGTCGATGAAGACGGAACCCTTCTTCATCGCGGCGAAGGCGCCGTTGGCACCTGTCGTCACCGAGCGCAGATCATCGTCATTGCCGACGCAGGAGAAGACGAAGTCCTTGCCCTCGGCAGCCTCGGCCGGCGTCAGCGCCAGTTTGCCGCCATGCTGGGCCACCCATTGCTCGGCCTTTGCCTTGGTGCGGTTATAGACGGTGACGTCATGGCCGCCCTTGTTCCTGAGGTGTCCGGCCATCGGATAGCCCATGACGCCAAGACCGAGAAATGCAACCGATGCCATAAGCCTGCCTTCCAACAAAACAGAGATTCAGTGGCGGAAGGTCTAGGCCCTGCGAAAAATTCGTCAAGGCGCGCAGCGGCGCATCGACTGGTGCAGGCGGCCGAGGCGGCAATCTAAGTCTTTGTTTTATGGATGTCGTTTCCCCTAAAAACCGCTGCGCACTTTTAGGCGAAATGCATCATCGATGCAGATGGACGGTGATCCGGCGCTCGATCCACTCGACGCCATGGCGCAGGATCTCGACCATCACCAGATAGACGATCGCCACCCAGATATAGGCCTGGATGTCGAAGGATTTGGCATAGGCGAGCTTGGCGTTGCCCATCAGGTCATAGACCGTGATGATGGCGACGATTGCCGAGGCCTTGATCATCAGGATGAGCTCGTTGCCGTAGGGCCTGAGCGCGACGATGATCGCCTGCGGCAGGATCACTTTGCGCAGCGTCTGCAATTTGTGGAGGCCGAGCGAGGCCGCACCTTCCCATTGGCCGCGCGGCACGCTTTCGATGGCGCCGCGCAGGATTTCGGCCTGATAGGCTGCGGTGTTGAGCGAAAAGGCGAAGACGCCGCAGTAGAAAGCCTCGCGGAAGAACCACCACAGCCCGACCGTTTCAAGCTCAGGGCGGAACGAGCCGATGCCGTAATAGACCAGATAGGTCTGCACCAGCAGCGGCGTGCCGCGGAAGAAATAGACGTAGCAATAGGCAAGCCCGGACAGGAACGGGTTCTTCGACATGCGGCCATAGGCGACCGGAAGCGACAGGACGGCGCCAAGGATCATGGAGATGGCCACCAGCGACAGGGTGGTTCCTAGTCCTTGCAGATAGGCCGGTGCGTATCTGGCGAAGAACTCGGCGTTCCAGGCATAGACGAGATAGGCCACGATCCCGAGGCCGAACAGACTCCAGATGCCGACCAGCGCGTAGCCCAGGATGCGGGCTCGGGGCCAGCCGCGCGCTTGCGAAGGCGGCTTGTCGATGGCGATCGCCTGGCTGACGCTCATCGCGCTTCCCTCCGCCCGAGGTAGCGCAGGATGTAGCTGGTAGCGATCGACGACAGGACGGCCAGCGCCAGGAAGATCAGCGCCGCGACGCTGTAGAAGAGGAAGGAATGTTTGGTGACGCGCGCCGCGACGCCGGATTGGCGCAAGGTCTCGGCGAGATTGACCACCGAGACCAGCGAGGTGTCCTTGAGCAGGCTCAGCCAGCAATTCTCGAGGCCCGGAAAGGCGATGCGTATCAGCTGCGGCAGGATCACCAGCCGCATCGTTTGCCATTTCGACAGGCCAATGGCGTAGCCGCCCTCATACTGGCCTTTCGGAATGGCGCGGAACGCGGAGAGGAAGACCTCGCTGGCATAGGAGGAGAAGATCAGCGACAGCACGATCATGCCGGCGACGAAGCTGTTGACGTCGATCGTCGCGTCCGGATTGAACAGCCGCACGACATATTGCAACAGAAGCGGCATGCCGAAGAAGAACAGGAACAGCGTGACCAGTTCCGGCAGGCCGCGAAAGACCGTGGTGTAGATGTTCCCGGCCAGGCGCAGCGACGGCTCTTCATGCTGCTTGGCGAAGGCGACGAAAAAGCCGATCACAAGGCCGATCGGCAGTGTGGCGAGCGCCAATGCAATGGTGACCAGAACGCCAGACGCAATGTCGTCACTCCAGCCGTCCGGTCCCCAGCTGAGAAGTGTCCAAATGCTTTGGGCCGGCATTGACGGGTCGTGTCTCCGTGGCGATCCCGGGAGAAGAGAAGGGCGGCGAGGGGTGCCTCACCGCCCTGGCGTAATTGTCAGGATTCGGCGCCGTAAACGTCGAACTTGAAGTACTTGTCGTTGATTTCCTTATACTTTCCGTTCTTGCGAATGGCGTCGATCGCGGCGTTCAGCTTGTTGACAAGATCGGTCTCGCCCTTGCGCACGGCGATGCCGGCGCCCGGTCCGAAGATCTCAACCGGCTGCGGCGAGGGCTGGCCGAGGATCTTGCAGCAGGCGCCGTCCGGCGAATCCAGCCACTGCTGCAGCACGACGATGTCGTCCTCGATGGCGTCGAGACGGCCATTGGCAAGGTCGGCCTGTTCCTCGGGGCTGCTCGGATAGCCCTTGATGGTGCTGTCCGTGTAGGTCTTCGAAGCATAATTGTAGTGCGTGGTCGTGGTGGCGACGCCGATGGTTTTGCCGGCGAGGTCTTCCTTGGTCACACCTTTGAGCGGCGAATCCTTCGGCACGGCGATGGCCGACGGGGTGTTGTAGTATTTGTGGGTGAAGTCCACCTTTTCCTGGCGCTCGGGCGTGATCGACATGGAGGCGACGATGGCGTCGAACTTGCCGGCCTGCAGCGCCGGGATGATGCCGTCCCAATCCTGCGCGACGAAGGTGCACTTCACCTTCATTTCATCGCAGAGAGCCTTGGCGATATCGATGTCGAAGCCGACCAGCTGGCCGTCCGAGGTCAGGTTGTTGAAGGGCGGGTACGCGCCTTCGGTGCCGATCCTCAGGGTTTTTTCCTGAGCCTGGGCGACGCCGAGTGTCAGCAGCGCGGCCGAAGCGGCAAGCGCGATACGCAGTGCAATACGCATGATAATCCTCTCATATTGTCATGGCCGCTGTCCCGTGCGGCTCTTGTGGGCGGAGCTTCCTTACCGCCCGCTGGGGCGGATACTCCCACTCTTTCCAAGAAAAAAGCAACAGCAAATCAACGGGAAACGACAATCAGGACGTGCCGCTGCGTTACTTGGTTCGGGCCACGAGACCCGTTGTGCGCTCGACAAAGTCGGCTATCGACTTCGTGTCGTTGAGATCGAAAACCGGCAGGTCTTCGCCTTCGACTGTAAAGTCGGCGGCGACCGCGACGATGTTGGGATCGTTGGCCGAAAGCGGCGTCCGATCCTTGGCTTCGAGCCGCCTTGCCTCGATCTTCTTGTGCGCTTCGCGCTTGTAGCCTTCGACCAGCACGATGTCCGAGGGCGACAGCCGCGCCAGAATGTCGTCCAGCGTCGGTTCGTCCTCGCTCCGCAATTCGTGCATCAGCGCCCAGCGCCGGCCGGAAACGATGGCAATCTCCGTGGCGCCCGCCTGCCGATGGCGGAAAGAGTCGGCGCCCGGCTTGTCGATGTCGAAGTCATGGTGGGCGTGCTTCACCGTCGAAACCGTCCAGCCGCGCGCCACCAGCTCGGTGACAAGCTTTTCCGTCAGGGTCGTCTTGCCGGAGTTCTTCCAGCCGGTGATGCCGAATACGCGTCTCATGGCCTGAGGGTTTGCAACAGACGCTCTGCCGCCGCAAGGTCGTCCGGTGTGTTGACGTTGAAGAAAGGGTCGATCTTTTGGTTTCCGACCGCGATCATCGGGAACTCGACCTCGACATGGCCCTGGCTCTCCATGAAGGCCGAAACCCGCCGGTTGTCCTTTTCGACCAGGAAATGGTGCAGGGCGTCGCGCAAGCCGAGCGGCCATAGCGCGAAGGTCGGGTGCGATCTGCCGTCCGAACTGGCGACGGCGATCGCGCCCGGACGATCGCGGGTTGCGGCTGCGAGGCGCTCGACGAGATCGTCGGGGAAGAATGGTGTGTCGCCGGCGGCGCTCATCAGCCACCTGCAGCGCGTTTTCCTCGCCGCCCATTCGAGGCCGGTTAGAATGCCCGCTAGTGGCCCGGCATGGCCCGGCACGGTGTCTTCGAGAACCGGCAGGCCCAGGCCGGCAAATCGCGCCGGGTCGCCGTTCGCGTTGAGCGCCAGGGCCGCGACCTGTGGCTTCAAGCGCGACGCGACATGATCGATCAGCCTGGCTTTGCCCAATGAAAGCAGCGGCTTGTCGCCGCCGCCCATCCGGCGCGACTGGCCTCCCGCCAGAATGATCCCCGCAACATTTCGGTCCATCGGCCTATATGCCGTCCGGCGCCATATCGGGTCCAGCGCTTTCGGCGGCAGGTTGCCGTCTGCCGACGACGCGCTCGCGGTAGAGCGCATAGAGGCCCGAGCCGATGATGATGGCGGCGCCGACGATCATGGGCAGGTCGGGGACGTCGCCGAAAATGACGAGGCCGAGCAGGATCGACCAGAGCAGGGCGGTGTAGCGGAAGGGCGCGATGAAGGAGATGTCGCCCGAACGCATCGCCATGATGATGAACTGATAGCCGATGAGCACCAGCACTGCCGCGAGCGCCAGAAGCGCGGTCGCCCGGCCGCTCATCGGCGTCCAGCCGCCCATCGGCGACAAGAGCAGCGCGCCAAGCACGGTCATGGCAAGCGCGGTCGCCGTCGACACCAGCAGGGTCGGGATCGCCTCCGGGATGCGCTTGGTGGAGAGATCGCGCACCGCGCAGCAGGCGACGCTGGCCAATGCCACCAGCGAATAGACGCTGAACCCTTCGAAACCTGGCCGCACGATGATCAGCACGCCGGCGAAGCCGGCGGCAATCGCGGTCCAGCGCCGCCAGCCGACGCCTTCGCCGAACACCAGGGCCGCGCCCATAGTCACCGCAAGCGGCAGCGCCTGCATGACAGCGGAGACGTTGCCGATCGGCAGATGCGCAAGCGCGATCAGGAACGACACCGTGGCGCCGGCCTCGCCGGCGACGCGCATCGCCACCATCGGCTGCAGCATCGCGGCCGGATTGGCAAGCGCGCCGCGCCGCCAAGCGAGCAGGCCGACGAACAGGGAGGCGAAGGCGCCGCGCACCAGCATGACCTGCGCCATGTTCATCGACTCGGAAGAGAATTTGGTGATGGCATCGTTCAAGGTGAAGCCGACCATGGCCACGATCATGAACAGCGCGCCGCGCAGATTTGGCGAGAGGGGCAAAGGCGTTTCCGGACTCTATTTTGGCTCAAACCTGTAGCAGGTCGGCGGAAACAGCAACGCCAAAAGAAATGGGCCACGAATTTCTACGCGGCCCATGAGATCGATTTGTCGAGGCTCCGAAGACTTATTTCGGCGTCAGCACTTCGGTGCCGTTGCCGTTCTGGCCGGCGATGGTCCACAGCCCGTGCAGCGAGCCGTCCTTCTCGATCTTGTAGACGACGAGACCGACTTCCTTGCCCATCGCATAGCCGGCGGAAAACGCATTGTCGTTACGCATGCAGATACCGTCCGAAGTCGAGCCGCCGGTTTCCCAGTGGATCGTGCAGGTCGTGTCGCTGGTCAGCGTGATGGTTGCCTCGCCGCCATATTTCGAGCCGTCGAAATTGGTGCCCGCGACGGTGTAGGTGCCGCCGATCGACTGAGCAGCGGCCGGCATGGAGGCGATCCCAAGCATAGCAAGTGAAAGCATGAATGTGCGCATGTGCACTCCCCCTAGAGCGAAAATCGCGCTTCGAAGGCTAGGCCGGAAAAGGCCGGCGGTAAATCGGGCGGCGGATGGCTTGCAGGGTTTATTTCGAGTGTGGCCCGGTCGCCTCGTGCAGGCTTGCGGCAATGGCGCCGACCAGCGGGTCGTATTTCGCCTTGAGCGCCGCGGGATACTCGATGAAGACGGTGTGGACGACATCCTCCTTTCCGAATACGGATCGACGATAGAAGATGTTGTCGCCCTTCGTGCCCGACAGCACCGCCCACTTCTTGCCGGTCTTGCTGTAGGTGACTTTTTCTCCCGGCTCCGGGCTGGCTTTTTCGTTCTGAACCAGGCTGTCGGGGGTATCGTCGAGTGCATTGTAGCTGCCGTAACAGGCCACGCTGGCGCCGTCGGCGCTTTGCCACTCGAGGCCATCGCCGTTTTCGGGCTCGGGCATGCGCTTGCTGAAAATCTTGTCCGGGAAAGTGCACACGGTGCCGAAGCGGGCGTTGACATAGGTGAACGGCTTGGCCAGCGCCGCCGTCGTCAAGTTCGTCAACAAGAACAGAAGCGTGGAAAACAAGCCGATGCGACGAAGATGCTGCATGATACCCCCTTGGTCGATGACCAAAGGCGATCCTGCACCAAATCGCAGAAAAAATCAGCCGCCGGTGACGCTCATATGCCGCGACACCGAAGGACGGCTGGTGCGGCGGTCGATGACGAAATCATGGCCCTTAGGCTTGCGGCCGATGGCCTCGTCGATCGCCTCGCCGAGCAGCTCGTTGCCTTCGGAGGCGCGCAGCGGCGCCCTCAGATCGGCGGCGTCCTCCTGGCCAAGGCACATATAGAGCGTGCCGGTGCAGGTCAGCCGCACGCGGTTGCAGCTCTCGCAGAAATTATGCGTCATCGGCGTGATGAAGCCGAGCCTGCCGCCGGTCTCGGCGACATGCACATAACGGGCAGGACCGCCGGTCTTGTAAGGAATGTCGGTGAGCGTGAACTGGCGTTCCAGCGAGGCGCGCAGCAGCGACAGCGGCAGATACTGGTCGGTGCGGTCGGCATCGATCTCGCCCATCGGCATCGTCTCGATGAGGGTGAGGTCCATGCCGCGGCCATGTGCCCAGCGCATCAGCTCAGGGATTTCGGCATCGTTGAAGTCGCGCAGCGCGACCGTATTGAGCTTGATCTTCAGCCCGGCCTTCTGCGCCGCGTCGATGCCTTCCATCACCTTGCCGAGATTGCCCCAGCGCGTGATCTGGTGGAATTTCGCGGCATCCAGCGTGTCGAGCGAGACGTTGATGCGCTTGACGCCGCAATCGGCGAGCTCGGCGGCGAAGCGCGACAGCTGCGAGCCGTTGGTTGTGAGCGTCAGCTCTTCCAGGGCACCCGTCTCCAGATGCCGCGACAGTTGACGCACCAGATGCATGATGTTCTTGCGCACCAGCGGCTCGCCGCCGGTCAGCCGCAGCTTCTTCACGCCCTTTTCGATGAAAACGGTGCATAGCCGGTCAAGCTCTTCCAATGACAGCAGATCCTTCTTCGGCAGGAAGGTCATGTCCTCGGCCATGCAATAGGTGCAGCGGAAATCGCAGCGGTCGGTGACCGACACGCGCAGATAGCTGATCGTGCGACCGAAGGGGTCGATCATGTCCATTGCAAGCGCTTCCCGTGGCCTGAGTGGCGTCGTTATATACGGCTATGTGATACGATCCAACGCCGCATTCAAGATAGAAGGTCTTGATCTTTGGTAACATTCCCCGACCGACATCGCGTGTCGGCTGCCCAAAGCGCGTTACGAGCTTTAGGTCTTGTCGCGTTGCATGTCCCGGAACCGCTGCGCACTTCTGTGCGACCTGCATTGGCATGATCTTTCCGGATCGTGCGAAGCGGCGTAGGGAAGGGCGCAACCCAGACAGGACCAGCCATGACCGCGCCAAAGGAACTCAGGGTCTCGAAGGACCGCAAGCTGCTGACCGTAACCTTTCCCGGTCATCAACCGTTCGAATTGCCGGCGGAGTTTTTGCGCGTGGCCTCGCCATCGGCGGAAGTGCAAGGCCATTCGCCGGAACAGCGCGTGACCGTGCCCGGCAAACGCAATGTCGCGATCCTCAAGATCGAGCCGGTCGGCAATTATGCGGTGCGCATCACCTTCGACGATTTCCACGACACCGGCATTTTCACCTGGAACTATCTGCATACGCTCGGCCACGAGAAGGACGAGCGCTGGAACGCCTATCTTGCCGAGCTGGCCGAGAAGGGGCTGAGTCGGGATCGCTAGCCCGGGGCTGGCAATCCAATATCGGCTGTCGTCAATGCGTCATGGACATCGGGTAGCGCCGGCAAAAGGTCAGGGGGAAGAAGATGTCGCGCATCACATCCGTCGAACAGCTCGAGGCCCTCTACGGGCTGCCGGGCGAGGCTTCGGTCGTCAAGGAACTCGACCATGTGATTCCCGAATATGCCGCCTTCATCGAGGCCTCGCCCTTCGTGGCGCTCGCGACCAGCGGGCCTGAGGGGCTGGACTGCTCGCCGCGCGGCGATCTCGCCGGCTTCGTGCGCATCGTCGATGACAAGACGCTGATGATGCCGGACAGGCGCGGCAACAACCGCGCCGATTCGTTGAAGAACATCATTCGCGATCCGCGCGTCGGACTGCTCTTCCTGGTGCCGGGCTCGGGCACCACGCTGCGCGTCAACGGCCGCGCGCATATCACGACCGACGCCGAGCTTTGCGCGTCCTTCATGGTCGACGGCAAGCCGGCCCGCTCGGTCACCGTCATCGATGTCGACACCGTCTATTTCCAGTGCGCCCGCGCCATCGTGCGGTCGGAACTCTGGAATCCGGCCAGGCATGTCGATCCGAAGTCGCTGCCGACACCCGGCCGAATCCTCGAGGTCACCAGCCGCAAGAGCATCGACGGCGAGACCTACGACCAGGAATGGCCAAAACGGGCGAAGAAGACGATGTGGTAGTCGGAAGCCGTTCAGGCTTCCTTCAGCACGTCGGCGATCTTGCGCATCTGCTCGCCGATCATGTCGCACTGTTCCGGGGTCGACTGGCTCATCGCCTTTTCGATCAGCGCCATGTGAATCTTCAGCGCCTTCATCAGCAGGGCCTCGCCCGCCTCGGTGAGGTTCAGCCGCAGCACCCGCTTGTCCTTCTCGTCGCCCTCGCGGCGCACCAGCCCGCGCGTCTCGAGCTGGGGCAACAGCATGGTGACGTTGGAGCGGCCGACCAGGAGCCTGCGGGCAAGGTCATGCTGCGACATGCCGGGGTGCCGGTAGAGGTTCATCAACACGTCGAGCTGCGCCGGCTTGAGGTCGAGCGGGGCGAGCTTCACCGCCAGCGTGCGCTCCAGCACATGGCAGGCGCGCGCCACCGCAACCCAGTTGCGAAAGCGAGGATTGTCCCAGGGCAGCTCTTGCTTAATGTTCATGTTTGAACTATTATGTTCATGCTTGAACGAATGGATGGACTGCCAATATGGCATCATTTGGAATGAAGGTCATCCGGGGCGTTTTCGGCGCGGCCGAGCATGTTGCGCCGCGTCTTGGCGGCCGTGCCGCGTTCGAACTGTTTTGCCGGACACCCAGCGTCAAGGCCTTGAGCGACGGCGAACGCCGTGCGGTCGAGCGGGCCTCAGCTTTCATGGCCGAGGCGCGCCATCACCGGCTGAAGACCAGGACGGACTGCGTCGCCCTGCATGAATTCCGGCCGGAACCGGGCACGGAATCGCGCGGCACGGTGCTCGTCATCCATGGTTGGCGCTCGCGCACCGAATATATGCGCGCTTTGATCGAAGGGTTTCGCGCGGCCGCCTACAAGGTCGTCTCGCTCGACCTGCCTGGACATGGCCATTCGCTTGGCCGCCATCTCAACATGGTGAATGCCGTGGACGCGGCGCGGGTCGCCGGTGAATGGTTCGGTCCCTTTGCCGCCGTCGTCGGCCATTCCTTCGGCGGCGCGATTGCCGCCAATGCCGTCGCGGCCTCGGTCAAGGGCATGCCGCCGCTCAAGGCGCAGAAGCTGGTGCTCATTGCCGCGCCGAGCTCCTTGCCTGCGATTTTCGACGATTTCAGCGACATGATGAATGTCGGCCCACGCTCCCGCGTTGCCATGGCGGACCGGGTGAAGCATCTGTCAGGCCGGCCGCTCAGCGAATTCACCGGCGATCGCCAGCTGGCCGCGGCATCCGTGCCGACACTGATCATCCACGCGCCCGACGATCGCGAGGTCCATGCCGACCACGCGAAGCGCTATGCGGGCGCCGGCGAGCATGTCCACCTGCACTGGGCCGACGGGCTCGGCCATCGCCGTATCCTCGCCGACAGGGATGTCGTTGCACGGG
This sequence comes from Mesorhizobium sp. WSM4935, assembly GCF_029625735.1. Taxonomy (NCBI): domain Bacteria; kingdom Pseudomonadati; phylum Pseudomonadota; class Alphaproteobacteria; order Hyphomicrobiales; family Phyllobacteriaceae; genus Mesorhizobium; species Mesorhizobium sp. WSM4935. The sequence goes on along the minus strand of NZ_JARTVR010000003.1, from coordinate 138,641 downwards.
CGGTGGGTTTCGTGACCGGGCAGCGCGAAACGACGCTGCACTAATCAGCCTGTCATTCTACCTTCTTTTTCTGCCCCGGCTCCACGGGCAGCCCGGCCGCCTTCCAGGCGGTGTAGCCGCCGAGGATATGCTTGACCGGCGTCAGGCCCATATCCTGCGCGGTCTTGGTGGCCAAAGCCGAACGCCAGCCGCCGGCGCAGAAGAAGACGAAGGTCTTGCCGCTGGCGAAGAATGGCTTGTGGTAAGGGCTTTCGGGATCGATCCAGAATTCCAGCATGCCGCGCGTCACATGCTTGGCGCCGGGGATCTTGCCGTCGCGCTCGACCTCGCGCGGGTCGCGCAGATCGACGAAGATCGTCTCGTCATCCTCCAGCAGCCCCGCGGCCTCCTCCGGCGACACAACCTCGATCTCGGCATTCGCTTCGTCGAGAAGCTGGCGATACCCTTTCTTCACGTCAGATCCTCCCGGCCACGTTTGTCGGGGCCGCCGGAATTTCGATCACAAAGCCTGACGTTTGTCACGGGGTCAGGCGTTAGATCGTGATGACCTTCGTTGAATCGCCATCACGGTCTAACTCTTTGTTGGAGCATGATGTTTCTCCGAAAACCGATTCCCACTTTTAGGGATCATCCTCTAGCGCCGGCCATCGTCGTCCATGCCGCCATGGCGCCGGCAACGGTCGCCATAAGGGCGGCATGGGTTGCCCCGTCGCGCGCCTGGATCGACATGCCATGCTGTACGGTGGCGAAAAAGGTGGCCGCGGCCTGGCAATCGAAGCCGGCAGGCAGTTCGCCTTCAGCCACTGCCCGCTCTAGACGTCTTTCAAGCGCCGTCTGATTTTCGGCGCGGCGGCGGCGCAGATCCTGGCAGATCATCCCCTGCGTCGAATCCTGATGCAAGGCTCCGAGCGCGATCAGGCAACCCTGCGGCCGGTCGGTCTGTGAATAGGCCCGGGCGGTCTCAGTCAAAAAACCCTCGATCGCGCGCCGCGCGGTCGGGGCTTCTTCCAGCGTCGACCAGATATCGGTGCCTTCCCTGCGCGTGTAGAGGTCGATTGCTTCGAGGAAGAGCGCCTCCTTGCTGCCGAAGGCGGCGTAGAGGCTTGGCGAATTGATGCCCATGGCCGCGGTCAGGTCGCTGACCGAGGCGCCTTCATAGCCCTTGGCCCAGAAGACCTCCATCGCCCGACGTAAGGCGGCGGCTCGATCAAAGCTGCGCGGGCGACCTCTTTCCGACACGGTGTCCCTCCGGTGGCTCATTTCTGTGTTGATCGATACATAATTCACTTGACGGCATTCGGCAAGCTTGGCAGGCATTTATGTATCGATCGCTACATAAGGAGAATCCAATGTCTTCCAACCAGTTGCGCGGCAAGGCTGCATTCGTCACCGGCGGCAGCCGCGGTATAGGCGCAGCCATCGCGAAAAGATTGGCGCGTGACGGCGCGAGCGTCGCCTTGACCTATGTGAATGGCGAGGCGCAGGCGCGCGCCGTGGTCGATGACATCGAGGCGGCCGGCGGGCGCGCCATCGCCATCAGGGCCGACGGGCGCGATGCCCGGGCGATCGAAAGCGCCGTCGACCAGGCGATAGATGCGTTCGGGCGGCTCGACATCCTGGTCAACAGCGCCGGCATTTGGCGCGCCGCGCCGATCGATGCCTTGTCGCTCGCCGATTTCGACGAGAGCATGGAGGTCAATCTCAGAGCGCCTTTCGTCGCCTCCAAGGCCGCCGCGCGGCATATGGCGGATGGCGGCAGGATCATATCGATCGGCAGCAATCTGGCCGAGCGCGTGACGGATCCGGGCCTCAGCGCCTATTCGACCAGCAAGGCGGCGCTGATCGGACTGACGAAGGCTCTGGCGCGCGACCTCGGTCCGCGCGGCATCACCGCCAATGTTGTCCACCCGGGTTCGACCGACACGGACATGAATCCCGCGGACGGGCCACATGCGGAGCACCAGCGCCGGAAGATGGCGACACCGCGCTTCGGTGAGGCGGAGGAGATCGCGGGGATGGTGGCCTGGTTGGCTAGCCCCGAAGGGCGCTTCGTCACCGGGGCATCGTTGACCATGGATGGCGGCGCCAACGCCTGATTGTTTTTTCGACAGCTTTTGCGAGCGCGTGGGGCCCGGAGCAATCGCCGCTTTGGGTCTCACGATGATGTGAAACCGTTCTGCAACACGGCTCCGGAAATTTATGGAAGCTTAACGAAATCAGTATGAATCGGTATAGTCACGTCATACATCCGCAATGCGGAGGGCGGGACCGTCCAGCGGCACGGAACGGGAACCGGTTTCAACCGGTGCGGGTGAAGCATGAAAATCCTCGGGAACAAAAAAGCTGTCCTGCCGATGGCGATCGCGGCGACGCTTGTCCTCGGGCAGCAGCCGGCAAGCGCGCAAGGGCTGTTCGACATGCTGTTCGGCGGCGGCATCCGGCACAACCCGCAAGGCGAATTTCCGCCGCCGCCGAAGCCGCGCAAGATACGGCCGGCCGCGCCAGGCGGAGAGGGTGGTGGCAGCGTCAGGATCAGCAGCCCGACCTACAACACCTACAGGGCCGACAAGCTTGTGCGGGTCGATTTCAAGTCGCTGCTGCCGGCACCCCAGCCGGTGACCGCGCAGGACGCTGCCTTTGTTCCGTCGGTGACGAGCAACAGCTTCCGAGATGCCGTCGCAGGCTTGAGCGATTACGAGCTGTTCGCCGAGCCGGATATCGCCAAGGCGCTGATCGCCTATTATTCGGCCAATCCGGACTTCATCTGGGTGAGCGACAATGCCCCCAACAGCCGGGCGCAGGATGCGGTGCGAGTCCTGGGCGAGGCGGCGAGCTACGGCTTGACGCCAGCCGACTACTCCGTCGATGTTCCGGCTTCCTCAAGCTCCGCCGCGCCGGAAGAGCGGACCAAGGAGCTGGTCCGCTTCGAGATGGCGCTGTCGGCGCGTGTGCTGCGCTATGCGCATGACGCCCAGAGCGGCCGCGTCGACCCCAACCGGATGACCGGCTACTATGATTTCCCGGCCAAGCCCTTCGACCTGGAAGGCGCGCTGAAGACGCTGGCGCATACCCAGGAGGTCCGCACCTATCTGGAATCGCGGCATCCGCAAAATGCCGAGTACCAGGCGCTGCGCGTCGAGCTGGAGGCGCTCGAGGCCAGCGAGGAAAACGAAATCGTCGTCGATCCCAAATTGCTGCTCAAGCCCGGCGAGAGCAGCCCGGAACTGCCCAAATTGCTGACGCTGATCGCCCGCAATCTCGACGATGAGATGGGCGGCAATTACGGCGAAATCCTCGCCAGGCTGGGCAAGAGCGAGGTCTACGAACCCGAACTGGTGCCGGTGATCAAGGCCGTGCAGCAGCGCGCCGGCATGAAGGGCGACGGTGTCATCGGCCCGCGCACGGTGGCTTCGCTGGCTGGCACGTCGAAGGCCGACAAGATCGAGAAGGTCAAGGTGGCGCTCGAGGAACTGCGCTGGATGCCGTCGGATCTCGGCAGCCCGCGCGTCTTCATCAACCAGCCGGCCTTCACCGCCAGCTATATCGACAATGGCGAGGAGAAACTGAAGACCCGCGCGGTCATCGGCCGGGTCACCAACCAGACCGCCTTCTTCTACAACCAGATCAAGCAGGTTGACTTTCATCCCTATTGGGGCGTGCCGCAGTCGATCATCGTCAACGAGATGCTGCCAAGGCTACGCAGCGATCCGGGCTATCTCGACCGCGCCGGCTATGAGGTGACGGATTCGCGCGGCAAGCGTATCCCGTCGGCGGCGGTCGATTGGGGCGCCTATGGCGCCAACATTCCGTTCAGCGTACGTCAGCAGCCAAGCGAGGCCAATGCCTTGGGCGAATTGAAGATTCTCTTCCCCAACAAGCATGCCATCTACATGCACGACACGCCGCAGAAGTCGTTCTTCGCGCGCGACATGCGGGCGCTCAGCCATGGCTGCGTGCGGTTGCAGGATCCGCGCGGCATGGCCGCCGCCGTGCTGGGCACCACGGTCGACGATATCGCCGAGAAGCTAAAGCACGGCCATTCGACCGAGAATGTCACGCGCGTCATCCCGGTCTATGTCGCCTATTTCACGGCGTGGCCGGACATGTCCGGCAAGGTCGAGTATTTCGACGACGTCTATGACCGCGATTCCAAGCTGATGCAGGCGCTGTACGCGACCGAAGCGGTGCGCACGCCGGCAAGCTGACCGCATTTACTCCGAGGCAATTCCGGACGGCAGGCTACGGCGAAGCCACCAAGCCTGACCGCTTCACACTTGTCCTGGAATTGCTTTGATCAACGGCCGGCGGAAGCCGGCGTCGCGCCCGGCGATCAACCAATAGACCAGGCCGGCCACCAGGCCGGCGGCGGCGACAATGCCCATGTCGGCCCAGCGTTCCGGGTCATCGGTGGCATCGGGCCAGATCAGCATGAAACCGGCAGCCGCGGCGGCAGCGCCGAAGACCATGTGCAGCCAAAAGCTGCGTAGGGAGAAGAGCTCGGCGATCAGGGCAAAGACCACCGTCTGCATCCCCGTCAGTATGATCGTCAGGAAATAGACGAACATGCCGAGCGGCGGCACCACCAGAACGGCGACCGGCGTGAACTCCATAAGCCCGAAATAAGCTGGCGCGTTGGGCAGCGAGCTCAACACCGCGTAGATCACCACCACGGCGATCAACCCGACAAGCACAGCGACCAGATAACCGACAAGCACCATCAGGATGCGCTTCAGGACGTAGCCGATCATTGCCATGCACCCCCGTGCCCGCAATCATGACGGGCAGTCAGCCACCAAAGCTTTATCGATGCAAGTGTGGTCCGTCGCGCCGGGTTTTCGCGCGCGGCACAGGAGTGTTCAGTGCCAAAGCACAGAGGTAGGAAAACCGGGCAGGGTCTGTGCTCCGTTAGGCCTGACGGAACATCAAGGCGGGCAGGCGAGGCAGCCTACTTGGGTTCGCCGGTCACGGGATCGTAGGTGATTTGGACCTTGGCCTTGTCCGTGGTGTAGTAGGTGACGGTGTAGCCGTCGCTATCCCAATCGACATCCTTCACATAGCGGAAGTCGGTGCGGTGCTCGACCTTGGCGACGATTTCCGAGAGCTTCTTGGCATTCTGCGGCGGCAGTGGTTTGTCGTCCGCCGCGGAGACCGGCCCGCCGGCCAGGGAGGCCGCGATACCGGTTGCCAAAACAACAGTGCGCATGAGAGCCCTCAAATCTCGTGTTGGCAGATGCGCTCAGAAACTCGCACCTGGGCAGGTTGGTTCCGCCGCGTAAGAACAACGCTTCCCGAAGCGTTTGCCTCGATGCGGGCCAATCCATGTCCGCCGGTAACCAATTCAAGGATCGCTTGGCGCGAAGGTCGTTTGATTTCAAAGGGTAGAGGAGGTGTCTGGAGACGCCGCTCGATGTAACGAACGACTAACCATGCGCCGGATGGCGAGTTTGTCATATTAGCTGTTCGTAGTAGAGCTTTCGGCAAGACCCTGATAGAGTTCTGGCCATAACAGGGTGGCAACGGCGCGCCGGACCTGCCGGGGATATCCATCGGCAGACGGCGACGTGTTTCTTTTGAGCGCAGGTCGCCTGTTCTGGACTGGAAGCGGGGACTGGGGGCTCGATCATGGCTGAACGGAATTATACCCGTCAGCTTGCGACAATCATTTCGATCGACGCCGTAGGATTCTCGCGACTGATGGGCATCGACGACGAGCTCGCCGTCGCCGCCTTCGAGGAGAGGCGAGACATCATTGCCGACAGTTGCGGCGCCTTTGGCGGGCGTACGTTCGGCGATGCCGGCGACAGCATCATGGCCGAATTCGGCACCCCGATCGAAGCCTTGCGCGCGGCCTTCGATTTTCAGTCCCGGATCGCGGCGCTGAATGCCGCGGTCGCTGAGGACATGCGCATGCCGTTCCGCGCCGGGATCAACACCGGCGACGTCATCGTCCGGGAAGGCCGGCTCTATGGCGACGACGTGAACATCGCAGCCCGGCTGCAGGAATTCGCGCCGCATGACGGCGTCGCCATCTCCGCGACGACATGGCATCACGTGAAGGACAAGACGTCGGCCGTCTTCACCGATCTCGGCGAATTCAGCCTGAAGAACATCGCCCTGCCGGTGCAGGTCCTGATCGCCGGCCGCGGCGGCAACGGTCCTGTCGCGGCGGCTTCCTTCGCTTCCATCCCCGCAACGCCCGGCCGTTACAGGCCGGTCGCCAAAGGCCCCCCCGCAATCGCCGTGCTGCCGTTCCAGGGCAACGGAAGCGAACCCGATGTCGGCTATATGGCCGACGGTATCGCCGAGGACATCATATACGGCCTTTCCAACACGCGCTGGCTTTCGGTCATCGCCAAGGGCTCCAGCTTCCAGTTTCGAGACGACAGCCTGGGTACAAGGCTCATCGGCAATGCGCTCGGCGCGCGCTACATCGTCAGCGGCACGCTGGCGCGCTCCGACAGGCAGATCCGCCTCAACACGTCGCTCACCGACACCTCGAACGGGCGCCTGGTCTGGTCGCAACGCTTCGACCGCGATCTCGTCGACATCTTCAGCCTGCGCGACCAGATCGGCAGTGAGATCGTTTCCATCCTCGACAAGGAGGTCGACCGCGCCGAGCAGGCGCGCACGTTCCAGGTGCCGTGGGAAAGCCTCGAAACCTGGCAATTGGTCAGGCGTGGCCGTTGGCACATGAACAGGCGCACCCGCCGCGACACCGACATCGCCCTCGAATTCTTCGAGAGAGCCTACCGGGACGATCCGAATTCGAGCGCGGTGCTCAACGAGCTCGCATGGTGGTATTTCTGGCGGGCGTGGCTTCGTTTCGGCGACAGCGACGATCTCGAGAAAGTCGAGACGCTTGCACGCAAGGCGCTGCTGATGGACAGCCTCGATGCGCGTCCGCATGCCTATCTCGGCGCAGCCGACATCATGCGCGGCCTGCCGGCATTGGCGGCTGAGCACCTTGCCGAGGCAATCCACATCAATCCGAGCTTTGCCTTCGCCCGCTCGGCCATGGGCAGCGCGCGGCTTTTGCTTGGCGATGCGACCGGCGCAATCCCATTCTTCCTCGACACCGAGCGGTTGAGCCCGTTCGACCTTTATCGTTTCCACAATCTGGGAGAACTGGCCGCGGCCTATTGCTTCGTCGAGGACTGGCCGGCCGCGATCGCCACCGCCGAGCGTTCGCTCAACCTGTCGCCAGGCTATTTCTACGCCAGGTTCTTGAAGATAGGCGCGCTGATGAGAAGCGGCCGGTGTGATGAGGCAGCGCGCGAGCTTGCGATTTTCATGACCAGGCACCCCGATTTTTCCGAGCAGAGGATACGCTGGATACCGTTCGTGGACCCGGCCAAGAACAATTTCCTGATCGGCAATTTCGATTTGGCCAAGTCCGCAGCATGATCACTGGGTCGACTAACAAATGACTGTGAGCGAATTCACATACGCCGGACCGATGCAAACCTAGGCCAGAACAATGCCGGCATCGCATTGACGTGGACAGCCGGGGGGCTTGAACGCGATGATCACTTTGAAGTACTTCGCCGCCGTCCGCGCCGCTCAGAAGAGCCAGCGTCCGGTCGCCGAGATGCCGCCTTTCGACATCAACCGCCTGCGTTCCAAGAGCGGCATTGCTTCCCGCATCGCCGGCTTCCTTCTTGGCGACCCGCGCTGGCTGCTGGCGCTGCTGCGCCGTTTCTGGCCGAATTTCGGCTTCGGCAATTTCCTGCTCGTCACCAAGGGCGCAGACGTTCGCGACATATTGGAGCGGGGCGACGAGTTCGAGACGCCCTACGGGCCGGAAATGGCCGAACTCGCCCGGGGCTCGAATTTCATTCTCGGCATGCAGGACGGCGCCGCGTACCGACAGATGAAATCGGCGGTGCTGAGCGCGTTCCCGCCGGCGGAAGTCGAAGCCGCCGTCAGGCCGATCGCCGAGCATCACTCGCGCGAGATCATGACCCGCGCGAGCCCCGGCTTCGATGCCATTGCCGGATTGATGAAGATCGTGCCGGTGCGCATCTGCCGCGATTATTTCGGCCTTGAGATCGACGATGAAACCGAATTCGCCGACTGGTCGATCGCGCTCAGCGCATTGTTCTTCTCCGACCCGACGGCAAACCCCACCACGCGCCAGCTCGCCGTGGTCGGCGGCGATCGCCTGATCAAGGTCATAGACCGCTCGATCGCCGCGATCAGGGAAAGGTCGGGCAAGGACGACCGGCCGCTGGCCCGTCTCGTCGGGCTGATGGATCAGGGGCGCCTGTCGCTGCCCGACATCCATTCCATCATGCTCGGCATGGTCGCCGGCTTTGTGCCGACCAATGTGCTTGCCGGCGGCAACTGCCTGGATGTGATCTTGTCGCGCAGCGATGCGCGGCAAGCCGTCGATCAGGCAATCGCGACCGGCGATACCGGCAAGCTCGACCGCGCGGTCATGGAGGCCATGCGCTTCAAACCGATCTGGATCGGGCCGTGGCGCTACACCAGGCGTGACGCGGTCATCGGCAAGGGCACGCGCCGCGAGCGCCTGGTCAAGGCCGGAACGGTGGTGATGCCGGCAACGCTTTCAGCCATGTTCGACCCGGAGATCGTGCAGCGGCCGAACGAGTTCGACACGTCGCGCCCGCATCGCGACTACATGGTGTTCGGCTACGGCATCCATCTGTGCATCGGCGCCGAGATCGCCCGCATCCAGATCGGCGAATGCGTCCGCGCCCTGTTCAGCAAACCGAAGCTTGCCCGCGCGCGGGGCAGGGCCGGCAAGATGGTCAATGTCGGCGCCTATCCGGCGAGTCTCAAGGTCCATTTCGAGCGCTCGCCGCTTTGCCGCACCGCCGATCAGTCGATGGTGACGGTGGTCTGCCCGATCACCCGATCGGTGCCGCTCGATGCGGTGCGCGACAAGGTCGCGGATCTCGGCAATCCGGCGGTCAGCGAGCTCAGCGCCGCGCTCGACAGGGTCGGCACCATTCATTTCACCAGCCTGGCCGTCGCTCCCACCGGCAGGGACGAGAAAACCGGGAGCGAAACCGGCGCGCTGGTGCTCGAAATCTCGGGCGATGGCAGCACCGACGATGTCATTGCCGCCGTCGCGCAATCGATCGGTCACCGGTTGCGGCCGATCTTCAGGGACGTCTGCGGCCTCCCGGACGGCGGCCCGCTGGAAGACTTCCTGAAGAGGAACCATATCGACATATCGCCTTCCTTCGGCAGCGCCGCCGGGCTGGTTTTCTCCGGCACGCCGGGGCATTCCGTGCGGCGGATCCTGGCCGAGGCCAAGCTCGCCGACAGCGTGCGTGAGATCGTCGAGAAGCCGCGCGCGGGCAACGGCAATGCGATGGATGTGCTTGCCGAAGCGCGCCGGCATGTGCGCTGCCTCGGGCAATTCGGCTGGGCGTTCGAGCCCGCCGAAAGCCTGCTGGAAAGGCCGCCGGGCCACTGGGCGCGCGCGCTGACGACGACGCTGCTGACCCCGGCGATGTTCGCCACGGTGGCGGTCGTCGTTCTTGCCTTTTGGCGCATGACCTATGTGCTCGTGTTCGGTAATCCGCATGGCGTCACCTTCGCCAATATCGCGATTGCCGGCGCCGCGCTTCTGCTTTCGGTGCTCGGCCTGCTGGCCATCTTCCTCCTGTTCGTCGGGCTTTGCTTCCTGGCGCTGCGGCGGCTCGAGGACAAGGACCGGCCGGCGAACACCCCGGTCAATATCGGCGCGCTCGAAAAGATCCTCGCCAAGGAGGATCACACCGCGCAAAACAACCTGACGGCGATCTCGACGATGAAGCCGGGGATCTTGCGGCGGCTGGCGCTGCGGCTCTCCTTCTATCTGATATCGATATCGGCGCAGAAAGTGTTCAGGCCGGGCTTCCTCGCCACCATCAACACCATTCATTTCGCCCGCTGGGTGCTGTTGCCCGGCACCGACAAGCTGGTGTTCTTCTCGAATTACGGCGGCAGCTGGGAAAGCTATCTCGAGGATTTCATCGCCAAGGCCTCGGCCGGCCTGACCGGCGTATGGAGCAACACCGAAGGCTATCCGCGCACGCGCTGGCTCTTCCTCGACGGCGCGCGCGACGGCGACCGCTTCAAGCGCTGGGCGCGGCGCCAGCAGGTGCCGACGCTGTTCTGGTACAGCGCCTATCCGCATCTCAACACCACCCGTATCCGCATCAACTCCAGGATCAGACGCGGCATCGCTTCGGCCACCGGCAACGAGGCGCGCGACTGGCTGAGCCTGTTCGGCTCCCTGCCGCGCCCGCAAGCACGGCCGGCGGACGCGACCAGTCTGGCTGAACCCCCGTCCGCGCCGCTCGAAGAATTGGAATCCGGGGAAATCCAGTCGATCTTCTTCGGGCCGTTCGGGGCGCTCGGCCATGCGCATATGCTCGGGATCCGGGTACCGGAGGGTTTGCCGGCGGCGAAGCGCAAGGCGTGGCTCAACGCCCTGATCGAAAAAACCAGCTTCGGCGACGGTGTGCCCGCCGGCCGCGCCATGATGGTGGCGTTCGGTCCCAACGGCTTGCGCCGGCTGGGGCTCGAAGGCGGCGTCGACGACGAGCCGTTGGACACGTTCCCGGTCGCTTTCCGCCAAGGCATGGGAACGCCCGAGCGCAGCCGCATCCTCAACGATACCGGTCCTGACGCTCCGGACAAATGGCAGTGGGGCTCGCCCCAAAACCCCGTCGACGTTGTCATCGTCTGCTACGCCGAGACGCCGGCCATGTTGAAAGCCGAGATCGCGGCCATGAAACGGCAGACGGCAGGCGCCGGCATGTCGGTGACCGCCGAGCTGCCGCTGATGGTGCGGCGCGACGGCAAGCGGGCGGTGGAGCATTTCGGTTTCGTCGACGGCGTCTCGCAGCCGATCGTTCGGGGCACGGCGCGCGCCGCCAAGGGAGCCGCGCCCATGCATCTCGTGGCGCCCGGCGAGTTCCTGTTCGGCTATCGCGACGAGAATGGCTTCTACCCGGCTTCGCCGTCGGTCGAGGCGGCGCTGGACCGCACCGGGATCCTGTCGCAGGTGCGGCGCAACCGTCAGATTCCCGGGCAGCCGCCTCCGCCCCGCGATTTCGGTCGCAACGGCACCTTCCTCGTCGTGCGCCAGTTCCAGCAGCACGTCGAACTGTTCGACGATTATTGCCGGAAGGCCGCCGTTCAGGCCGCCGCTGAGACCGGCGACGCGGCCATCACGCCGCGCTGGGTGGCGGCAAAAATGCTTGGCCGCTGGCAGGACGGGAGCTCGCTGGTGCGCAATCCGAACGGGCGTCCGGGCCGGGGCGTCGACAATGATTTCGCGCTCGGCGCCGAAGACCCGCAAGGGCACGCCTGTCCTCTCGGCTCCCACATACGCCGTTCCAACCCGCGCGACTCGCTCGGTGAGGACCGCGGGACGCAGATCAGGATCGGCAAGCGCCACCGCATCCTGCGCGTCGGCCGCACCTACGAGAAGAAGGGCAAGGGCGGGAAGACCGAGAAGGGACTGCTCTTCATGTGCCTCAATGCCGATATCGAACGCCAGTACGAGTTCATCCAGCAGACATGGGTCTCGTCGAACTCGTTCCAGGGCCTGGTGGACGAAACGGATCCGACGATCGGCGCGCGCGGCGGCGGCGGCCGATTCTCGATCCCGTCCTGGGAAAAGGTCACCGTGCTCAAGGATGTGCCCCAGTTCGTAACCACGAAGGGCGGCGGCTATTTCTTCATGCCGAGCCGCTCGGCGCTGCGCTATCTGATCTCGCGGCTGTGACCGAAAGGCCGAGGCGCTTCGTCGTGCCGTCGAGATCATGGAAACCGGAGCAGGTCACCAAACAGCTACGGCGACCCGCCGAGTCTGCTAGGCCGAACCCGCTGAGCCTGCTACGGCGAACCCGCCGAGCCTGATCGTTCAGTCGTCGTCCTGCGATTCGGCGATCTGGTTCAGCGCGGCGACGTTGGTGATGCGCAACCCGCCGCGCTTGATGGCAATCATCTGCCGGTTGCGCCAGTCGTTCAGCGTCTTGTTGACGGATTCGCGCGTGGCGCCGAGGAACTCGCCGAGTTCCGATTGCGAAATCGGAATCCAGCCCGCGGCGTCGGCCATGACGCCGCTCAGGAACACCAGCCGCTTTGCCAGCCTGGCCTCGATGCCGAAAAAGGCCTGGTCGCCCAGCTCGCCGCTGACCCAGCGCAGCCTTGCGCACAGCAACTCGATCATCGCGCGTGCGAGAGGCGGGTTCTTCTCGATGCGGTCAAAGAGTTGTGTCCGGCTCAGCGAAACCAGCTCGCAGGCGGTGAGGCAGATGGCGGTCGCCGTGCGCGGGCGCCCGTCGAGCGCCCCGATCTCGCCGACCAGGCTGCGCGACAGCTCGATATTGGCCACCAGCTTCTGGCCGCCCGGCGAATAGATCGAAATCTCGACAGTGCCGCTCATCACGCCGTAGATGCGGTCGGACGCATCCTCCTGGACGAACAAATGCTGGCCGGCGGCATAACGCTCCAGCTTGCAGCCGCTGAACAGCAGGTCGAACTGGCGCGGGTCGATGCGCGCCAGGCGCGGCAGGTTCCTGTCGTCCGCGCCGTTTGTAGCCATGATACGATTCCGCCTCTCGTTAAGCGGAAATTGTAGGATAAGTGCGTGCTCGATCAAAGCGTCGTCTCCTTCTATGGTGGCTGACCGAATTCGGCAGGCGGCGGAAAGACGTTCCGATGTCACGCCCGACGCGCCGAAATTGGGCAAGCCGGCAAACTGCAAGGAGACCGGACGCACTGGCGGTTGCGGGCCGATCTTGGAAACGCCGTCCGCGCGCTTGGGTGGGAGGTGCCCCATGCGCGCAGACAGCAAATCTGAAAATGGCTAGGTGATCGAAATTTCTGCTTGAGAATCCGGTGCAATATCTGCACGCAGCCCTGTATGGCGTATGTGAAGGCGCTCACAGATATGCATGGCCGCCGGAGCGACTGTCGTTCCTGAAATATGTGGGCTCATGTCTCGGTCGGCTTTGCTTCGAATGACAGGCTGCATGATTGCCTAGTCGGCAAAGAGATCAATCGAAGCATGGCCGAACCTTGGCTTGACTGGAGCGGACGGTCGGCGTCATGGTTCACTTTGGGGAGGGGCGTGCCATGGCTGCCGCGAAGGGACTCCTTGTCAAAGTTCGTGGCGACGGCGCGGGACTCGCGGTGCGCGGCGGGCCGCTCCGGATTGGCGGGATCGAAGCCGAACCGATCCTTGCCCTGCCGCCTGGTGTCGGTGGCGCAGGTCCGGCCGCGGCCGGAGATCGCGGCGCCACCTGGTTGCGGTTGGCCACGGATGCCGCCGATACCGACAATCCCTGGGACCACGCTCACGATCTCCTCGCCCGAACTCCGGCGCTTGCGGCCGCTGGCAGCGAGGTGCTCGCGGTCGAGCCCGATATCGTGCAGCAATGGGAGTACAGGAACGGCGCCGGCGACCGCGGCATGGCGGCAAGCGCCAGTCCCGTCTGCGCGTTCGACGATCAGGACCCACAGGGCGGACAGGCGGTGGTCGCCGGGCGCATCGCCTGGAACGCCGCGCCGGACTTCAGCCAGTTCGCGGCGGCTCGCAACAGGGTGGGCGCCAAGCAGACCAACATCACCATCGCCCATCTCGATACCGGTTTCGATCCGGGCCACCAGACCCTGCCGGCCGGACTTCTTGCGGCGCAGCAGCGCAACTTCGTCGACGACGGGACCGGTCCGGACAACGCGGCCGACCACGCCCCGGCCGGCACGCTTACCAGCAATCGCGGCCATGGCACCGGCACGCTGAGCCTGCTTGCCGGCAACAAGCTCGACGGCACTTCACCGCATTGGCCGGGTTTCACCGACTTCGTCGGCGGCGCGCCGCTGGCGAAGATCCTGCCGGTGCGCATCGCTGACTGGGTGGTGCGGCTGACCACCGGCACGATGGTGCAAGGCATTGACTATGCGCGCCAGCAGGGCGCGCAGGTGCTGTCGATGAGCATGGGCGGCCTCGCCTCGCAGGCTCTGGTCGACGCCGTCAACCTCGCCTACGACCACGGCCTGGTCATGGTCACTGCGGCCGGGAACAATTTCACCTTCACGCCGCGCAGCATCGTCTATCCGGCCCGCTACAACCGAGTGCTTGCGGCATGCGGCGTGATGGGCGACGGGCGCGCCTATGCCGGGCTCGCTCTCGGGACCATGCAAGGCAATTACGGGCCGCCTTCCAAGATGAACACGGCGCTCGGCGCCTATACGCCGAACGTGCCCTGGGCCGAGATCGATTGCCGCAAGGTGGTTGACATGGACGGCAGCGGCACCTCGGCCGCGACCCCGCAGGTCGCCGCCGCGGCAGCTCTCTGGCTCGCCGAGCATTGGGACGTGGTGAAGAATTACCCGCAGCCTTGGATGCGCATCGAGGCGGTACGCAAGGCGTTGTTCGCGAAGGCCTCGAAATCGACGGCCAAGATGAATGCGGCGGAGACGAAGGAGAAGATCGGGCAGGGCGTGTTGCGGGCACTCGACGCATTGGACATCCTGCCACCGGCGGCGGGGACCCTGACGAAGCTTGCTCCCACTACCTACACATGGAGCTGGCTCGACCTTCTGACCGGCGGGAATTCTTTGGCGCCGCCATCGCCGGCGACGCTGCGCCAACGGATGATGTTTGCGCTGGAGCTGACTCAGATGGCGCAACGCTCGACGGCAATCGAACAGACGATCGCCGACCCGGATGGCGATCCGGATCAGGTTTCGGCGGCGGCACGCAACCGTTTTCTGGAAGCGGCGCTCGACCAGGGCAATCCGTCAAAGCCGCTCAAGACGTTTCTGGAAAGTCTGCTCGGCCGGCCAGGTGCCAGCGCCGCCGTTCCTGCGCCGGTTACAGGCTCTGCGCCGGCCATCAAGCGCAAGCCGCGGCCGCTGCCGCCGCCGCAACGGCGCCTGCGCATCTACGCGCTCGATCCGTCGGTCGCCAAGCGGCTGGATTCGGTTTCGGTCTACCAGGCGACGCTTTCGGTGCCGTGGGACGACGAGCCCGCCACCGACAGGCCGCTGCTGCCCGGCCCGATCGGCGAATATCTGGAAGTGATCGATGTGGACCCCGCGTCCGACCGCGTCTACGACCCAGTCGATCTCAACGACAAGTTGCTTCTGGCGCAGGACGGCCTGCCGCCTTCGGAAGGCAATCCGAAATTCCACCAGCAGATGGTCTACGCCGTCGCCATGACCACGATCGGCCATTTCGAGCGCGCGCTCGGCCGGCGGGCATTGTGGGCGCCGCACTATGCCGAGGCTCCCGGCCGCGCCGGCGACATGACGGTTAAAGCGCATTATGTGCCGCGCCTGCGCATCTATCCGCATGCGCTGCGCGCCGAGAATGCCTATTACAGCCCGGAAAAGAAGGCGCTGCTGTTCGGCTATTTCCCGGCAACCAGCAATGAGGGCGACGTCACCACGCCCGGAACGACGGTGTTCTCGTGCCTATCCAGCGACATCGTCGCGCATGAGATGTCGCACGCGCTGCTCGACGGGCTGCATCGCCGCTTCCAGGAAGCGTCCAACCCGGACGTGCCGGCCTTCCACGAGGCCTTCGCCGACATCGTCGCGCTGTTCCAGCATTTTACGCTCAAGGAACTGGTCAGCTTCGAAATCGGCAAGGCCAGAGGCGAATTGTCGGCCGCCTCGCTGCTTTCGGGTATCGCCAAGCAGTTCGGGGAAGGCAGCGGCAGGGCCGGGCCGTTGCGCGAATATGGCGGCGCCGGCATGGCCGATCTCGACTACGACAAGACCTTCGAGGCGCATGATCGCGGCTCGATCCTGGTGTTCGCCGTCTACCAGGCCTTCCTGGCCATCGCCGACCGGCGCACTGACGACCTGATCCAGCTTGCCACCGGCGGCTCCGGCATCCTGCCGGCGGGCACCTTGCATCCGAGCCTGGTCGAGCGCCTGACCGACGAGGTCGCCAAGACCGCCAGGCAGATGCTGACCATGTGCATCCGCGCGCTCGACTATTGCCCTTCCGTCGACATCACCTTCGGCGAATACCTGCGCGCCCTGATCACCGCCGACCGCGACGCCTATCCGGACGATCCGCTCCATTATCGCTTGGCCTTCCTGGAATCGTTCCGAAAATGGAAGCTTCTGCCGCGCGACGTCCGCACCATCTCGGAGGAAA
The DNA here is from genome assembly GCF_029625735.1 of Mesorhizobium sp. WSM4935. Lineage (NCBI taxonomy): Bacteria > Pseudomonadati > Pseudomonadota > Alphaproteobacteria > Hyphomicrobiales > Phyllobacteriaceae > Mesorhizobium > Mesorhizobium sp. WSM4935. The sequence goes on along the minus strand of NZ_JARTVR010000003.1, from coordinate 122,500 downwards.
CGCTTGCCTGGAGCGCGCCGGAGGATCCGTCGCCTTCCTGGCTGAAGGGTCTGCTCAGCAAGATCGACCTCGGCTGGAACCAGAAATTGAAGCGGGCCGAGATCTTCGCGCTCAACGACAAGAACCGCTATGCGCTGTGGAAGGCGATGCACAGGGCCTTCGCCTCCAATCCGGATCTCTACAAGCAGTTCGGCCTGCTGCCCGATCTGCCGCGCTACAATGAGGACGGCACGATCATGCGTGCGCCGAAGAAGGGCGAGACGACCTTCGACATCTACAGCGTGCGCCCGACGCGTCGCGTCGAGCCGGATGGCTCGTTCCGCGTCGAGGTGGTGGCCGTCATTCAGCAGCGCATTCCGGTTGCGCCGGACGGCACGGCGATGCCGCAAGGCATGGCCAAGGGCGACGGCTTCTTCTGGTTCCGCGGCGGCGCCACGATCATCATCGACCCGCGCCAGGGGTTCGAGGAGATCCGCTACTCGATCATCAAGAATACCGGCAGCACGGACCGGCAGAAGCGCCAGGCCGGGACAATGGCGGCCAATTATCTGTCGCCGCTGCGGGCGCTCTATTTCGGCGGCGAAGTGTCGGAGCCCTTTGCCCTGCTGCATGCCAGCGACGGAGACGACGACCATGTCTAGAAAGCCGGCGACGAGGACAAGGCCGGCAAAAACCGCCGCAGCGGTCGCGCCGGCATCGGGCGTTACCGTGCGGCATTATTGCCAGGGCATCGGCGACTGCCACCTGCTTACCTTCAAGAGGGCGGATGGAAAGCCTTTCCGCATGCTCATCGATTGCGGCATCCATGTTTCGATCGCGGGCGGCCCGGCGCTGGTCGCCGACATCGTCGCCGACCTCAAGGAGGAGACCGGCGGCAAGATCGACATTCTCGTCGTCACACACGAACACTGGGATCATGTCTCCGGCTTTCTGACCGCGAAGGACCTTTTCAAGGATTTTGCCGTCGCCGATGTCTGGATGGCATGGACGGAGAATCCTGCGGATGCAGGGGCCGCGGAACTCGACAAGTTCAAGGGCCAGGCGATCGCCGCGCTGCAAGGCGTGGGCCAGAAGCTCGATGGAATGCAGGGGCTCAGCGCCTATATGGCCGGCATCCGCGACGGCCTGCAGTCCGTGCTCGGCTTCCAGTTCGGCGCCGCGGGCGAGCGGGTGCGCTCGGCCCGCGACGCGGCGGCCAAGCTCTCGCAAAAGCCGTCGCCGACCTATTTCGAGCCCGGTGGCCCGCCGGTGACGATCGACGCGTTGCCCAACCTGCGCGTCTATGTGCTCGGCCCGCCGCGCGACAAGGCGGCGCTGCGGCTGGAGGATAAGGCGAGCGAGATGTTCCCGCTGGCCGGCGGCGGCCCGTTCGCGCGGGCGCTGGTGAGCGGCCTTAAGATGAACGAGGCGGCCGATGTCGGTTACGTCGACGAGCTCAGTCCGTTCGAGCGCAATGTCGGCACGCCGCTTTCCGCAGCGCTGCAAGGTGACAAGGGCAGCGATCCTGCCATCGATGTCGGCGCCTTTGTCCGCAAACATTATTCCGGGCCGGTTTCGGGCGCGGCATCTATGGAGGACCGCGACCAGTCGTGGCGGCGCGTCGACGCCGACTGGATGGGGATCGCCGCAGACCTTGCGCTGCAGCTCGACCGTGGCGTCAACAACACCAGCCTGGTGCTTGCCTTCGAGTTCATCGATAGCGGCCGGGTGCTGCTGTTCCCAGGCGACGCTCAGATCGGTAACTGGCTGAGCTGGAAGGAGCTGACATGGCCGGTGGGGCAGGGCACCGTTACGTCGGCCGATCTTCTGGCGCGCACCGTCTATCTCAAGGTCGCCCATCACGGCAGCCAGAACGCCACGCCGGAAAAACAGGGTTTCGATCTGCTGACCAGTGCGGACCTTTCGGCCTTCGTCCCCACCAACAAGGGCGACGCCTTGAAAGTCCACTGGGGCGAAATGCCCTATGACGGCATCCTGACCGCGCTCGAGACGAAGACGAGGGGCCGCGTCATCCGCGCCGATGATCCATGGCTGGCGGACAAGAACGGAAGGCCGGGTTTTGCCGTGCCGGCCGGTTCAATCCAGGCAGTGCGCAGCGCCCCCCGCGATGCGGCATGCGGGCCGGGCGGGCTGTGGGTGGAAGTGGATCTGGCCTGAGCGTTCGCCGCCGAGCCGATTGCGAAAAACCAAAAACCGCTCTATGGAGCGAGCGGCTGAATGAGGGCGGCCACTCAACACATTGCACAAGGTCGCCCCATGCCCGATGCTTTCTCCCGCGTCATCGCCTTCCTTGCCGTCGTTACTGCCCTGCTGTTTGCCGGGCTGCATTTCCACCAGGGCCACATCATCGCCACGCTCTATTTCATGACCGGCGCCGTATTGGTGACGGCGGTGACGCGCATGAATGTGAGACGGGGGCTGATTTAGGCGCCTGCCTGATCGAGGTTTGGAGGCCTTGAAAGATCGTCGGCAGATCGCCTTGACTTCGAGAGCCTGCCTCCCTTATATCGCGGCTCGCTTGGCCTTCGGGCGACGAGCGGGCGATTAGCTCAGCGGGAGAGCACACCCTTCACACGGGTGGGGTCGCAGGTTCAATCCCTGCATCGCCCACCATCCAACCTTCTGAAAAAGTTGGATGATCCCACGAGTTCCACCAATTTAGTTAGCGTTGCGAGCCTAGCGCGCCGCTGCGATCAGCCGCTCCGCCAGTTCCGGCGTCAGCGCGTCGAAATGCGAGATCACCAGAGTCGGTTCGAATTCGCGCACATGGCGGTCGGTATAGCCGAAATCGACGGCGACCACGGGAATGCCGGCCGCCTTGGCGGTGTCGATGTCGGTTTGCGAATCGCCGACCATCAAGGCGCTGTTCGGATCGCCGCCGGCGAGCCGGATCGTCTCGGTGAGATGGCGCGGGTCGGGCTTGCGGAAGGCGAATGTGTCCTGGCCGCAGATCGCGGCAAAATAGTTCGACATGCCAAGCGCGCCGATCAGCGTCGCGGAATTCGCTTCGTATTTGTTTGTGCAGACAGCCATCAGGTAGCCGGCGGCCTGGAAACGATCGAGCGCGGCGGTGACCCCGGGGTAGGGGCGGGACTTGCCGGGAATGTTCAGCGTGTAATGGTCGAGGAACAGCTTGAGGAGCCGGTCGTGCTCCTCGGCCGCCAGCGCCTTGTTCTGCGCGGCATGCGCGCGTTCGATCATGACGCGGCCGCCATGGCCGACGAAGCGCCTGAAACCGGCTTCGTCGATGGCGGCGAGGTCGCTTGCCGCCAGGCTATGGTTGAGGCTGTCGAGCAGGTCGGGCGCCGTGTCGACCAGCGTTCCATCCAGGTCGAAGACGATGATCGGGCGCGGCATGGGAGGTTCCTGTGGCGATTGAATTGCCGTAGCCGATACAGGGAGGGCCGGGTTCAAGCAAGAAGCCTCGATCGGTCCACAGCGGGGGCCTTTGACGGCCTTTGACGGGGCAGGCAAAAATGCTAGGAGGCGCGCGAAACCGGCGAAATCGGGGTCCCCATGGATGCAAGGCAGTTGAAGGTCGAAGCCGCGCGGGCAGCGCTCGCCCATGTCGGCAGCGGCATGCGGCTTGGCATCGGCACCGGCACCACGGCGGAAGAATTCGTGCGGCTGCTGGCGGAGAAGGTGTCGACCGGCCTCAAGGTTATCGGCGTGCCGACTTCGGAGCGCACCGCGGCACTCTGCCGCGAGCTCGGCGTGCCGCTCTCCACGCTCGAGGACACGCCGGAACTCGATCTTACCATCGACGGCGCCGACGAGGTCGACCCGAACCTGACCTTGATCAAGGGCGGCGGCGGCGCGCTGCTGCGCGAGAAGATCGTCGCGGCGGCGTCCGCTCGCATGATCGTCATCGCCGACAAGTCCAAGCTGGTCGAGACCCTCGGCCGCTTCCCGCTGCCGATCGAGGTCAACAAATTCGGCCTGCGCGCCACCCAGATAGCGATCGGGGCCGCCGCGGCAAAGCACGGCCTTTCCGGCCCGGTTACATTGAGGATGACGGGGGGGCAGCCATTTGTTACAGACGGCGGCCACTTTATCCTCGATGCATCTTTTGGCCGCATTCCGGATACAAGAGCGCTTTCGAATGCTCTCTTCGCCATTCCGGGCGTTGTCGAGCACGGTCTATTCATCGGGCTGGCGTCAACGGCCATCATCGCCGGCGGCGACGGTATCGAAACCGTCCATGCAGCCTGAAACCAGGGAGTTCTATCGACCATGATGTTGCCTAAACGAGTTCGCCGCCTTTCGATGCTTCTGGCGGCCTCGGCCGTCCTTGCGCTGTCCTCGCCGGTATTTGCGCAGGATATCAGCGAATCGCATCTGAAGGCCGCTCGCGCTGCGGTCGCGGCGATCCACGCCACGGACTCTTTCGACAACATCCTGCCGCAGGCGGCTGCGGCACTGGAGTCGCAGCTCATCCAGAAGAACCCCGACATGCAGGAGCTGATCGGCAAGACCGTGGCCGAGAAAGCACTCGGCCTTGCCTCGCGGCGCGCCGACCTCGAAAAGGAGGCGGCCATGGCCTATGCCAAGGTTTTCTCCGAGAAAGACCTCAACGACATCGCCACCTTCTACAGCTCGGAAGCCGGCAAGAAGCTGCTGGACAGCGGCCCCGCGGTGACGCGCGACCTCGTGAAGGCCGCCGACATCTGGCAGAACGGCGTAGCCCGCGATCTGGCGCAGCAGGTCGGCGAGACGCTTGCCGCCGCGGCCAAGGCCAAGGCGCCGGCAGCACCGGCTCCGGCCGCCACGGCGCCGGCCGATGGTTCCGCTCCGGCGGACAATTCAGCTCCCGCCGACAATTCAGCTCCTGCGGACGACTCGCAGAACTGATCCGCATCGCCGGCCAGCAGCCGCTGGACCACAAAGCCCGGGTTCGCCCGGGCTTTTCTTTTGCCGCTTTGCGGCCTACCTGTGACCCGTCTTTTCTCATCCGCAGGAGCCCAAGCGATGGCCGCTTATGACTATGATCTGTTCGTCATCGGCGGCGGCTCTGGCGGGGTGAGGGCGGCCCGGGTGGCGGCCTCCCTCGGCAAGCGGGTCGCCATTGCGGAGGAGTACCGGTTCGGCGGCACCTGCGTCATCCGAGGCTGCGTGCCGAAGAAGCTCTATGTCTACGCTTCACAGTTTCCCGAACATTTCGCCGACGCCGCGGGCTATGGCTGGACCGTGCCCGAGGCGAGCTTCGGCTGGCAGACGCTTGTCGCCAACAAGGACAAGGAGATCGCGCGGCTCGAGGCGAGCTACAAGAGGAATGTCGAAGGCTCCGGCGGCGAGACCTTCCACTCGCGCGCCGTGCTGGTCGATCCGCACTCGGTTTACTTGGTCGCCGAAGATCGCACCGTCAGCGCCGATCAGATTCTGATCGCTACCGGCGGGCGGCCAGCGCCGCATCCGGCGCTGGCAGGCCACGAATACTGCATCTTCTCCAATGAGGCCTTCGATCTGAAGGAGCTGCCGAAGGCGATCATGATCGAGGGCGGCGGCTACATCGCCGTCGAATTCGCCAACATCTTCCACGGTCTGGGCGTCGACACCACCCTGGTCTACCGCGGCCAGGAGATCCTCAGCCGCTTCGACATGGATCTGCGCCGCTCGCTGCATGAGACGATGGAGAAAAAGGGGATCAAGATCCTCTGCCCCGCAGTTTCGGAATGGGTGCGCAAGACCCCGGAGGGCAGGCTGGACGTGCTGTTGTCTTCCGGCCAAACCCTAACGGTCGACCAGGTCATGCTGGCGATCGGGCGTATTCCCAATACCGAGAATATGGGCCTGGAAGGCGTCGGCATCGAACTCAGTAAGACGGGCGCGATCGTGGTCGATCAGTACTCGCGCACCAATGTCGACAACATCTGGGCGATCGGCGACGTGACCCATCGCGTGCAGCTGACGCCGGTCGCCATCCACGAGGCGATGTGCTTCATCGAGACCGCCTTCAAGGACAATCCGACCGCGCCGGACCACGACACCATTGCGACGGCGGTGTTCTCGCAGCCGGAGATCGGCACCGTAGGCGTATCGGAAGACGAGGCGATCAAGCGCTTTCCCGACGTCGAGATCTACCGCGCCTCGTTCCGCCCGATGCGGCATACGTTGTCCGGCCGCGACGAGAAGATGCTGATGAAGCTTGTGGTCGACGGCGCGTCCAGGAAGGTGGTCGGCGCCCATATTCTAGGCCCCGATGCCGGCGAGATGGCGCAGCTTCTCGGCATCCCGCTGAAAGCTGGCCTTACCAAGGAGGACTTCGACCGCACCATGGCCGTGCACCCGACCGCGGCCGAGGAACTGGTGACGATGTACAAGCCGACCTATCGCGTGAAGAACGGCGAACGGGTCTAGCGATCGCTCCGGAGTCGACCTTGTCCGCCGCTCCGCTCGACCGCGATTTCGGCCTACGCATCGACCGCGTCATCGGTGCGGCCATGGAGGAGCAGCGCGTCGTCGGCGGCGTGATCCTGGTCTCGCAGCACGGCGCCGTGCTCTACCGCCGCGCCTTCGGCCTTGCCGACCGCGAACTGGGCAAGCCGATGATGCAGGACGCCATCTTCCGGCTGTCCTCCGTCACCAAGCCGATCGTGGCCGCCGCGGCATTGGCTCTGGTCGAGGCCGGCCAATTCGCGCTTGACGATCCGATCGCCAAGTTCATTCCAGAGTTCCGCCCGAAGATGCCTGGCGGCGAAGAGCCGACGATTACAGTGAGGCAGTTGCTCACGCATACCGCCGGCCTTGCTTATGGCTTCGCCCAGCCTGCCGGCAACGCCTATGAGCGCTCGCATGTGTCGGATGGGTTGGACCAGCCGGGGCTGTCCATGGCCGACAACCTGGCGCGCATCGCTTCGGTGCCGCTTGCTTACGCGCCCGGGACAGCCTGGGCCTATTCGGTGGCGATGGACGTGCTGGGCGAAGTGATGGCCAGGGCAGCCGGCACCTCGTTGCCGGATCTCGTCGATCGCCTGGTTGCTACACCGCTCGGCATGAGCGACAGCCGCTTTGGCGTGCGCGAGGAGAAGCGCTTGGCCGTTCCCTATGCCGACGATCCGTCCGGCGCTGTCAGAATGGGCGAGCATCATCTCGTGCCTTTTGGCGACGGCCTGATCTCGTTTGCTCCGGCGCGCGCCTTCAACCCGGCGTCCTTTCCTTCGGGCGGCGCCGGCATGAACGGTACCGCTGGCGATGTGCTGACATTTCTCGAAACGATCCGGACCGAAGGAGGCCCTGTCATTCGGCCCGGAACCGTCCGGGCGATGACGACCGACGCCATCGTCGGCATCGAGACGACACGGGCCGGCTGGGGCTGGGGGCTGGGATTTGCCGTCCTGCGCGACCCGGCCGCCGCGCAGACGCCGCAGGCAGTCGGGACCTGGCGCTGGGGCGGAGTTTACGGTCACTCGTGGTTTGTTGACCCGTCGGAAGGTCTCACGGTGGTGATGCTCACCAATACGGCGATCGCCGGCATGGCCGGTGCATTTCCGGATGCGGTACGCGACGCGATATACGGCGTCTGAGACAAAGTGGACCGCCGCGGGATAGAGCGGTTAGAAGAACCGCTCTATCCCTTTGTTCGTCGCAATTCCGGACGGAAAACCGCTCCGCACTTTTCTGGAATTGCTCGAGTGTCGGCGGCGGTAATGTCCGCAAGCCTAGAGCAGTGTGCCGCGAAGGATCACCAGCGCTACCGAGAAGTAGATCACCAGCCCGGTGACATCGACCAGCGTGGCGACGAACGGCGCCGAGGCGCTTGCCGGATCGAAGCCGATGCGCTTCAGCGCGAAGGGCAGCATCGATCCCGACAGCGAGCCGAAGGTGACGATGCCGATCAGCGCCGCGCCCACTGTCGCCGCAATCAGCATCCAGTGCGGACCGTAGTCGTAGAAGCCGAAATACTGCCAGAGCGCGATGCGGCAGATGCCGACGATGCCGAGTATGGAGCCAAGCACCACCCCGGTAGGCAGCTCGCGGAGCGCCACCCGCCACCAGTCGCGCAAACCGATCTCGCGCAGCGCCAGCGCGCGGATGACGAGCGACGTCGCCTGCGAGCCGGAATTGCCGCCGGAACTCATGATCAGGGGGATGAACAGCGTCAGCACGATCGCCTTTTCCAGCTCGCCCTCGTAGCTCTGCATGGCGTTGGCCGTCAGCATCTCGCTGAGGAACAGCGCGCAGAGCCAGCCGGCGCGCTTCTGGATCATGGCGAGGAAGCCCATCTTCATATAGGGGTCGTCCAGCGCCTCCATGCCGCCGAAGCGATGCACGTCCTCGGTCGTCTCCTCGATCATCGTGTCGATGATGTCGTCGACGGTGACGATACCGAGGATCCTGCCGTGGTCGACGACAGGCAAAGCGAGCAGGTCGTATTTGGAGATCGTCTGCGCCAGGTTCTCGCGATCGGTGAGCGGCGTCACCGTCACCGGCGCGCGGTCGGGCGCCACGGACAGGATCGAATCTTCCGGGTTGCCGGTGATCAGCCGGCGCAAGCCGGTCGAACGCAGCAGGAGCTGCGTGTCCGGATCGACGATGTAGATGGCGTAGATCGTTTCGCGCGTGCGCTCGACCTTGCGGATGTAGTCGAGCGTGCGGCCGACGGTCCAGTCCGAAGGCACGCTGACGAATTCCGTCGTCATGATCGAGGCGGCGCTGCCTTCCGGGTAACCCAGGATGGACAGCAGCGTCGCGCGCAACGGCGGCGCCAAGGCGCCGAGCAGCTCCGAGCGAGCCGGTTCGTCCAGCTCCCGCAGGATGTCGGCCGCGCGGTCGACCGACATGGCGGTCAGGAGCTTGCTTGCCTTCGGGCGCGGCAGGGCCTCGGCAAGCTCGGGTGCCGCTTCGAGTTCCGGCTGGTCGAAGATCTCGACCAGCCGCTCGAACGGCACGGCGCAGAGCAGCTCGATGACTGTCTCGCGGGGCTCGTGGTTGAGGGCTTCGACGACGTCGGCGACGTGATCGTTGGCAAGAACACGGGCGACGGCGACGGCTTCGTCGTCCAATACGGGTGCGAATTCGTTCATGGCTCACTCCTTGCCGTCCGGCAGGACGTGAGCCATCAGGTCACGTCAGGGCGGACGGCGGTTGCGTTCGACTGTGACTGTCGCCAGGCATGGCGGATTGACCTTTCTGCTCGCGGGGTTCGAGTTTGAATTTGGCGAGCGGGCGCAACATAGAAGCGGTTTTGGCCGAGTCAATCGCGAAGGGCGCTTAAAATGAATGCGGGGAGGCCGGATCGCGAGACTGTGATCGAGGCCGGCTCAAGCCGGGGCACCGTCACCGATCAAAGGCTTGGTATGACTGCTATTTCTGCTTCAGCCGGCGGAAGCGCAGCCACTTGTCCTCGACCGGCCGAGGCTGGGAGAGAATTGTGGTGAGCTCGCGCGGCAGGCTGGGAGCAAGCGGCTTCTTGGTGGCCACGCCCTCGGAGATCGAAACCACGCTGTGGTAGAATTCCTCGCCCGACAGCGAGCGCGGCGGCACCGCTTCGTGCATGACGCTGATGACGGTGACGTTCGGGCAATTGTCCTTGATCGCCTGGTGGAAGGCTATCTTGCCTTCGGGATCGAGCGCGGCAGTCGCTTCGTCGAGGAAGAGAAGTCCCGGCTGCCGCAGGATGATGCGCGCGACCACCAGCTTCTGCTTCTGGCCGCCCGAAAGCACCTGGTCCCAGATCTTGCCCTCGCGGCTTTCGTCGGCCAAGTGGCCGATGAAGTCGCCCAGACCGGCCTTGTGCAGGGCGGCCGCAACCTGCGTATCGCTATGATCGCTCTCTGAGCCCGGCAGGCACACGAGCTGCTTCAGCGAGACCTGCTGCAGCTTGATCTCCTGCGCGGCGTAGAAACTCGTCACGCCCTCGGGGAAGACGATGGTGCCGCGGCCGTAGGGCCACAGGCCGTTGATCGCCTTGATCAGCGAAGTCTTGCCGCAGCCGGACTCGCCCTTGAGGAAGGTCCACTCGCCGCGGCGGAAGCGCAAATTGGCGGCGCTGAGGAAGGGTGTCGCATCTTCGCCCTGATGCGCCAGTTCGAGCTTCTGGATGGTCAGGCCGAACACCGGATTCTGGCTGGCGTAGCTGAAGTCGGAGCGACCGGTCTGCTGATAGAATTCGCGCGGGTGCTGGACGTTTTCGATGGCCTCGGCGAGTTCGGTCACGCGTTGACTGTTGGCCCTCAGCGTCGCGATCGCAGGCATCACATGGATGAACCACGAGCACTGGCTGATCAACTGGGCGACCATTTCGGAGCCGGTGATGTAGCCCTTGTAGTCGAGGCGGTTATGGATGAACGACACGAGCCCTGGTGCATAGGCAACGATACGGGCGCCGACAAAATTGTAGATCAGCTCGAACGACGTGTAGCTGGTGTTGACGATGTTGAGCCGCCCCCACGTCTTGTCGATATCGATATAGAGCCTGTCATGCATCGACTTTTGCACGCCCTCACCATGCGAGGCGGCGACATGGAAGCTGCGGCGCAGGAATGTCGTCAGCTCACTGCGGTAGCTGCCCTCGGCCTGCTGCATGCGCACATTGAGCCGCTCGAGCAATCGCCCGAGCTTGACCGCGATCCAGGTGTTCAACGGCACGTAGGTGGCGACGGCAAGGAAAGCCAGTACTGCTGTGCCGTAGCTGCCCAGGAATTCCAGGCCTTTGACCTCAACCGATGACCCGATCAGGTTCTCACCGATAAAATAGAGCGACGTCGCCACGCCGAGCACGCCCATTGCGAGACCAATGGCGCCGCCGGTCATGTCCTTGATCGATTCCTGGATGCGCTGATCGATGTTGTCTGGAGCGACGATGCCGCCCGCCACCGAGCCGTGCTGCGCATGGAAATGGGTATGGTTGCCGTCGAGCAGGGCCAGGTTGAATTGGTTGTTCAGCCAGCCCCGCCATTTGCGGTGCAAAGTCGTCGAAACGAGATTGCGCACACCGGTAAGGCCGGCATCCTTCAGCACCACCAGCAGCACCAATATGCCGGCATTGGTCAGGATGGTCTGCAAGGGATGGGTATTGGCCGCGTCGTGCAGGAAGGCGATCGAATTGCCCAACTCGCCCAGCGCCATGGCAAACCAGACACCGGCCTTGCTGGACAGCGCCGTCAGCAGTGCGATAACGAGGGTGAGGGTCCAGGCTTCCTTCCACCGGTCGGAAAACCAGTAGGCTCGCATCAGCCCCCAGAATGTACGCATCGACGATACCGGCGTCAGGGACGAGGTCTTTGCCTCGCTGGATATTGGCTCCGGTATTGTACGTCGCGGTCTACCGACGCGAATCACGATCCCGCCCAAACCTTTCTTAGTTTTGTTACACAGGGTAACACCAATTGATCATTTTCCATTAATTTTCTGGCGGAGAATGTGAACACGGTTACCCGCCGTGGCACATGGGCAACAGAGAGTCGGTGCCGGCAGACCATTCGGTGCGCTGATTTCGGCTTTTATTCCAGCGTGTTAAGGGCAATTGAGCCAGCCGATTGAAAGCTTCCCCAAGGGAAGCAGAAAACACGGGTTTGTGAACGAAAAAGAGGTGCCGATCGGCCGAAATGGCTACTGCTCGGTGACGGGAATGCCCGAAAATCTGCCTTCCGTGAGCTCTCCAGGCTTGCCTGATTCGTCTTTTCCCAAAGCGCTGAAATGACCGGAAATGGTCTTTGCGGCTGGGTCGTATTTGTCGATGACGATCTCGCCGCTGGCGAAACGGACATGGCCGACCATGGCGCCGGAATCAAGGATATTGAAATTGGCGCTGCTCGCGGCCGCCCCGGCCTTGAGCTTATAGCTGCCGGCAAGGTCGTTCGGATCTCTGAGCACCAGCATCGAATTGAAGGTTTTGGTCGGCGAGCCCTGCTCGGTTCCCGACAGGTTCAGCATCGGCCTGCCGGCCATGTGCATGGTCTGGGCCAGGGTAAAGGATGCAGTCCAGGGTTTGCCTTCAAAAGTCGCCGACATGACGGCTTCCTCGGCGGACACGTGCTGCAATGTCAGCGGAAGGCCGAAGGCAAAAGGCAAGCACAGCAGCAACAATGCGCGACGCCTGACCGCCATTCGGTGCCCCCTCAAATCAGCTAAATCTTCACGGATCTTAGCGTAGCGCCGTGCTCAGGGCGATTCACCAGATCGTGTGCGGCGAGCCGACTGCTCCGTAACAGTAATCCAGGAAGGTGCGCGACGCGTTCCATCCGGAAGAGTGTGGAAGAACGCTCAGCCTGCGATGGTTTCCAACTCGCCGCGCGCTTTGGCCTGAGCCACCTGGCGGATCGCGTCGGCTAGCGTGTCGGCATCCTGCGCGCCCATCACCGCGTATTTGCCTTCGAGCAGGAAGCAGGGCACGCCGGTGATGCCCATGCGCGAGGCGGTGGCGATCTCGTTGCGGACGGCATCGACATCGGCATCGGTGGGCAGCAGCGTCTCGACCACCGATGCATCCATGCCGGCTTCGCCGGCGGCCTTCACCAGCACGGCATGGTCGCCGATATTGGCGCCTTCCTCGAAATTCAGCTGGAAGAGACTGCGCACCAGTCGGTTCTGCACGTCCTCGCCGGCAGCGCCCGCCCAGCGGATAACGCGATGAGCGTCCAGCGTGTTGGCGGCGACCTTGATGGCGCCAAATGCAAAATGGATGCCCTCGGCTTCGCCGAGCGGCTCGATGCGTGCGTGGATCTGCTGGATGCGTTCCTCGCTGCCGAACTTGCCGAGCATATATTGGCGGCGATCCATGCCTCCCGAAGGGATGGTCGGATCGAGCTGGAACGGCCGCCAGCGGACATGCACGTCGACATCGGCCGCGGCAATGGCCTTATCCAAACGCTTCTGGCCGATGAAGCACCAGGGACAGACGACATCGGACACCACGTCGACGGTGATGGAGTTCTCGGCGCTCATGCTCGTCTCCTGTTTGGTTCCGATTGGTTTGGGCTTTCTGTCGAAGAGATATGGAGCATGATGTCGTCCGAAAACCGCTTCACACTTTTCGGCATCATGCTCTGGCGTCAGTTGGGCTTTCGCCACCAGGTCGGCAGTTGATAGCCGAATATGGGGGTCTTTTGCGGATGTTCCAGATAACTCCAGTAGGCGAGCCATTGCTGCGTGTTGTATTGCATCGGCACCATGTAGTTGCCGGAGATCAGCAGCCGGTCGAGCACACGCACCGCCGCGACATAGTCTTCCTTGGTCCGGGCGTTCAGCATCGCGTCGATCGCGGCGTCGATCGCCGGATCGGCGACGCCGGCGAGGTTGAACGATCCTTCCGTTTTCGCGGCAACCGATCCCCAGCGGCCAAGCTGCTCGCTGCCCGGCGACAGCGAATTGCTGAAGCCGCTCGTGCCGATCAGAACCTCGAAGTCGAAACGCTGCTTGCGCGACTGGATCTGGTCGCCGTCGAGGGTGCGGATGCCGACGTCGATGCCGATCTTTTCCAGCGTGCGCTGATAGATGGCCGCCAGCCGCTCTTCATCCTGCGACGAAGTCAGGATCTCGAAGCTGAAAGGGTTTCCCTGCGGGTCGAGCATCTTGCCGTTCTGCACATGGAAGCCGGCGCTCTTCAGCAGCTCGAAAGCGGCTTTGAGCACCTTGCGATCCTGGCCCGAACCATCGGTGACCGGTGGACGCCAGGTGCCGTCCATCACGTCGCGCGGCACGCGGCCCGGGTAGGGGGCCAGCAGCGCCTTTTCACGGTCGTCGGCCGGATGGCCGAGCGCGGACAGCTCGGAATTCTGCCAATAGCTCATGGTGCGGTTGAACTTGCCGCCGAACAGGTTCTTGTTCGTCCATTCGAAGTCATAGAGCATGCCGAGCGCGCGCCGCACCACCGGGTTCGAGAACTTAGGCAGCCGGGTGTTGAACAGGAAGCCGGTCACCACCGGCGGAATGCCGGTGTTGAAATATTCTTCCTTCACGTCGCCCCTTTGGAACGCCGGAAAGTCGATGTCGCGCTCGCGCTTGACCGGATCGGTCTCGTCGTCGAGGGCGCAGATGCCTTTCTTGAACGCTTCCGTCTTGGCGTTGGCGTTGAGAAAATACTCGATGGTGACCTGGTCGAAATTGTCGAAGCCGCGTTTCGACGGAACGTCCTTGCCCCAGTAATCCGGATTCCGCTTGAAGACGATGCGCTGCCCCGGCAGCACCTTGTCCACGGTGTAGGGGCCGCTGCCGATCAGCGGCTTCAGCGTGGTCTTGTCGAAGGTGTCCTTGTTGAAGGCGTGCTTGGGAACGATGGGCGTCAGCGCGACGATCAGCGGGAATTCGCGGTTGGCCTTGTCGTTGAAGGTGAACTTCACGCTGTGCTCGCCGGTCTTCTCCAGCTTGGCGATCATGCTCATGCGGTCGCTATAAGGCGGGCGGCCCTTCTCGGCGAAGACGTCGTAGGTGAACAGCACGTCCTCTGGCGTCACCGGCTGGCCGTCCGACCATTTTGCGTCGGTGTTGAGATGGAACTCGATGGTCTTGCGATCCGGATCCATGTCGGCGCTGTCGGCCAGCAGCCCGTAGAGGCTGAAAGGCTCGTCATAGTTGCGCTGCATCAGCGGCTCGAAGACGAGATTGCCGTAAACCGTATCGATCATGCCGCGCGCCGTGGTGCGCAGGCTTTTCAGGATGAAGGGGTTGAGATTGTCGAAGGAGCCGACGACGCAATAGGTGACGCTTCCGCCTTTCGGCGCGTCCGGATTGACGTAGTCGAAATGCTTGTAGTCGGGCGGCAGCGCCGGCTCGCCCTGCATGGCGATGCCGTGTTTCGGCTCCGACTGTGCCGGAAGGAGCGAAAGAGCCAGAAACGACGTCGCGGCGATCAGCCGAACGAGAACGCGGTCCATGACCGTCTCCTTGCCGGGCGGCTTTGTGATTCGCCACGCACCGTAGAGCATTTCGCCAGCCGATTGAATCGGCGCGCCAACGGGAATCGGGTTCAGCCGCTCCATCGCCGATCGCACTCTTCCCCACGGACATCAAACCGGGAAGAAATCGCGGAAACCGGGCTGGATTCGGCGCCGCTGGCAGTGTAACACGCGCTCCGAAGTCATCCTGTTGCCTCATTTGGGCAACAGGTAGCTGGACCACACGGCACGAAGAAGCCGGTCCCCGGGATCATTTGAGAGGAAAGTGCACCATATGACGATCAACGCGTACCGCCTTTCGGTGCTGGCCGCAGGCGTGGTCGGCGTTCTGGGCGCCGGGCTTTTCACCGCCTCGGCCCAACAGCAGCCGCAAATTCCTCAGGGCTGGTTCAAGGCTTGCACCAAACAGGAAGACGTCGACATCTGTAATGTGCAGAACATCGTCACCGCAGGCAACGGCCAGCTCGTCACCGGCGTCAGCCTGATCGAGCTCAAGGGCAAGGTGAACCGCAAGGTCTTCCAGGTCACGGTCCCGACCGGCCGCCTGGTTCCTCCGGGCATCGCGCTGCAGATCGACTCCGGCAAGGCGCAGAAGCTCGATTATGTGATCTGCTTCCCGGATCGCTGCGTGGCGGAAGTGCCGCTGAGCGACCAGCTCGTCGCTTCCTTCAAGAAGGGGCAGGGCATCACGCTCACCTCGATCAACTTCCAGAACCAGCCGAACCCGATCAAGATCGCGCTCACCGGTTTCAGCGGCGCCTATGATGGCCCGCCGCTGCAGCAGTCGGACATCGAGGACCGGCAGAAAAAGCTGCAGGACTTCGTCGCCAAGAACAACCAGGACTTCGCCAAGAAGCTCAAGGACGAGCAGGACAAGGCCAAGACCGCGAACTGATCGCCGGAGCATGCTCTGGAACAAAAAAGCGGGGCAATTCGCCCCGCTTTTTTTGTTGTCGACGCGCTGTGCGCGCCTAGAGCAATTCCAGGAAAGTGCTAGCGGTTTTCCGTCCGGAATTGCATAAAAAGAGAAGAGGATAGGGCATTTCACAATTTCCGTGAAACAATGAAATGCTCTGCGTGGCGTGCTTTTGCGGCTCAGTGCTTCGACTGGCGCTTCGGCTCGTAGCGGCCGTCCGGCAGCTTGTCGAACATCTCGCCGATCTGCGGATGCCGCACCGGCTCGCCCGACCGGTCCTCGAGCAGGTTCTGCTCGGATACATAGGCGATGTATTCGGTCTCAGAATTCTCCGCCAGAAGATGATAGAAAGGCTGGTCCTTGCGCGGACGGACGTCGGCGGGAATGGCCTCATACCATTCCTCGGTGTTGGCGAATTCGGGATCGACGTCGAAGATCACGCCGCGGAACGGAAACAGCCTGTGGCGAACCACCTGCCCGATCGAGAACTTGGCCGTTTTCATCACGCTCACCACTTAGGTTCCGAGGCGCCATTTGTGGCTGCGCGCAAGGCGCCTAAGACCTTGAATTTACACGTCACGCCGCCAAAAATCGACCCCGACTTTCGGCTTGGGCCTATTTGGCGCAGGCGCTGCCGCAATTCAATAGCCGCACTCCATGTTGCAAGCTACGGATGGGCTACGCGTAAGGTTTCGCGCGTGGCGTGGAAGGAGGCGCTGATCGGCTTCTAATGCTCGGCCGGTTTGCGCAAGCCGCCGGCAATGGCGCGAAAGCCGCTGCCCGGCCGCAGCCCCTCGCGCATGAAGAAGGCTCGCAGCGGGGCGAAGCTGCCCAGCGCATTGAGGCCGGCGCTGCGTGCCAGCTGCGCCGGCAGCATGTCGGACAAGAGCGACATGTTGAGCAGATTCACCGCGCCGCTGCGCGCCCATATGTCGGGCCGGCGCCTCGTGTCATATGCGGCGAGGGCCCGGCGCGATCCAGGATCGGTGCTGTTTTCACTCGCGATTCCAATCAGATCTTCGATATCCCTGATGCCGAGGTTGAGGCCTTGGGCGCCGATCGGCGGAAACACATGCGCTGCTTCGCCGACCAGCGCCACGCGGTTTTGCGCGAAGCGGCCGGGCGAGGCCGCCGACAACGGATAGACCTGGCGACCCGGCTCGACGGAGACACGGCCAAGCATCGACTGCATCTGCTCCTCGACACGCGCCGACAAGGCTGCATCGTCGAGCGCCGCAAGCTCCTGCGCCGTCTCCGGCTTCACCACCCAGACAAGACTCGAACGCCTGCCGGGCAGCGGTACCTGCGTGAACGGCCCCGTTTCGGTGTGGAATTCAGTCGAGACAAAGCCATGCTCGCTGCGATGGCCAAAATTGAGAACAAGCGCCGACTGCGGATAAGGCCGCGCGGAGGCGCGAATGCCAGCGGCTTCGCGCGCCGGAGACAGGCGCCCATCGGCGGCGACCGCCAGCGCGGCCGAGATTTCGCTTCCGTCGGCCAGCCTTGCATCAGCCTGCTCGGCATCAAGGCTCCAGGACGCGACGGTGGATTTTAGCCAATGAATGCCCTCATGAGCTGAAACGGCCCTGGCAAGGATGGGCATAAGAGCCTTGTTCGGCAAATTGAGGCCGAACTGTTCCTCGCCGATCTCGCCGGCGCGGAAGGTCACCGTTGGGCTGCGGATCAGCCGCCTTGTGGCGTCGACGATACGCATCGCCTTGAGCGGCGCGGCCTGCGTCCTCAGTTCAGCAAGGACGCCCAGCCGTTCAAGGACCTTCAGCGCCGGATTCATGAGGGCCGTGGTGCGGCCGTCGGCGGTGTTGGCCTCGGGGCCGACCAACGTGACGTCGAAGCCGGCCCCGGCAAAGCCGAGCGCCGCGATCAAGCCGGCCGGACCGCTGCCGGCAACCAGGATGCGGGCTTTGTCGTTGTGCTCCACGCCAGGCTTCCACAATGAGAGGCGACCCGTCGGGCCTTCATCCGGATATAGGTCAGATCAGCCGGCTTGATCAACGCGGCGATTCAGCCCATTCGAATGCCATGAGCGGCGAGCAGCATGATTTCAGCCATCTCGACCGCGCCGGCCGCGCGACGGCGGGCGTCGCGCGCAGCCCGCGCCTCGCGGTCATGCTCACGATCGGCATCGGTATCGCCTTCGCCTGGTTCCTTCTCGGCGCAATGGCGATCCGCGGCGCCGAAAGTCGCCCTGCCGGCGCGCCCGGCGACATGCTGCTGAAAAATCTGCCAAGCCTGCCGTTGCCGGATTTTCTCGACCGGTTCTTTGCTCTGTGCCTAGCGCCGGCGCCGCTCGCAGGCCCGACCGTCCAGCAGGCGTCGGCGCTTGTGCTGATGTGGTTCCTGATGGCCGTGGCGACGATGCTGCCATCGGCGGCGCCGTTGATCCGCACCTATTGCGAAATCGCCGACACGGCGAGGATCAAGGGCGAACCCGCCGTTCATCCGCTGGTGCTTGTCGCCGGATATCTCAGCACATGGCTTGCCGCATCCGTGGGTTTCACGATGCTGACGCTCGCGGTCTACGCCTTCGCCGGTTCCGGCCGGATGCTCGATCCGGCCGTTGGCCTTGCCGGCGCCGCGGCGCTGCTTGTCGCGAGCCTTTATCAATTCAGCGGCGTGAAACGGGCATGCCTGGAAAAATGCCGGAACCCGTTCTCGATCCTCTTCGCCAACTGGAGCGCGAAACCGGGCCGCATCTTCCGTCTGGGATTGGAGCAGGGCGTCTGGTGCCTCGGTTGCTGCTGGGCGCTGATGCTGGTGATGTTCGCCGTCGGCGCAATGAACGTCTTCTGGATGGCGCTGATCGGACTGTTCACCCTGATCGAAAAACAGACCGCCGGCAGGGTGGCCAGCCGGGTTGCCGGTGCGATACTGCTTGTGTGGGCGGCAGCCCTGCTATTAGTTTCGGCGTAAGGGGAGAATTCGATGACCGACCAAAGCTGGGCAATGAAAGGGGAGCTGGTACTCTCCTGCAATTGCACGGTTTTCTGTCCCTGCGTGCTGTCGCTGGGCAGCCATCCGCCGACCGAGGGCTATTGCCAGACCTGGGCGGGCTTCCGCATCGACGCGGGCCATTTCGGCGAGGTCGACCTTTCCGGCCTCAATCTCGGCCTGATCATGGAAATTCCCGGTTATATGAGCCGCGGCAACTGGACGGCCGGCCTGTTCATCGACAAGCGCGCCTCGATCTATGCGGTGAAGGCGCTGACCAAGATCTTCACCGGCAAGGCCGGCGGCACCACCTCTTTGCTGTCGATCCTCGTCGGGAAATTCCTCGGCGTCGAGCAGGCGCCGATCACCTATGAGACGCGCGACAAGACACGCGTCTTCCAGATACCGAAAATCATCGACGGCGCGGTGACGCCTATCCCAGGCAAGGACCGCGAGAAGGATACGGTGATCACCAATTCCGAATATTGGATCGCGCCGGAGATCATCGTGGCGAAGTCCGACAAGAGCAAGATGCGCGCCTTCGGCCGCAACTGGAATTTCGGCGGCCGCTCGGCCGAAATCTGCAAGCTGGACTGGCGGGGACCGTGAGCAAGAACACAAGGGCCGGCAAGGCAGCCAAGAAGATCGCGGAACGGATCCCGTTGCCGAAGAAGAAGGTGACGTGGCCGCAGGCGCGCGCGTTCTCCGTCCATCTTCTCACCGCGTCGGGATCGTTCCTCGCGTTCCTGTCGCTGGTGGCGGCGAGCGAGGAGCGCTGGACGGCGATGTTCTGGTGGCTTGGGCTGGCGCTGTTCGTGGACGGCATCGACGGGCCGATCGCCAGGAAGCTCGAGGTGAAGGAAATCCTGCCGACATGGTCGGGCGAACTCCTCGACAACATCATCGATTACGTCACTTACGTGCTCATTCCGGCCTTCGCGCTCTATCAACGCGGCTTCATGGGAGAGAACCTGTCCTTCCTGTCGGCAGCCATCATCGTCGTCTCCAGCGCGATCTATTATGCCGACACCGGCATGAAGACGAAGGAGAACTTCTTCAAGGGGTTCCCGGTCGTCTGGAACATGGTGGTGTTCACGCTCTTCGTCATCGAGCCCGGGCAATGGGTGTCTTTCGCCGTGGTGGTGGTCGCCGGCATTTTGACTTTCCTGCCGATCAACTTCATCCATCCGGTGCGCGTCGTGCGGCTGAGGCCGGTCAATCTCGGCATCACGCTTTTGTGGTGCGCCTTCGGCGCGCTGGCGCTGGCGCAGGCCGCGCTTGCCAGCTTCTACAACAAGATCGGCGTGCTGGGTGAGCAGGTCAGCGACTTCACCAAGATCGGCATCACCATCACCGGCCTCTATCTCGCCTGCATCGGGGGCATCATGCAGATGTTCCCCAATCTGGGCGCCAAGAAGCCCTGATCCTGGATCAGGATATTTCTGGTCGAATGGTCATCCTGGCCTAACTGTCCATCGGCGCAAGCGTCCGAAAAATCGGTGCTCCCTTTCGGAACATGTTCCAGATTGTTTACCTTCAGAGAGTTGAGCGATGTCCAAGGCAATCCGCATTCACGCCAATGGCGGCCCCGAAGTCCTGGCTTATGAAAATGCCGATCCCGGCCAGCCGGGAGAAGGCCAGATCCTGATTCGGCACACGGCGATCGGCCTCAACTTCATCGACGTCTATTACCGTTCGGGGCTTTACCCGCCACCCGGCGGCTTTCCGCTGATCCCGGGCGGCGAGGCGGCGGGCATCGTGCTGGCGCTCGGCAACGGCGTCGACTGGCTGAAGCCAGGCGACCGCATCGCCTATGCCGTCAATGTCGGGGCTTATGCCGAACAACGGGTGATCGCCGCCGACCGTGCGGTCAAAGTGCCGGACGGCATCAGCGACGAGCAGGCGGCGGCGATGATGCTGAAAGGCATGACGGCGGAATATCTCTTGCGCCGCACCTTCCCGGTGAAGGCGGGCGACACGGTCCTTTACCACGCGGCGGCCGGCGGCGTCGGCCTGATCCTCGGCCAATGGGCAAAGCATCTCGGCGCGACCGTGATCGGCACCGCGAGCTCCGCCGATAAGATCGAGCTCGCCCGGGCGCATGGCTTCGACCACGTCATCAACTACAAGGAGCAGGATTTCGTCGCCGGCGTCGCCGCACTGACCGGCGGGAAGAAATGCGACGTCGTCTACGATTCCGTCGGCGCCGACACCTTTCCGGCATCGCTCGACTGCCTGCGGCCGCTCGGCATGTTCGTCAGCTTCGGCCAGTCGTCCGGACCGATCCCGCCTTTCTCCATGTCGCTGCTGGCACAGAAAGGCTCGATCTATGCGACCCGGCCGACGCTGTTCGTCTACAACGCCAAGCGCGAGGATCTGGTGAAGTCGGCCGAAGCGCTTTTCGACGTGGTCAAGAGCGGCGCCGTCGAGATCAAGATCAACCAGCGCTATGCGCTGAAGGACGCTGCAAAGGCGCAAGCCGATCTCGAAGCCCGCAAGACTACGGGCACGACAGTCCTCATCCCCTAGAGCTTCACCGCTACATACCTTTCGGCACCAAACACCTAGCCGACTGCCTTGTTTTTCAGCGGCTTGCCGTGCCCGAAGGCACGGCTTGCCTGAAAAAGCGATGCGGATTGCCGTTGTTCTCAAGAGGTCTATCTTAGCCCTTGAGTTTCCGCTGAAATTCTTGAAGCTCTTTCAAGTTGGGTGCTGCTTTCCGATGGGAGCCGGCCGCGCATACCATGACAGCGGGAACACAGAACATATCCGGGAAACTGGATGGGAGGCACTGTGAGTGCAAATCATGACAGGTCGAACCTGCTCGAGGTTCGTGGCCTTACCAAGATTTTCGGCACGCTGACGGCGTGCGATCACATCGATCTCAACATCGCGAAGGGCGAGATCCACGCGCTGCTCGGCGAGAACGGCGCCGGCAAGTCGACGCTGGTCAAGCTGCTGTTCGGATCGCTCGAGCCGAATTCGGGCGAGATTTTCTGGGACGGCAAGCCGGTCCAAATCACCAGCCCGGGGGTGGCCAAGAAGCTGGGCATCGGCATGGTGTTCCAGCATTTCTCGCTCTTCGAAGCGCTCACGGCAGCCGAGAACATCGCGCTTTCACTCAATGACGGTTCGCCGATCAGCACCATTGCGGCGAAGGCGAGGGCGCTTTCCTACAGCTACGGCCTGCCGCTCGATCCGGAGTCGCTGGTCGGCGATCTCTCCGTCGGCGAACGCCAGCGCATCGAGATCATCCGTTGCCTCTTGCAGACGCCGCAGCTCATCATCCTCGACGAGCCGACCTCGGTGCTGACGCCGCAGGAAGCCGACAAGCTGTTCGAGACGCTGGAGCGCCTGCGCTCGGAAGGCAAATCGATCCTCTACATCTCGCACCGGCTGGAAGAGGTCAAACGCATCTGCGACCGCGCCACGGTGCTTCGCCACGGCAAGGTCGTCGGCCACTGCAATCCGCGTGAGGAGACGGCCGCATCGCTTGCCCGCATGATGGTCGGCAGCGAGGTGAAGGCGGTGGTGCGCGCGCCGGCCGAAGGCATCGAGACGGCGCCGGCGCTGCTGGAAATCCGCGGCCTCAGCCGCAAGCCGGCGACGCCCTTCGCCATCCCGCTCAAGAACATCAATCTCACCGTGCGCGCCGGCGAAGTGATCGGCATCGCGGGTGTGGCCGGCAACGGCCAGGGCGAGTTCTTCGAATCCGTCTCCGGCGAAGTGCTGCAGCAGGATGCCGGTTCCGTACGCATCCGAGGCAAGGACGCCGGCGAGCTGCCGATCACCGGCCGCCGCCTAATGGGAGCCGCCTTCGTGCCTGAAGAGCGCCTGGGCCATGGCGCGGCGCCGCGCATGAAGCTTTCGGAGAACCTGCTTCTGTCCCGCCATGCCACCGACGGCAAAGCTTTCGTCGGCTCGGGCATGGTCAGGAACGGCGCGGTTTACAGCGCCGCCCAGCGCATCATCAAAGCCATGGACGTGCGCAAGAGCGCGCCCGATCCGGAGGCGGCGGCGCTGTCGGGCGGCAATCTGCAGAAATTCATCGTCGGCCGCGAGCTCGACCGCAAGCCGAGCGTCATGATCGTCAACCAGCCGACCTGGGGCGTGGACGCAGGCGCTGCCGCCCACATTCGTCAGGCGCTGATCGAGCTAGCCCGCAGCGGTTCGGCGGTCCTGGTCATCAGCCAGGATCTCGATGAATTGTTCGAACTGTCGGACGCGATCGCCGTCATGCACAACGGAGAATTGTCGGCGCCGCTGCCTATCGCCGAAGCGACGTTCGAGAAGATCGGCCTCTTGATGGGCGGCGCAGAGCCCGGCCACGCCGAACACAGAATGGAGGTGGCATGATGCGCATCGAACTCGTCAAACGCCCGCAGCGCTCGGCGCTGTTCTCGATGCTGTCGCCCTTCATCGCCTTCGCGCTGACGATAATTGCCGGCGCCATCATGTTCGCATTGCTCGGCGTCAATCCGCTCAATGCCTTCGAGATCTATTTCGTCGAGCCGATCAGCCAGGTCTGGCAGTTGCATGAGTTGGCCATCAAGGCGGCACCGCTGATCCTGATCGCGGTCGGCCTATCGGTCTGCTACAAGGCCAACATCTGGAACATCGGCGCCGAAGGCCAGTTCATTTTCGGCGCGATCTTCGGCTCGATCCTCCCGGTATTGTTCCCGCAATTCGAAGGCCCGCTGGTGATCCCGCTGATGCTCTTGCTGGGCATGGTCGGCGGAGCGCTCTACGCATCGATCCCGGCGCTCTTGAAGACCCGTTTCAGCACCAATGAGATCCTCACCAGCCTGATGCTGGTCTATGTGGCGCAGCTTTTCCTCGACTGGCTGGTGCGCGGCCCGTGGCGCGATCCGCAAGGCCACGGCTTTCCGCAGACCATCCAGTTCGGCGACTCGGCCGTGCTGCCGGAGCTGATGCCGGATGCCGGCCGCGCCAATTGGGGTTTCGTCTTCGCGCTGGTCGCCGCGGTGGCGATCTGGCTGATGATGAGCCGCATGCTGAAAGGTTTTGAAGTGCGCGTGCTGGGCTCCAGCCCTAGGGCAGGGCGCTTCGCCGGCTTCGGCTTCAACCGCATGGTCTTCTTCACCTTTCTTTTGTCCGGGGCGCTGGCCGGTCTGGCGGGCATCTCCGAGGTCTCCGGCGCCATCGGTCAGTTGCAGCCGGTGATCTCGCCCGGATATGGCTTCACCGCCATCATCGTCGCCTTTCTTGGTCGCCTCAATCCACTCGGCATCGTCGCCGCGGGCCTGGTGCTGGCACTGACCTATCTCGGCGGCGAGGCGGTGCAGAGCGCGCTCGGCATCTCCGACAAAGTGGCGCGCGTCTTCCAGGGCATGCTCCTGTTCTTCGTGCTCGGCTGCGACACGCTGATCCACTACCGCATTCGCCTGATCGGCATGGCGCTGATGAAGCCGAACGGCGCGAAGCTCGAAGCAGCGCCCAAGCTCGAGGAGGCTCGCTGATGGACATCACCGTCAACATCCTTTTGACCATCGCGACAGCGGCGACGCCACTTCTGATCGCGGCGATCGGCGAGCTTGTGGTCGAGCGCTCCGGCGTGCTCAATCTCGGTGTCGAGGGTATGATGATCATGGGCGCCGTGGGCGGCTTCGGCGCCGGCTATCTTACCGGATCGCCGTGGATCGGCCTGCTGGCCGCGATCATCGTCGGTGCGCTGTTCTCGCTGCTATTCGCCGTCATGACGCTGTCGCTCGCGACCAACCAGGTGGCGACCGGCCTGTCGCTGACGCTGCTCGGCCTCGGCCTCTCCGGCATGATCGGCACCAGCTTCGTCGGCCAGCCGGGCGTCAGGCTGCCCAACCTCAACATTCCCGGGATCAGCTCGATCCCGGTCGTCGGCAAGCTGATCTTCGGCCAGGACCCGGTGTTCTACATCTCGATCGCGCTGACCGCGGCGGTGATGTGGTTCCTGTTCAGGACGCGCACGGGGCTTACGCTGCGCTCGATCGGCGACAGCCATACGTCGGCGCACGCACTCGGCATCAAGGTGATCCGTTACCGCTATCTCGCGGTGATCTTCGGTGGCGCCTGTGCCGGCCTTGCCGGCGGGCATCTGTCGCTGGTCTACACGCCGCAATGGGTCGAGAACATGAGCGCGGGCCGCGGCTGGATCGCGCTGGCGCTGGTGGTGTTCGCTTCCTGGCGCCCGTGGCGGGTGCTGGCCGGCGCCTATATCTTCGGCGCAGTGTGGATCGGCCAGCTTCATGCACAGGCTTTTGGCATTCCGGTGCCTTCGCAGTTTCTTTCTTCGCTGCCCTATCTGGCAACCATCGTGGTTCTCGTTCTAATCTCCCGCAACAAGCGGCTGACGATGATGAACACGCCGGCTTCGTTGGGGCAGCCATTCGTTCCGGATCGTTGACGACAACAAAAAGACGGGAAGCTCCAAGGCTTAACTCAGAGAGGTAACACAATGAAAAAACTGCTTATTGCGTTGATGACCACGGCTGCGGCCCTGTCGCTGGCGGCAACCGCCGAGGCCGCCGACAAGCTGAAGGCCTGCTGGGTCTATACCGGTCCGATCGGCGACTTCGGCTACTCCTACCAGCACGACCAGGGCCGCCTTGAGGTCGAGAAGGCGCTCGGCGACAAAATCGAGACCGCCTATCTCGAAAACGTGTCGGAAGGCCCGGATGCCGACCGCGCTTTCGAGCGCCTGGCGCGTGAGAACTGCAAGATCATCTTCGGCACCTCTTTCGGCTTCATGGACGCCATGGTGAAGGTCGCCAAGAAGTTCCCCAAAGTGATGTTCGAGCACGCGACCGGTTTCAAGACCGGCGACAATCTGGGCATCTACAACGCCCGCTTCTATGAGGGCCGCTATGTGCTCGGCCAAATCGCGGCCAAGGAATCGAAGAAAGGCCTCGCCGGCTACATCGTTTCCTTCCCGATCCCGGAAGTGGTGATGGGCATCAATTCCTTCATGCTCGGCGCGCAGTCGATCAATCCCGATTTCAAGGTCAAGATCGTGTGGGTGAATTCCTGGTTCGACCCGGGCAAGGAGGCCGACGCCGCCAAGGCGCTGTTCGACCAGGGCGCCGACATCATCGTCCAGCACACCGATTCGACCGCTGCGCTGCAGGTGGCCGAGGAGCGTAAGCTGCACGGCTTCGGCCAGTCGTCCGACATGATCAAGTTCGCGCCGAACGCGCAGCTGACCTCGCTGACCGACGAATGGGGTCCGTATTACATCAGCCGGGTCCAGGCCGCACTCGACGGCACCTGGAAGCCGGACAATGTCTGGCTCGGCATCAAGGACGGCGCGGTCAAGCTCGCGCCCTTCACCAACATGCCCGACGACGTGAAGGCGATGGCCGAGGCGACCGAGAAGAAGATCGCCGGCGGCTGGAATCCCTTCACCGGACCTGTGTCCAAACAGGACGGCTCGCCTTGGCTAAAGGATGGCGAGGTCGCCGACGACGCCACGCTGCTCGGCATGAATTTCTACGTCAAGGGCATCGACGACAAGCTGCCGCAGTAAGCGGCAAGTCGCGGAACCGAAACGGAAAAGGGCGCGCGGGCGCCCTTTTCTTTGAGGCTGCGAGGGTTCGGCCGGGCTGTCAGACGGCCGAGCCGTAAAGATCATAGGCATCCGCGCGGTCGATCTTGACGGTGACGATGTCGCCGGCGCGCAACGGCCGCCGCGACTGGATGTGCACCGAGCCGTCGATCTCCGGCGCGTCGTATTTGGTGCGGCCTTTGCCGGATGTGCCATGCGCCTCGTCGATCAACACCGGTAGGCGCTTGCCGACTTTCTTGGCGAGCTGAGTGGCCGAGATCTTCTGCTGGCGCTGCATGAAACGGTGCCAGCGCGCTTCCTTGATCTCCTGCGGCACCTGCTCCAGCCCCAGATCGTTGGAGCGCGCGCCCTTGACCGGCTCGTATTTGAAGCATCCGGCGCGGTCGATCTTGGCTTCGTCCAGCCAGTCGAGCAGCATCTGGAAATCATCTTCGGTCTCGCCAGGGAAGCCGACGATGAAGGTCGAGCGGATAGCGAGGTCGGGGCAGACTTCGCGCCAGCCGCGGATGCGGTCCAGCGTCTTTTCGCCATGCGCGGGGCGGCGCATGTTCTTCAGCACCTGCGGTGAGGCGTGCTGGAAGGGGATGTCGAGATAGGGAAGGATCTTTCCCTCCGCCATCAGCGGAATGACATCGGCGACATGCGGGTAGGGATACACATAATGCATGCGTATCCAGATGCCGAGCTTGCCGAGCTCCTCGGCGAGGTCGAGGAATTTCGCCCGCACTTCGCGGTCGCCAAACATCGACGTCTGGTATTTGATGTCGATGCCGTAGGCGCTGGTGTCCTGCGAGATGACGAGGATCTCCTTGACACCGGCCTTGGCGAGCTTTTCGGCTTCGCGCAGCACATCCGCCGCCGGCCGCGACACGAGATCGCCGCGCAGTGCGGGAATGATGCAGAAGGTGCAGCGGTTGTTGCAGCCCTCGGAAATCTTCAGATAGGCGTAGTGGCGCGGGGTGAGCTTCACGCCTTGCGGCGGCAGCAGGTCGATATAGGGATCGTGGCTGGGGGGAGCGGCCTCATGCACCGCCGCCATCACGCTCTCATAGGCCTGCGGACCGGTGATCGCCAGCACGTTGGGATGCTTCTCGCGGATGACCTCCGGCTCGGCGCCGAGGCAGCCGGTGACGATGACGCGGCCGTTTTCGGAAAGGGCGGAGCCGATGGCGTTGAGCGACTCGTCGCGCGCAGAATCGAGGAAGCCGCAGGTGTTGACGACCACGAGGTCGGCGCCGTCATGCTTGCGCGCGATTTCATAGCCTTCGGCGCGCAGCCGCGTGATGATACGCTCGGAATCGACGAGTGCTTTCGGGCATCCAAGACTGACGAAACTGACGCGTGGGGCGGACATTAACTTTGTTTCCAAGAGGTGAGGGCGAGATCGAAGGTTGAGCCGCAGGCTCTGAGGATCGATCTATATGCGCGGCTCTAAGCCATTCGCGCGGCGCCATAGCACGCTTCGGCCCAGAAGCAAACCTGCCGGTCGCCCGGGACAAGAGGCGACTCGGCGACGTGTCCCCCTAACGGGCGTCAGTGGCCGTCCGGTCCGAACCATGGCGCCAGGAAGGCAAAATGGTCGGGAAACTGCTGCACGGCGCCTCCGAGCAGCATGTTGATCGCCACGTACAAGATGATCAGCAGGCCGACATAGGCGATCCAACGATATGTGTGCAGGAGGCGTGCGACAAAGGAAGCGGCAAAACCCATCAGCGCGATCGAAAGGGCCAGCCCGATGATCAGGACGGTCGGATGCTTCATGGCGGCGCCGGCGACGGCCAGAACGTTGTCGAGCGACATAGAAACGTCGGCGATGACGATCTGCCAGGCGGCTTGCGAGAAGGTCTTGCGCGGGCCCTTGCCGGAGACGGAACCGTCCTTGTTGTAATCGCTGTTCGATAGCGCTTCGGTCGCGTCGCGCTCGTCGTCGTGGCTGACGCGCAGCTCGCGCCACATTTTCCAGCATACCCACAGAAGCAGAAGACCGCCGGCGATGAGCAACATGGGGCCGATGCTCAGCAGCCATTGCGTGATCAAGGCAAAGACTATGCGCAGGACGGTGGCTGCCCCGATGCCGACAAGGATGGCGCGCTTGCGCTGATCCGCGGGAAGGCCGGCCGCCGCGAGGCCGATCACAATTGCGTTGTCGCCGGCGAGGGCGAGATCGATTGCGACAACCTGGAGGAGAGCTGAAAGGCCTGCGGCAGTGAATATTTCCATCGACTAGAAATCCTTGCCTGAAATGAACGTAGCCCTTTACCCCGACGGGCCTAAAGGCATGGTCCATCGGCGTCAAGACGCAGGTTTGGACATCGCCGGAAAACAACGTGGCGGGCGCAAGTCCTCAAGGATTTCGAGTGGTTGCCGGCAAGGGGCAAGGCCGGAAACTAGTCGTAGAGATTATATTTGGCCCAGTCCGATTCCGGGATTTCGTCGCCGATCTTGTAGCGGAACTGCAGCACCTGCATGTGGTCCGGCGCGGTCAGGCATTTGAACTTCAGCCGGTACCATTGGCCCTTGCTGCGGAAGGCGGCGC
This sequence comes from Mesorhizobium sp. WSM4935, assembly GCF_029625735.1. Classification (NCBI taxonomy): domain Bacteria; kingdom Pseudomonadati; phylum Pseudomonadota; class Alphaproteobacteria; order Hyphomicrobiales; family Phyllobacteriaceae; genus Mesorhizobium; species Mesorhizobium sp. WSM4935. Next base: position 93,707 of record NZ_JARTVR010000003.1, on the reverse strand, counting down.
CAGAGCTCTTGATGGCATCGGCGCTCATCTGCGGCGTGGCGAAGGCGTAGGCCACGACCCGGTCGGCTTTGTAGTTGTGATCGTCGTGACTGATCCGGTCGAGCACTTCGGCATCACAGCGCTGCTCGAGACGAGTCTGCGGATCGAGTTTCAAGAGGCCGGCGCGCAACGCATTGTCCATCGCCTTGGCCGGCAAGACCGGCGTCAACGACGCCAGAACCATCAGGCAGAGCTTTTTCATGGGCGCGACAAGCAGCATATTCTGTCCGAGAAATCAAATAAACGGTGTTTTACCAATCGCCTCGGCAGGCGAGGAGGCGGCTGCCGTCGAGTCAGATCAACATCTTGGACGGTGATCGGCGAAAGTCTCGCAACGCGCTGCGAATCGTAATCATCGGCTTATCAAAAATGGGGCCGAACCCGACACTGTCATACTTCACTGGAACCTATGGGACGTGCCGCGGCGCTGGTGTCATTTGCGGGAGAGCGCTGAATCCATGCTAAGACCGAGGCCTTGGCCAACTCCGCCATTGCCCGGTTCACCGTCAACCCTTGCGGAGGGCCAAGTTCGGAAGCCTCGTCATCCTCGAAGCTTCCTTGCCTCGCGCTCCAAGGTCTTTCGGTTATTGCCATGCTCTTTAATCAGATCGAGAACCTGCTCGGGGCTGATCCGGTGCTGCTTGGCGAAATAGCGGACTTCATGGTCCTCGTCGGCTGATACGCGGTCGCGGTCACGGAAATCACGCTTGGTCTTGTCGTCTGCCATGACTGATCCTCCTGGTCAGAAGGAACAGCGATCGATTATGAATGTTCCCATTAGCCACCGCTAAAGGAACAGATGCCGCTTTGGCGAATTGAGTCCGGTCGCGCAAGGAGGTCGTGTGCAGGATGAGTGATTTGAGACGCCAGTGCGTGTCGCGCTCGGCAAATCAGGCAACACGATCGATACCGTGGATCGCGTTGCTCAGGCGCACGATCCATTCGGATGACCTTCCATGTGCAATGATTATGAGCAGCATATCGCCTGGGCCGAATATTGCCGGATGATGGAGTCGCTGGCACTGAAGATCCCGACCCATCAAACTGAGCTCGATCTTCCTCAGGCTGACGACATCCGCATCAACGATCCGGCGCCGGTCATGCGCGCCGCCGGCGACGCGATAGAACTGGCATCCATGACGTTCGGCTTTCCGCCGGCCGGCGCGAAAGGCGGACCGGTGTTCAACTTCCGGTCGGAAGGCCGCCGGTTCGCTGACAGCAAACGCTGTCTTGTGCCGGCTTCGGCCTTCTTTGAATTCACGGGCACCAAATATCCGAAAGCCAAGCATCGCTTCGCGCTGAACGGTGCCCCGTTCTTGGCCATTGCCGGGCTCTGGCGAGAGGCGACAGGTAACAAGCCGCCTTCGTTCGCAATGCTGACGACCGATCCGGGGCCGGATGTCGCACCGTATCACAATCGGCAGATTGTCGTCCTTCAGCCCGAGAACTGGTCCGCGTGGCTTGATCTGTCGAAAGCCGAGAGCGACCTTTTGCGGCCGCTTCCGGCGGGACTGCTGTCGGTAGAGACGGTGCGCCCGGAGCGCGCCTGACTAGTCTACCAGTGCGGGCCTTAGTTCCCGTGGCATTTTGGCCAGCCCGCGCAACAAGCCCTTAGCGCGGCTTGGTGGCTTCCATCCAGACCCCCGCAGGGGCAAGACGATCGGCGTCTTCAATTCACGAATTTGGCTGTGGCGCCGGAACAACGGGAGAGCTGGACGCCGCGCCCGTAGCGGCCCGACAGTTCCGCGCTCTGTTGGGGTGCGTTGGGTTGAACCGCCGGGCCTAACCGACTCGGGGGTTGGAGTTGGCTGAAGCGGAGGCTAAATTAGCATTCACGCATGGGTACATCATTTGATGCATATCCACTGATTTCGTCCGGAGAAACTCGCCGGGCGAGGCCCCCAACAACAGCCTCAAGCCCGACGAGCTGCCGGAGATCAAGCCGGCAATCATGCCTTGCAAGGCCGATGCCAACGTTCCCGTCCTAAAAGAATACAGCCTTGCTGATAAGCCGCGACTTAGCGAACTGGCGAACTGGCAACAGCAGCGCTTACACACCCTCGACGAAGGACGAGCCCGGCTGCTTCAGTGGCCGGGCTTTCAATCGCGAACGCGATTCCGAGCTATTCCTTGTGGGGAACAACATACCTGACAGCGCTTCCGCCGCGCGTAACCACTACCGACGTATAGCCTGCAGGCAGGGCGCCTGTGACTGTCGAATCCACCAACTGGCATCGTCCGATTGTTCTTCCGTCAGGAGAGCCCGCGAGTTCAGACGCCAACGACCTACGGCACTCGGTTAAAGACGCGAACATCCCACGCGGCGCATTGACCGGCTTGCAAATGGACGCATCGCCTGGGCTGCAGGAAAGCAAAACCATTACTGCCGCTGTAGCCGGGTCCATTCAAAACTCCCTTTGTTGGAGCTTTCAACGCGGGCAAAATCGCTTTGTTTCAAATTTTGCTAAAATACGTGACCTGGCGCTTCAGCTTCCGGGCCTTTTCCTTGGTTGTGCCAATGGTTATGGCAAGCCTGCGATTGGCCACTAACTAGCTGATTTTCTCGGGTTGACTGGCGGAGGGAGTGGGATTCGAACCCACGGTGAACTTGCGCCCACGCCGGTTTTCAAGACCGGTGCCTTAAACCGCTCGGCCATCCCTCCATCGTGATCTTCACGAGGCGCTTCGTCCTGTTGGTGCCAAAGGCCGTGCCCGACAGGATCGAGAGCACCCATGCTCTAGTGCGACGCGCAAAGATCTGTCAATCGCAGGAACGGCTCAATCCATTGGTTGCGGGAGCCGGGGCAGTCGCAGGAAGCCGGTCAGATGCAATTGACAATGCGGCCAAGAGCCTGTCTATTTCAATGTGCTAATATTCCGAACGGGGGCCAATCATGAAGAAAACCTACGAGAAACCCGTACTGACAAAGCGTGAGATGCTGTCTCGTGCGACGGCCCAACAGCTGCCGTCCAACGTGCAGCCGCAATAGCGGGACGAACTCTTACTCGTTAATCCGGATTGACGCGCCGGCGATATAGTGGCCGCCGGTGTTGTGTCCTCGCCATAATCTCGCCCTGTTGCGGCCATAATCGATTAACATCGTGATAAGCAATTCCTGTGCAAAAGGGATTGGGGATCAAGGTGTTGGCCTTGCGGGCGACGTCTGGCTCCGTCGAGTGGCAGCACGGTAGGGGACAATCGAAAACATGCAGACTCCGGCGCGCCCGCGTCTTCGTCGCGCTTCTGCTTTCGCTCTATGCGCCCTTTCGGGCCTGCTTTTGGCTGCGTGCGCCTCACCCGAACCGAAGGGAATGGTCCATAAAAAGGCCCGCTCCAAGGAATATTTCGCCGAATCGGAATATGGCGTGAAGGCGAGCCCGCGCGTTCAGTTCATGAGGCGCGGCGGCGGCCGCGACCAGCTTGGCAAGCCCTATCAGGTGCGCGGCAAGTGGTACTATCCCAAGGAAGACAAGAATTACGCCAAGGTGGGTCTCGCCTCGTGGTATGGCGATGCCTTCCACGGCCGTCTGACCGCCAATGGCGAAGTCTATGACATGACTCATCTGACGGCGGCGCATCCGACCATGCCACTGCCGAGCTATGCCCGCGTCACCAATCTGGAGACCGGCAGTTCGGTGATCGTGCGTGTCAACGACCGCGGCCCCTATCATGAAGGCCGCATCATCGACGTCTCCGAACGCGCGGCGCAGATGCTCGACTACGACAAGGTCGGCACGGCCAGGGTCAAAGTCGAATATGTCGGCCGTGCGCCGCTCGACGGCGACGACGATCAGTATCTGATGGCGTCCTACCGCCCCGGCAAGAACCGTCCGGATCCTTCAGACGGCCTGCCGACCGGGGTGATGGTGGCCATGAATGGTCCGTCGCCGAGCACGCCGGTGGGCGCGCCGCCGGCCGCTGTGCCGTTTCCCGGCCAGTTGACCAATTCGGGGCAGGCCTTTGCTGCGCAGCCGGGGCTGTCGGAGCAGGCCACCGTGCAGCCGGCCGCCTTCCCGGTGCAGGGCGCCAGCGATGTCGCGCTGCCCGATTTCGGGCCGATCGTGCCGGAACGGCCGGATCTGCGTCTTCCTGCGAACTCGCCTTTCGCCATGGCTTCGCTGTCCTACGCGGATGAGCGGGTAAAGCGCGCCGATGTCTTTGCCGCGCTCGATGCCGGCGGCATGTCCCCGGCCGATATCCTGCAGTCGTGGAAGAAATCGAACCGCCATGACCAGGCGCCTGCGTCCGACTATGTCGCCGCCGGTTCTTTCGACGAAGCCGCAGAGGCAAAGCGCGTCGCCGCCGCACTCAAGCCGTTCGGCCGGACCGAGATCCAGCGCACCGAGCTCGATGGCAATGACTGGTATGCGGTCAACGTCTATCCGGACGGCCATGGCAGCATCGACGACTTGCTCCAGGCAGCCTGGTCGCATGGCGCGCCGGACGCGCTGGTTGTGCGTAACTGAGCAAATTCGCACGGCCCGTTGATCCGGGCGAAAAAACCCTGATAGCTTGGCTACGGGGTAGTCCTTGCGCAACTCCGGGGCGTAAAGCCGCTCGGCACCATCCGGTGTTGCTCAGATTGGGTCGACATTTCATGCAATTGCGCATTCTTCCGCCTTTCGCCAGCCTTCTGGGATTGGTGCTGGTGCTGTTTTGCGCCGTTCCAGCGAGTGCTCAGCTTTTCGAGACCAAGGCGGCGCAGGCATTCATGATCGATGCCGACACCGGCACGGTGCTCTTCGCCAAGGATCCCGATAGGCCGATTCCGCCGGCTTCGATGGCCAAGCTGATGACGATGGAGGTGGTCTTCAACGCTCTCAAGTCGAAGCGGATCACGCTCGACGATACGTTCGTGGTCAGCGAAAACGCCTGGCGCACCGGCGGCGCGCCGTCGGGAACCTCGACCATGTTCGCCAAGCTCAAATCGGCGGTCCGCGTCGAGGATCTGATCCAGGGCGTCACCGTGCAAGCGGCCAATGACGGCTGTATCGTGCTCGCCGAAGGCATGGCGGGCTCGGAAGCAAATTTCGCGGCGCAGATGACCGATCGCGCCCGCCAGCTCGGCCTTCGGAAATCGACCTTCGTCAATTCGACCGGCCTGCCGGCAGACGGGCAGCAGACGACGGTGCGGGAACTGACAATGCTGGCGGTGCATCTGTGGCGCGACTATCCGGAGTTCTTCCACTATTACGCCCAGCCGGAGTTCACCTGGAACAAGATATCGCAGAGGAACCGCAATCCGCTGATTGCCATGGGCATCGAAGCGGACGGCTTCGTGGCAGGTGCCAGCGAACAGGGGGGGTACGGCCTGGTCGGCACCGTCAGTCACAACGGCACGCGCGTGATCGCCGCGCTTAGCGGACTGGCCAATGACCGCGAACGCGCCGAAGAGGCGCGCAAGCTGCTCGACTGGGGCTCGCGATCATTCCAAAAGACCGAGATCTTCGCCAAGGACGAGGTGATCGGCGAAGCGCAGGTTTTCGGCGGTGCCAAGTCCGGCCTGGCCTTGAAAGCCAAAGGCCCCGTGGACATCTTTCTGCCGATAGCCAACCGCGACAAGCTGACGGCCAGGATCGTCTATCAGGGTCCGGTGCCGGCGCCCGTGCAGGAGGGGCAACCGGTCGGAGAATTGCGCGTTTGGATAGGCGACACGCTGAGCCAGCAGACGCCGCTCTATGCCGCCGAATCGGTGAAAGTGGGCACGCTGCCGCAGCGTGCGCTCGACGCGGCCAAGGAACTCGCTGTCGGCTGGCTGCGCCAGAAACATTTGTGATCGGGCAAGTTCGTGGACCTTTTGCCGGACGGGAGCTATGACAGCGGCCAGCGTGAGCAAAGGCAGTCTCGATTGGCGAGCGGATTTTTCATCACCTTCGAGGGCGGCGAAGGAGCAGGCAAGTCGACACAGATCGAGCGGCTGGCGCGGCGCATGCGCGCCAAGAAATACGAGGTGCTGGTCACGCGCGAGCCGGGCGGCTCGCCGGGCGCCGAGGCCGTAAGACATGTGCTTCTGTCGGGGGCGGCCGAGCCGTTCGGCCCGAAGATGGAGGCGATCCTGTTCGCCGCCGCGCGCTCCGACCATGTCGAGCAGGTCATCCGGCCGGCGGTCGAGCGCGGCTCGATCGTGCTGTGCGACCGGTTCATCGATTCCTCGCGCGTCTACCAGGGCGTCACCGGCGGGCTCGATGCCGATTTCATGAAGGCGCTGGAGGCGGTGGCCATCAACGGCATGATGCCGGACATGACGCTGATCTTCGACATCGATCCCGTTGAAGGCCTGAAACGGGCTGCCGCACGTCGCGGCGCCGGCGACGCCGCCGATCGCTTCGAGAAGGAGACTTTGGCGACCCACCGGCGGCGGCGCGAAGCTTTCCTGGCCATCGCCGCGGCGGAGCCGGAGCGCTGCATCGTCGTCGACGCTTCCGCCGATCCCGAGACGGTTGAGAATGTCGTCACCGCTGCCGTCTTTTCCGCGCTGGAAGAGCGGATGCCGGCGCAAAGGATTGAGACGACGCCGGCATGATCTTCGAACGCATCGCCCCCGAACAGCACGATACGTTGGATGGCGTGCCCGAGCCCGCCGAAACGCCGCGGCTGATCGGCCACGCGACGGCGGCAGAGATGCTTGCCGCCGCCTACCGCGCCGGCAAGCTGCCGCATGCGCTGATTTTCGCCGGGCCGCAGGGCATCGGCAAGGCGACGCTCGCGTTCCACATCGCGCACCATCTTCTGAGATATCCGGACTTCAAGACGGCGCCCGAAACGCTTGCGGTTCCGGACCCGGCTTCCTCGCTGTTTCGCCAGATTGCCACCGGGGCGCATCCGGGGGTACTGCACCTGACCCGCCCTGCCAACGACAAGACCAAGAGCTTCAAGACGGTGCTGACCGTCGACGAGATCCGCAAGGTCAACCGCTTCCTGTCGATGACCTCGCATGACGGCAGCTACCGTGTCGTCATCGTCGATCCGGCCGACGACATGAACACCAGCGCCGCAAATGCCTTGCTCAAGAATCTCGAAGAGCCGCCGGCGCGCACTTTGTTCATCCTGATCGTGCATGCGCCAGGCAGCCTGCTGCCGACGATCCGCTCGCGCTGCCAGGTGGTGCGTCTGGCGCCTTTGACCGCCGACGAGCTGATCGCGGTATTGGAGAATGTCGAGCCGCCGCCGCCGGACGATCCCGCCTCCCGCGCGGCACTCGCCGAGCGGGCAGGGGGCAGCGCCCGCAACGCGATCCTGCTCACCCAATATGGCGGGCTGGAGATCGCCGGCGCGCTCGACGCGCTGGTGTCGGCCAGGAAGCCCGACATCGCCGGCGCCTACCGCCTTGCCGAGGCCGTGGCGGGTCGCGACCAGGCGATACAGTTCGACATCTTCAACCGCCGCGCGCTCGACCTGCTGTCGTCCGCCGCCAGCGAAGCGGCGTTGTCCGGCGACCTTACCAGGGCCAAAACGCTGTCCGAGGCTTGGCATGAGGCGCTGAACACGATATCTGAGGCTGAGACCTACAACCTCGACAAGAAGCAGCACGCCCTGACCATGATCGACCGCCTGAATTCTGCGATGCGAATGTGACGGCCCGTTCGATGCATGCCGCTGGCCCAGTTTCGGGCGGCATGCATTGGCCTCGGGATGGCAATCGACGTCCCGATGCGATATCCACCGCCACAACTCACATTCAGATATTCATGACGGTTCATTCATGTCACGCGACACGTTCTACATCACGACCGCGATCTCCTACCCGAACGGCAAGCCGCATATCGGCCATGCCTATGAGCTGATCGCCACCGACGCGCTTGCCCGCTTCCAGCGGCTCGACGGCAAGGATGTCTTCTTCCTGACCGGCACCGACGAGCACGGCATCAAGATGCTGCAGACGGCGCGCAAGGAAGGCATCACGGCGCGCGAGCTCGCCGACCGCAACTCGGCCGAGTTCAGGCGCATGGCGAGCGCGCTCAACGCGTCCAACAACGACTTCATCCGCACCACCGAGGAGCGGCATTACGCCTCCTCCCAGGCGATCTGGAAGGCGATGGCCGCCAATGGCGACATCTACAAAGGCGGCTATGCCGGCTGGTATTCGGTGCGAGACGAGGCCTATTACGGCGAGGAGGAGACCGAGGTGCGCGCCGACAATGTGCGCTACGGGCCGCAGGGAACGCCTGTCGAATGGGTCGAGGAGGAAAGCTATTTTTTCCGGCTGTCGGCTTATCAGGACAAGCTCCTCGCGCTCTATGAGAGCCAGCCCGATTTCATCGGTCCGGCCGAGCGTCGCAACGAGGTGATGCGCTTCGTCAAATCGGGGCTGAAGGACCTGTCGATCTCGCGCACCACGTTCGACTGGGGCGTGCCGGTGCCGGGCGATGAGAAGCATGTGATGTATGTGTGGATCGACGCCTTGACCAACTACATCACCGGCGTCGGCTATCCTGATGAAAAGGATGAGAAATGGCGGTTTTGGCCAGCTGACGCGCACATCATCGGCAAGGACATCGTCCGCTTCCATACGGTCTATTGGCCGGCCTTCCTGCTGTCGGCGGGAATCCCGCTGCCGAAGCGCGTCTTCGCACACGGCTTCCTGTTCAACCGCGGCGAGAAGATGTCGAAGTCGGTCGGCAACGTCATCGACCCGTTCACGATGGTGGAGCATTACGGCGTCGACCAGGTGCGCTATTTCTTCCTGCGCGAGGTGCCGTTCGGTCAAGACGGCAACTACAGCCATGAAGCGATCGTCAACCGCACCAACGCCGACCTCGCCAACGGCCTCGGCAATCTGGCGCAGCGATCGCTGTCGATGATCGCCAAGAATTGCGGCGGCGCGGTGCCGAAGCGCGGCGACCTGGCGGAGGCCGACACTGCGATCCTCGACCAAGCGATCGAAGCGCTGGCCGTTTCGCGCCGGGCGATGGCGGAGCAGGGGATCCATCTGGCGCTGGCGGCGATCTTCGGCGTGGTTGCGGAAGCCGACCGTTATTTCGCTTCCCAGGAGCCCTGGGCGCTGAAGAAGACCGATCCGGAGCGCATGGAAACGGTGCTTTGGACGACAGCCGAGGTGGTGCGCCGGGTGGCGGTGCTTTGCCAGCCCTTCATTCCCGCGTCGGCCGCCAAGCTGCTCGACCTGTTGGCCGTGCCCGCGGACAAACGTGCTTTCGAGCATGTCCATGCCGATCACGCGCTGGTGTCCGGCACTGCATTGCCTGCACCGGAGGGCGTGTTTCCGCGTTATGTCGAGCAGAGCGCCTGATGCTGGTCGACAGCCATTGCCATCTCGACTTTCCGGACTTCGCCGAGGAGCGGGCGGCCATCGTCGCCCGCGCCCTCGCCGCCGGGATCGGCCGTATGGTCACGATCTCGACGCGCGTGAAGAGATTTCAGCAAGTTATTGAAATCGCTGAATCGTTCAATGAGGTCTATTGCTCTGTCGGCACCCATCCGCACAACGCCGCGGAAGAGCTGGATGTCACCGCCGATGAATTGGTGCGGCTTTCCGGCCACCCAAAGGTGGTGGCGATCGGCGAGGCCGGACTTGACTACTATTATGACAAGGCGCCGCGCGATGCGCAGACGCAAGGTTTTCGTACCCATATCGCGGCGGCACGCCGGATCGGCCTGCCGCTGGTTATCCATTCGCGCGATGCCGACGACGATATGGCAACGATCCTCGAGGACGAAACAGGGAAGGGCGCTTTCCCCTTCATTCTGCATTGTTTTTCGTCCGGGCGCAGGCTGGCCGAAATCGGTGTGGCGCTGGGCGGCTATGTCTCCTTTTCCGGCATCCTGACCTTCAAGAATTCCGCCGAGCTGCGCGCGATCGCCGCCGATGTCCCTCGCGACAGGCTGCTGGTCGAAACAGACGCGCCCTACCTGGCGCCGATCCCGCACCGGGGAAAACGCAACGAACCAGCCTATGTGGCGAACACGGCGAAGGTGCTTGCCGAGACCATTGGCGTCAGCGAGACCGAAATCGCCGATATTACCACCGCGAACTTCTTCAGGTTGTTCGCCAAGATGCCGCGTCCCGATATGGCGGCGGGCTGAGGCATGGGCGACCGGCTGCGCTTCACCGTTCTCGGTTGCGGCTCATCGCCCGGCACGCCGCGCATCACCGGCGATTGGGGCAATTGCGACCCCAAGAATCCGAAGAACCGGCGCATGCGCACGGCTGCGCTGGTCGAGCGGGTTGCCGCCAATGGCGCGCGCACCACGGTCGTCATCGACACCGGGCCGGATTTCCGCGAGCAGATGCTGCTGGCCTCCGTCAAGCGCCTCGACGCGGTCGTCTACACGCATCCGCATGCCGACCATATCCATGGCATCGACGACCTGCGCGGCTATGTGCTCGAGCAGCGGCACCGCATCGATGTCCATGCCGACGAGCCGACCATGCTGCGGCTGCGCCAGGCGTTCGGCTATTGCTTCGAGACGCCACCCGGCAGCTCTTATCCGCCGATCGTGGAGGCTCACATCATCGACCATGGGAGACCGGTGGTAATCGAAGGCGAGGGGGGCGCCCTCACCCTTGAGCCGCTACCCCAGTTTCATGGCGACATCATCTCGCTCGGCTTTCGCGTCGGCGGGCTTGCCTATTGTCCTGATATCAGCGGCTTCCCGGACGCCACGGTCGAACGTTTGGGCGGCCTCGATATGCTGGTGATAGACGCGCTGCAGTACAATACCCATCCCAGTCATCTGTCGCTCGGCCAGGCGCTGGAGTGGATCGGAAGGCTGGCGCCCAGGAATGCCGTGCTGACACACATGCATGTGCCGCTGGATTATGCCGCTGTGATGGCCGAAACGCCGGATCACGTGGCGCCGGCTTATGACGGCATGGTGATCGAAATTCCTTACGAGTCAGAGTGCTAGCAACAGCTGTTCAGTCGGCACCGCAGTCCATCGGTCGAACGTTCGTCCGCGATCTCGAAGTTGCGAAGCGCCGCTGGGTGTTTGTCGCCGGCAGCGAAGCCGCAGCAATTCCGGGACATCCGTTAGTTCCATAATCTATCTTATGCGACTTTCCGATATGAGCGCCGAGCCGTACCGAGCCGTTTGGCGACCACATAACTGCATCTGCGCCAATCCTCCCTCACATGGGCTTTGTCGAAATATGTGATCGGCGCTGAATGGAGGCCAAGGCAACTGTTCGGAACTCAGCTACCGAACCTTGCGTTGGCGTGGTGAGCGGTTTGAGGATCTTCGGATGCGTTCACGGATCGAATTGGCAAGCGGCACGGAATTGTCTTTCCTGACGGCTGGAGAACCTTCCAAACCGGCTCTACTCCTTCTGCACGGCTTCCCGAGTTCCTCCAGGACCTTTCGCCACGTCATTCCCTCATTGTCAAAGGTGGCCTATGTGATTGCTCCCGACATGCCCGGGTTCGGCATGTCCGACGCTCTGCCCGACCTGTCCTTTGATCGTCTTGCCGATGCGATCTCGGAATTGCTCGGCCAGCTCTCAGTCGGCCCGCGTTACATCTACCTGCACGACTTTGGGGCACCGATCGGTCTGCGGATAGCCATGCAGGCTCCCGATCTGGTGCTGGGCTTGATCGTCCAGAACGCCAACGCACATCGACGCGGAATGGGACAATCATGGACAGCGACGCAGGCCTTTTGGGCCAATCCGAACCCCGACAATGAAGCGCAAGCCACCGCCCATCTGACGTTCGAAGGCACGCGGGATCAGTATATTGCTGGTGTTCCTGACGATGTTGCCGCACAGATTCCGCCCGAAAGTTGGGAAGAAGATTGGCGCGTGATGCAGCGGCCCGGAAATATGGAGACGCAGCGCGCGCTCATCGCCGACTATGGCAACTACGTAGCACGCTTTGACGAAATTGTTGAATATCTGCGGCGCCGGCAGCCTCGCGCCCTGATGCTATGGGGTCGGCATGACACGTTCTTCGATCTGGCAGAGACGCTGTCATGGATGCAGGACCTGCCAAGGATGGAAGCGCACATTCTGGACGGGGGCCATTTCCTGCTGGAAACGCATGCCGGTCAAGCTGCGTCCTTGATGGTCGACTTTCTGGATCGGCACTGATGGAGTTCTCCATCACATGCAGCTTGAACGTTCATGCCCTCGGCCGCATGTTGGCCACTTCGAGGAGATATATCTGAAAGCTCATCGTCGAGGATCAGTGCCTGCCGGGCCGTCGCATCGAGCTCGCAACTGACGATGATCTTGCTCTGACGATCGGAGTTTATGGTTTCGGCGGATGCTTCCGCCTTGCATCGCGCGTCGCGGTACGCGATCCAGGCGCGCTGCATGTTGCGATAACCGTCCCGAGCCTTGGGCGCAGCCTTGGCCACAAGCGCCGCATAGGTCGTGTTGAGACGGTTCTCCCACACGCTAACCTCGCGGTTGGCGCAATCGATCAGTCCGAGCTGCGACCGGCCGTCGTCGCTCTCGAAGGAGCACAGCTCGGTCACGTAGTTGATGCACGAAGCAGGCTCGTGTCCGGCCAGCTTGGTCGCAAAACTCCAGGCCGAAGCAACTACCCTGCCCCAAGCCGCCATCGCGCCGCGGCGCAACAGTGAAAGCACCCAGGAAATGAAAGTCTCGCCTTCCTTTCTCGGCCTTGCCGATCGCCTCGCCGACGGGCGCGTGCCGCGAGCCGTAATCTTCGGCGCGGGTCATGGAAGCACCTATCCCGACCAGGACAGCAGCGGCCATGCCTTGGCCGCCGGCGCCGTTCGAGCTGCCAGCCGGGACGACGCACCGCTGGTAGAGCACTGGGACTTCGACCTTGGCGGCCCGCTGTTCGAAGCGGCGCGGCTCTATGGCAGCCGCTTTGTGACCGCGCGCGAGATTCATGCCCACGGCGTCGAAGCCGCTTTACAGCACATACCGGAAGGAGCGAGTGTCGTCGTCACGTTTGACTGCGATAGCCTCGACCCCTCGATCATGCCGGGGGTGGCGGCGCGCACGCCTGGCGGCCTCACCTACACGCAAGTGATCGACCTGATCGCGGGCCTCGGCAAACGGGCGCGGATCGTGGGATTCGACCTCGTCGAGCTCTATCCGCCCGCCGACATTGATGGTCTGTCGGCCATCACCGCGTCGCGCCTTCTCGTCAATGCGATTGGCGCCATTATTCGGCAGAGCGGCTAAGCTCCGATCGGGCGGCCTAGAAAAAGCTGTCCAGAAACGCCGACGCCTTATCCGAAACACCAATGATCTTGTTGGTCGCCTGTCGGTAGAATTTGAAGTTGAGCTCGGTCTCGGGCCGCCCGTCCTGCCAATCCTTGAAGCGCTTGAGCTCGTCGCGCCCCAACCGCTTCATCGCCAAGGCGGTGCGACGCACGGAGACACTGACCCGCGGCGTCTGCCGTTCGAGATCGGGGCGCCTCGGGGTGGCCTCCGAGGAGGTCACGACACCGCGCGCGACAAGCCCCTGCCCGCCTTCGTTCTCGCTGGCGAACAGGAAGACGACGTCACCTTCGGCGATGTGCTTGCCGCCATACATGGTCTTCTGGGCTGCGAACACGAATGTCTCCGCCTGCGGGTCCTCGATCTCGGCCTTGATGGCGTATGGCATGTCCTACGGTTCCCGGCTGAGGCCGATCCGGTAGCTCAGCACGCGCCGGCCGCCCGGCTCGATCAACATGACACCCGGTTTGTCGGCGAACTCGCCATCGAAATCGATGGGACTGGCGACGCCATGCCAGGGTTCGATGCACAGGAAGGGCGCGCCGCCGGGCCTGGACCAGATGCCCAGCTCGGTGAATCCCTGCCACGACATCTCGATCGCCGGCCCGCGTCCGGCGGCATAGCGCACGCTGGAGCTGGCCGGACGATCGAGAATGACGGCATCGTCGACGAACAGTCTTTCGGAAAGCTGCAGCGTCTTTCCATCGATGGGCGTCGGTTGCGGGTCCGGCAGCAGCAGGCCGTCCTTCAGGCGACACACCGGCGCCGGCTCATTATCGGCGAAGGTCAGCCGATAGGCCTCCTTAGGCAGTTCCGGCAGGAGCGGCCAGTTGAACGCCGGATGGGCGCCGATCGAGGCTGGCAGCGGTTCGTTGCCGGTATTGGTTATCTCGAAGCTGACGCCAAGCTGCCTGGGTTGCAGGTCGTAGCCGATGGCGAGGCGGAAGGCGAACGGGTAGCGCGTCCGCGTCTCGGCGTCATCCGTCAGGACCAATGTGCAGGAGGTCGGCCCCTGCTCCGCCCAGGCAAAGCGCCGGTCGCGGGCAAAGCCGTGCTGCGTCATCGGATAGGTTTGGCCACGATGCCGCAGTTGGTCGCCCTTCAGCCGGCCGACGATCGGGAACAGGACCGGCGAATGACGGCGCCATTCAGGTCCCGCCTGCCAGAGAAGCTCTGTGTCCTCGGCATCGCGCAGCGAGACCAGCTCGGCCCCCTGCCCGACGATGGTCGCCGAAATGCCGTCAGCGTGAAGCGTCAGCTGTTCCATTGCGTCCTCGCGGCTGGCTGGTTTGGCCGGCAGGCTAGCAAAAGGCCGCGCGTGAACTCAAGCGCGGCAAGCTTCACCCTAGTCGCGGAGGCAATGTTGCGCAGTCGACAAAAAATGGCCGGAGGTTTCCCTCCGGCCACGCCGAGATCAGCAGTGTTGCCTGCTACGGTCCGGCTTATTCGCGCTCACCGGTGAAGTTCAAGAGCAGCTGAAAGATATTGATGAAGTTCAGATAGAGCGAGAAGGCCCCGAAGACGGCGAGCTTCTGCTGCGATTCCGCATCGAAATTCTCCGCATACTGCTCCTTGATGGTCTGGGTATCCCAGGCGGTGAGGCCGATGAAGACGGCAATGCCGATCACCGAGATGGCGAACTGCAGCGCGGTCGAGCCCAGGAACAGGTTAACGAGGCTGGCGATCACCACGCCGATCAGCCCCATGATCAGGAAGGACGAGAACTGCGTCAGGTCACGCCTGGTCGTGTAGCCGTAAAGGCTGGTGGCGCCGAACATCGTGGCCGCGATGAAGAAGGTGCGCGCGATGCTGGTCGAGGTGAAGACCAGGAACACCGAGGCGAGCGACAGGCCCATGACCGTGCAGAAGGCCCAGAACATCGCCTGCGCGCCCGAGGCCGACATTGTCTGCATCTTGAAGGAGAAGAGCATGACGAAGGCGAGCGGCGCCAGCATCACCACCCATTTCAGCGGGCTGGAGAAGATCGGCACATAAAGCGCCGGCGTCGAGGCCACAAAGAAAGCGACGAGGCCGGTAACGACCAGGCCGAGGCCCATATAGTTGTAGACGCGCAGCATGTGCTTGCGCAGGCCCTCGTCATAGACGGCTCCGGCCTGGACGCCGGTGCCCATTCGGTATCCCAGATTGGGGCTGTTCATTTGGTTCTCCTTGGTTCTCAGTAGAGGGTTCTGGCGAGTTTTTCGGCGGCACGGTCGAGATTGCCGGCGTCGCCGCGTCCGACCACCGCATAGGCAACCTCGCCGATCTGGAAATAGGCCGATGAGATGTCATCGGCGGGCGCGACCGTCGGCTTCACGACATCGAATGTGCCCGGCCTGATGGCGAACAGCGAGACAAGACCGAGGTCCCTGGTCTCGACCGCCACCTCGACGCTCGGCCCGAATTGCGAGGGGTAGACCTGGACGTCGCGGATCTTCCAATCATCGGGCAGCGAAGGCATGACGATCGCGGTAGCGGCGCGGATCTCGTCGGCATTGTAGTTCGGCGCTTCCCGCTGCGAGGGCATCGTCTCGCGCACCAGGGTCGTCCGGTGCGCCCGGACCGCATCCTCGACATAGGCCGGCGGCTGCGTCGAGGCGACCACCTTGGTCACCGCGATTGGCCCGAAAATGCCGTTGGCCAGCCAGCCCGCCGCGACCAGGACGGCCGCGGCCGCGGCCCGCTGCAGCACGGCAAGGATACGCCCCCTGGCAAGCGCCCTTTCCAGCCGCCGCGCCGCTTCGGTCGTGGCCGGACGCGCCATGCCGACAGGGCCGGCAAGTGCGACACGCAGTTCGTCGCGCGTCCTCAGGTCCGACATCACGCGCGCCGCCGCTTCCGGGCGCGCGGCAAGGTGCGCCTCGACCTCGATGCGGCGGGCGACATCCAACTGGTCGTCGACATAGGCGTCGAGATCGGCATCGGTTACGGGGTCGACAATGGCGGTCATTGATCGTCTCCCACGATCCTGAGGTGAGGCCTGTTTTTCGGCACAGCGCCCTCCTCCATCTCGCGCAGCGCCGCACGCGCGCGGCCGATGCGCGACATCAGTGTTCCGAGCGGTACGCCGATGACTTCGGCCGCCTGCTGATAGGAAAGCCCTTCGATAGCAACGAGATGGAGCGCGGAGCGCTGTTCCTCCGGCAGAGAAAGAAAGGCTTCCCGAACCTGCGACAGGCGCACCGAATGGTCCTGCGAGGCCGGCACGCTCTGGTCGGCGACAAGGCCGACTTGTTCGATGCGCGCCGCCTCGGAGCGGCGCGAGCGCATGCGGTCGATAAAGATGTTGTGTACGATCGCCAGAAGCCAGGCACGCAGATTGCCACCCGAGCGAAAGGTCGCGCGCCGCTCATAGGCGCGCACCAGCGCGTCATGGACGAGATCCTCGGCGTCGGCGCTGTCGCGCGTCAGCGAGCGCGCATAGCGCCGCAGCGACCCCAACTGCCCGACAATATCGAAGCGTGCCATCGACCGTTTCATGCCCTGTGTACGGAGCATGTAGGGATTTTAATCCCCTCCCCGGCATTTCTTTTCGTGCCGCGGGCACAGCGGAAACCGCTGGCGCGGCGGGATCGATTTGCGTATCACTCCGCCGCCATTGGAGCCTTATCGATGTTCGAGACCCTGCAGCCCGCGCCCGCCGACAAGATCCTTGCCCTGATCGGCCTCTATCGCAACGATCCACGGCCCGGCAAAGTCGATCTCGGCGTCGGCGTCTACAAGGATATTGACGGCAGGACGCCGGTGATGCGCGCCGTGCGCGAGGCCGAGAAGCGGCTGCTGGCGAGCCAGAACACCAAGACCTATCTCGGCCTTGCCGGCGACACCGGCTTCAACGCCGCCATGATCAAGCTCGCCTTCGGCGAAAAGGCAGATCATTCGCGCATCCGCGCGGCACAGGCGCCAGGCGGCTCCGGCGCGCTGAGGCTGGTGGCCGAGCTTGTGCAGCGCACGCGCCCCGGCGCCACTGTCTGGCTGTCCGACCCGACCTGGCCGAACCATCTGCCGGTGATGCGCGCCGCCGGCCTCGAAGTTCGCAACTACCCCTATTTCGATGCGGCTTCCGGCGCTGTCCGCTTCGATGAGATGCTGGCGACGCTCAGGACGGCCAGCAGCGGCGAAGTCGTGCTGCTGCATGGCTGCTGCCACAACCCGACCGGCGCCAACCTCGATGCCGCGCAGTGGGCCAGGGTTGCCGACGTTCTCCTGGAGCGCGGTCTCATGCCTTTCGTCGACATCGCCTATCAGGGCTTTGGAGAGGGCCTCGACGCCGACGCCGCCGGCCTGCGGCTGCTGGCCGGCAAGGTGCCGGAAATGGTCGTCGCCTCGAGCTGCTCGAAGAATTTCGCCGTTTATCGCGACCGCGTGGGCGCCGCGATGATCATGGCCAAGGACGGCGCCCAAGCGGATGTGGCGATGAGCCAGATGCTGGCGGCCGCGCGGGCGCTCTATTCGATGCCGCCGGACCATGGCGCGGCGGCGGTGCGCATGGTGCTCGAAGACGCTGCACTGAGGAAGGACTGGGAGACGGAGCTCGAGGAGATGCGGCTGCGCATGCTCAGGCTGCGCGTGGCCTTCACCGAGGCGCTTCGGCGCCAGTCCAACTCCGACCGCTTCGATTTCGTTGCCAGCCATCGCGGCATGTTTTCGAGGCTTGGGCTGGCCGAGGCGCAGGTCGAGCGCCTGCGCACCGAGCATGCCGTCTATATGGTCGGCGACAGCCGCATCAACGTGGCCGGCCTGCCCGAGGACGGCATGGACGATCTCGCCAAGGCGATCGTCTCAGTGCTCGACTAAGGGCCCGCGCAACTGTGGACAATGGGTTTTTGCCGGCCGGCGGGATTGGTCGCCCGCCGCGCTGCGCGCTAGGGTCTGCAGGATGAAACCCTCGAAAGACATTTCCCGGCTGATCGAGATCATGGCGGCGCTCAGGACGCCGAAGACCGGCTGCCCCTGGGATATCGAGCAGAATTTCTCGACCATCGCGCCCTACACGATCGAGGAAGCTTATGAAGTGGCCGACGCGATCGCGCGCGGCGACTTCGATGATCTGCGCGAGGAACTGGGCGACCTGCTGCTGCAAGTCGTCTACCACGCACAGATGGCCGAGGAGATCGGCGAGTTCGCTTTCGGCGATGTCGTTGAAGCCATCACCACCAAGATGATCCGCCGCCATCCGCATGTCTTCGGCGACGAGAAGGCGCGCAGCGCCGGCATGGCCAAGGGCATGTGGGAAAAGATCAAGGCCGCCGAAAAGGCCGAGAAGCGCGACGCCCGCATCGCGCGCGGGCTCGATCCGGAAGATCACGGCAAGGGCTTTCTCGACAGCGTTCCGGTGGCGCTCCCTGCCCTGACGCGTGCGCTGAAACTGCAGGAGAAAGCCGCGCGTGTCGGCTTCGACTGGAGCGAGGCGGCACCGATTCTCGACAAGATCGAGGAAGAGATCGGCGAATTGCGCGAGGCGCTTGCCACGGGCGACGCCGCGCCGATCAAGGACGAGTTCGGCGACATGCTGTTTGCCGTCGTCAATCTCGGCCGCCACCTCAAGCTCGATGCGGAAGCGGCGCTCAGCGGCACCAATGAAAAGTTCCGCTCGCGCTTCCACTATGTGGAGCAAGCCTTGGCAGCTTCGGGCGGTTCGCTGGAGAAGGCAACGCTCGATGAGATGGAAGCGCTCTGGCAGCAGGCCAAAGGCGCAAAGTAATCAGCCGGTTAGCTGCCGCTCTTGCGATGCAGGCGGTTCTCTATCTCGTGCCTGGCGCTGTGCGTGGCCGTCAGTGAAAGGGTGACGCTGCCGTCTTCATTGTCGGTGCGCGAAATGACGTCGCCATTGCGGTAGAGCCAGTCGACCTGGCCGAGCTGGGCCGGGCTCAATGTCACCGTCATCGTTTCCAGCTCGCCCGACACGCGCGCCTCGATGAGCGCTTTCAGCGTGTCCAGTCCCTCCCCGGTCACCGCCGAAATGGCGATCGGCGGCCTCCTGCCGCTTGCGCCTTCGGCAAGCAGCCGCTCGCGGTTGCCTTCGTCGAGCAGGTCGATCTTGTTCCAGACCTCGATCACGCGGTTCGTGTCGGCGGCGTCGACGCCGAGATCGCCAAGGATGCGTTCGACATCTTCCGCCTGGGCCGCCGTGTCCGGATCGGAGATGTCGCGCAGATGCAGCACCAGATCGGCTTCGACCACCTCTTCTAGCGTTGCCCGAAAGGCGGCGACCAGATGCGTCGGCAGGTCGGAGATGAAGCCGACCGTGTCCGACAGGATAATTGGCGTGCCGTGCGGCAGCCGCACGCGCCGCAAGGTGGGGTCGAGCGTCGCGAAAAGCATGTCCTCGGCCAGCACCCCTGCCCCGGTCAGCCGGTTGAACAACGTCGACTTGCCGGCGTTGGTGTAGCCGACGATCGCCACCACCGGAAACGGCACCTTCTTGCGCTTGGCGCGATGCAGGTCGCGCGTGCGCCGCACCGTTTCCAACTCGTGCTTCAGCTTGGTGATCTTGTCCTGCAGGATGCGGCGGTCGGATTCGATCTGGGTTTCGCCCGGGCCGCCGAGAAAACCGGCGCCGCCGCGCTGCCGTTCGAGGTGGGTCCAACTGCGCACCAGCCGGCCCTTCTGGTAGTTGAGATGCGCAAGCTCGACCTGCAGCGTGCCTTCCTTGGTGCGCGCCCGCTCGCCGAAGATCTCGAGGATCAGCCCGGTGCGGTCGAGCACCTTGGCGTTCAGTTCCTTTTCGAGATTGCGCTGCTGCACCGGCGTCAGCGGATGGTCGACGATGACCAGTTCCGCCTTGCGCTCCTTCACGATGTCGGCGAATTCGGCAACCTTGCCGCTGCCGAGCAGCGTCGCAGGCCGCGGATCGGCGACCGTCACCACCGCCGTGTGAACCGGGTTGAGGTCGATGGCGCTGGCCAGACCAACCGCTTCGTCGTGGCGTGCATCCGCCGAACGACTCAGACGCGGTCGGCTCGACTCATCGTCACCGCGCGGCTGGCGGGCAAGCACCGGCACAATAACAACAGCCCGGGTCGGATCCTTGGCTTCCGGCCCAAGTTGATGTCCTTGTTTTCCGCGAACGCTGCGGTCCGCGTCTTTCTCACGTGCCAATCAGGCGCCCTGGCTTTCCTCGCCATCGAACATCTGAACCGGCTGGCTCGGCATGATCGTGGAAATGGCGTGCTTGTAAACGAGCTGGGAGTGTCCGTCACGCCGCAACAACACACAAAAATTGTCGAACGAAGTGACGACGCCAGTCAGCTTCACGCCGTTGATGAGGAAGATGGTAAGTGGATTTTTGCTCTTGCGAACTGAATTCAGGAACAGGTCCTGAAGGTTTTGCGATCGTTCCGCCATTTTTCTTGTCTTTCGCCGATCCCCTTCGGTCTGCGGGCCAATGCGCCAAATTACGCGGCGTCTGTCAAGCGCGCAAACTCCCTCTTGCCGCCTGAACGACAAGCAGAACGAGATAGTTGAGATTCATTCCACCTTTGCGGTTATCAGGCTGGACTTTTTTCCGCAATGTCAAAAAAGGCCTGCCGCAACGAAAGTGTCATGGAACCGGGATGGCCATTTGCGATCGGCGCGCCGTCGATTTCGACCACCGGCATGGCGATTGTGGTTGCGGAACTGATGAAAGCTTCGCGCGCCGCCTTGGCTTCGGCCACCGAAAAACCGCGCTCCTCGATCGTGAGGCCGAGCTTGGCGGCGACATCGAAGAGCGTCGTGCGGGTGATGCCGCGCAGGATGCCGTGCTCCGCCGGCCGGGTCACCAGGACGCCGTCGCGGGTGACGATCCAGGCGTTTGACGAGCCGCCTTCCTTGACGTTGCCGTCGGTGTCGACGAACCAGGCTTCATGGGCTCCTGCTTCCTTGGCCTTCTGCTTGGCGAGCACATTGGGCAAAAGGCCCGTGCTTTTGATGTCGACGCGGTCCCAGCGATTCTCTGGAACGGTGATGACTTTGATGCCGGTCTCCGCCCGCTTCGCACTGGCAGCCGGATCGGCCTTTCTGGCGGTTATGACCAGGGAAGGCTTCGTGCCTGCGGGCGGAAAGATGAATTCGCGGCTGGCGACGCCGCGCGTCACCTGCACATAGACAAGGCCGTTGACCACGCCGTTGCGATTGACCACCTCGCGCAGCAGCATCGGCAGCACGCCTTCCGAGACCGGCCAGGCAATCGACAGTTCCTTGAGCGAACGTTTGAGCCGGGCAAGATGGCGCGGCATGTCTACGATATGGCCTCGGGCCACTTCGCAGACCTCATAGACGCCGTCGGCGAACTGGTAGCCGCGGTCCTCGATATGGACGCTGGCTTGGGCATGGACGACGTAGCGCCCGTTGACATAGGCAATGCGCGGCATGGGAATCCTCAGGGAAATATCCGACTTTCTTAGGGTGATTCCGCCCCCGCCGTAATGAACAATCGCGTGGGCCAAGCCGGTTTTGGAGTCCCGTGCAATTCCGGACGGAAGGCTCCGGCGAAGCCGCAGAGCCTAACCGCTGCACACTTTCCTGGAATTGCTTTAGACCCCGAGCGACTTCAACTTGCGATGCAACGCCGATCGTTCCATGCCGATGAACTCGGCCGTCTTCGATATGTTGCCGCCGAAGCGGTTGATCTGGGCGATCAGATAGTCCTTCTCGAACTGCTCGCGTGCTTCGCGCAGCGGCAGCGCCATGATGTGTTGGTCCGACTGGTTAGGCGTGCGTGGCATGACGTCGCCGATCTCGGAAGGCAGAAGGTCGGCGGTAATCGGGGCGTCGGGATTTTCCCCCCGCGCCAGGATCATCAGCCGTTCGACATTGTTGCGCAACTGGCGAACATTGCCCGGCCAGTTATGCGCTTGCAGCACGGCCAGCGCATCGTCGCCGATGCGGCGCGGCTTGATGCCGGCCTGGCGCGCGATCTGCTTCATGAAATTGTCGACGAGGTAAGGGATGTCCTCGCGCCGCTCGGCGAGCCCCGGCACCATGACCGGAACCACCGCCAGGCGATGGTATAGGTCCTCGCGGAAGCGGCCGTCGGCGATCATCGCCTCGAGGTTTTGCGAGGTGGACGAAATGATACGGACATCGACCTTGACGCGCTTGGTGCCGCCTACACGCTCGAATTGCTGCTCGACCAGCACGCGCAGGATCTTGTTTTGCGTCTCGCGCGGCATATCGGCGACTTCGTCGATGTAGAGGATGCCGCGATGCGCTTCTTCCAGCGCGCCGACCTTGCGTTCGGTGCCGTTCGATTCGGTGCCGAACAGCTCGATCTCCATGCGCTCGGGCGTGATGGTGGCCGCGCTCAGTGTCACGAATGGACCGCTCTTGCGCGACGACAGCGCGTGGATGGCGCGCGCCGTCAGTTCCTTGCCGGAGCCGGAAGGGCCGACGATCATGACGCGGCTGTTGGTCGGCGCGACGCGCTCGATGGTCTGCCGCAACTGGCTCATCGCCGACGACATGCCGATCAGGTCGAAGGTCTCGCCGCTGCGCTGCTTGAGGTCGGAGACCTCGCGCCGCAGCTTGGACGTTTCCAGGGCGCGCTCGGCGATCAGGATCAGGCGATCGGCCTTGAACGGTTTCTCGATGAAGTCGTAGGCGCCACGCCGGATGGCCGACACCGCCGTTTCGATGTTGCCATGGCCGGAGATCATCACCACCGGCATGTTCGGATGCATGGTCTTGATCTCGTCGAGCAGCGCCAGGCCGTCAAGGCGCGAGCCCTGCAGCCAGATGTCGAGGAAAATCAGCCGCGGCGCGCGATCGGCGATCGCCGCAAGCGCGCTGTCGGCATCATGCGCCGTACGGGTTTCATGACCCTCGTCGCTCAGTATACCGGCGACAAGTTCGCGGATGTCTTCCTCGTCATCGACGATGAGAATGTCAGACGCCATTATCGACCTTTTCAGTTTCTCGTTCGTGTTCGTTTCGGCCTTCACCGCGTGGCGGCGCGGCTGCGACCGTCGCCGGCGGCAGGATGATCGAGATCATCGCGCCCCGGCCGCCATGGAAATCCTCTGGCGCGTCGTGCAATTCGAGACGGCCGCCATGGTCTTCCACAATCTTCTTGACGATAGCGAGGCCAAGTCCGGTGCCCTTTTCGCGCGTCGTCATATAGGGCTCGAGAAGCCTTTGGCGATTCTCGCGCGGCAGCCCCTTGCCGTTGTCGATAACATCGATTCTTATGGCGCCATCTTGGCGTCCGGCCTGAATCCGGATTGTGCCGTCCGAACGGTCTTGCGCATCAAGTCCGTCGATCGCCTCGGCCGCGTTCTTGATGACGTTGCCGAAGGCCTGCGCCATCAGGCGGCTGTCGAAAGTGCCTTTCAGCGGCTCGCTGCCGAAGTCGCGTTCGAAGACGATGTCGGAGCGGCTGACCTCGACCAGGAAAGACGCCTCGCGCAACGACTCACGAAGGTCGATTGCCTTCATCTCCGGCTTCGGCATGCGGGCAAAGGCCGAGAACTCGTCGACCATGCGGCCGATGTCCTCGACCTGGCGGATGATGGTGTCGGTGCACTGGTCGAAGACCTCCCGGTCCTCGGTGATGACCTTGCCGTAGCGGCGCCTGATGCGTTCGGCCGAGAGCTGGATCGGCGTCAGCGGGTTCTTGATCTCATGCGCGATACGCCGCGCCACATCCGCCCAGGCAGACGAACGCTGCGCTTGGACGAGATCGGTGATGTCGTCGACGGTGACCACATAGGATTTCTCCTCCTCGCCGTCGTCGCCGGACTCGACCGTGACCTGGACATTGAAGGTGCGCTCCAGACCGGTGCGGAAGAAAGTCACCTGCTCGCGATAGACCGGCTTTCCGGACTGCCGTCCGATCTCGAAGACGCGGCCGACAAGCGGCAGGACCGCCGAAAGGTTCTGGCCGAGCGTCGCATTCGCCGAAATCGCCAGCATGGTCTCTGCCGAGCGATTGACGATGGTGATGATGCCGTAAGGGTCGACACCGATGACGCCGGCGGTGACGCCGGCGAGCACCGCCTCGGAGAAACGCCGGCGCTCATCGATCAGATCCTTGGCCGAGAGCAGCTCATTGCGCTGCGACTTGAGCTCCAGGATCATGTTGTTGAAGGTCTCGCCGAGCGAGGCGACATCGCCATCGGACTGGCGCACGGGAACGGCAACGTCCAGATTGCCGGTCGCCACCTCGTCGGCGGCGCCGATCAGCTGGCGGATCGGCCGCACAAGCCGGTCGGCGACCGCAATCCCGGTCCAGATCGCCGACAGCGTGATGATCAGCGTGAGCGACAGATAAGGCAGCGCGAAGGCGACTTGCGAGGTGCGGCGGTTGTCCTCCAGGTTGCGGTATTCGTCGGTGTTGGACCTGACGATCTGGCGCGCCTTGATCACGTCAGGATCGACCAGGCGGATCGTATAGAGGAAAAGCCCGTCGAGCTCGCGCAGCTTGATGATGGCGCCCATGATGTTGCGGGTGCGCGGCTCGATCAGCACCGGCTTGCCGTCGGCCGCGGTGTCGACAGCGCCCGCGGGCGGCTCCGGCATGGGAAAATCGGCATCGGTCTTGGCGTTCATGACGAACGAGCCGTCAGGCTTGATCAGGGCCGCATGCGCCAGTCCGCGGCCCACGGCTTCCTTGTTCAACAGGTCGAGGAAACCGCCCTTGTCGAGGCCATAGAGCGTGCGCGAGGCATCGAGATCATATGCCATGGACAATGTCGTGCCCTGCAGGTTGCGCGCATTCTCCTGCACATAGGCGTCGGCTATCGACAGCGACGAGTTGACGATCGTCTTGGTGCGGATTTCGAACCAGCGGTCGAGGCCGATATCGAGCGTGATCGAAGCGATGATCGCCACCATGATGGCCGGAATGGCGGCGACCAGCGCGAACATGGCGACGATGCGCACATGGAGCCGCGAGGCAGCCCTGCCGTGGCGCCGCGCCAGGACAATGCGGCGCACCTCACGGGCGATCAAGGCGATGAGGAACAGGACAAAGACGGCATTGGCCGCGATCAAGGCCCAGGTCGCGTCGGCGTTCGGCGCGATCGGTGTTGCGCCGACCAGGATCGCAAACGAGATGGCCGCCGTGATCATCGCGCCGGCAATCGCTACCACGCCTGGCAACGCCAGCAAGCGTCGCCCATCACGCGTGCCGGTCTGGTTGAAAAGCGGTTGGTTCAGGGTCGGAGCCTCAGCTGCCATGTCGCGGTACAGAGTCGGTCATAGCGTCGGATGTATGCAACGCATTGTGGCGATTATGCAACAAGTGTGGCCGGGAAGATAATCTTTCCCGGGCAAAAATTCGCCGAAAGGACGAAGTGACGCTACGGCTGCCTCGACGACTTGTAGACGTTGACGCCGAGTTCGCGAATCTTCTTGCGCAGCGTGTTGCGGTTGAGCCCCAGAAGCTCCGCGGCCTTGATCTGGTTGCCGCGCGTAGCCGTCATCGAAGCCAGCACCAGCGGATACTCGACCTCGGCAAGAATGCGCTGGTAGAGCCCGGCCGGCGGCAATTCGCCGGCGAAGGAGGCGAAATAACGCTGCAGGAAATGCTCGACCGCCTGGCCGATCGACAGATCGTCGGGAATGAGCGCGCCGCCGTCCGGCACGACCGGCCTTTCGCCGGTCTTGAGCTCGGATTCGATGATCTCCGACGAAATCTCGTCCTGCGAGTAGAGGGCGGCCAGCCGGCGCACCAGATTTTCCAGCTCGCGCACATTGCCCGGCCAGGGATAGCGCTTCATGAGCTCGATGCCGCCGGACGAAATGCGCTTGGTTTGCAAGCCCTCGCTGGCGCCCTGCTTGAAGAAATGCCGCACCAGATCGGGAATGTCCTCGGAACGCTCGCGCAGCGCCGGCAGCCTGAGCGGCACGACATTGAGGCGGTAGAACAGGTCTTCGCGGAATAGGCCCTGGTTGATGAGCGTGCGCAGGTCCTTGTTGGTGGCCGCGACGATGCGCACATCGGTCTTGATCGGCGTGCGGCCGCCCACCGTGGTGTATTCGCCCTGCTGCAGCACCCGCAGCAGCCGCGTCTGCGCCTCCATCGGCATGTCGCCGATTTCGTCGAGAAACAGCGTGCCGCCCTCAGCCTGCTCGAAACGGCCGCTGGAACGGTTCTGCGCCCCGGTGAAGGCGCCCTTCTCGTGGCCGAATAGTTCCGATTCGATGAGGTCGCGCGGAATCGCCGCCATGTTTATGGCCACGAACGGGCCGCCGCGACGGCGGCCATATTCATGCAGCGCGCGCGCCACCAGCTCCTTACCGGTGCCGGACTCGCCGCTGATCATGACCGTGAGGTCGGTCTGCATCATGCGCGCCAGCATGCGGTAGATGTCCTGCATGGCGGCGGAGCGGCCGACCAGCGGCATCGTCTCAGGCTGGTCTTCAGCGCGGGCATCGAGCTTCGGCCGCTTCGGCTCGGCCAGCGCCCGGTTGACGATGTTGAGCAGCTCGGTGAGGTCGAAAGGCTTCGGCAGATATTCGTAGGCGCCGGTCTCGGAGGCGCGGATGGCGGTCATGAAGGTGTTCTGGGCGCTCATGACGATGACCGGCAGCTCGGGTCGCGCCTTCTTGATGCGCGGCAGCATGTCGAAGGCGTTCTCGTCCGGCATCACCACGTCGGTGATGACCAGATCGCCCTCGCCCGCCGCCACCCAGCGCCAGAGCGTCGAGGCATTCGACGTCACGCGCACCTCGTGGCCGACGCGCGACAGCGCCTGGTTGAGCACGGTGCGGATCGCCGCATCGTCGTCGGCGACCAGGATATTGCCGCGAGCGCTCATTTGCGGTCTCCTTCAGCTTCGTCGCCCGAGCCCTGCGACGTCTCTTTCCAGGCCGGCATCAGGACGCGGAAAGTGGTGCCGCGCGGCGTCGAATCGCATTCGATGATGCCGCCATGCTCGCCGACGATCTTGGCGACCAGCGCCAGCCCGAGGCCGGAGCCGTTCGGCTTGGTGGTGATGAACGGATCGAACAGAATCGGCAGGATGTCCTCGGAAACGCCGGGGCCGTTGTCATGCACGCAGAATTCCAGCGGCAGCGAGACACGGTCCTGCGTGCCAGGTACCGAGACGCGGATGCCCGGACGGAAAGCCGTCGACAGCACGATCTCGCCCTGCGGGTCGGCGCCGATCGCCTCGGCGGCGTTCTTGACCAGGTTGAGAAAGACCTGGATCAGCTGGTCGCGGTTGGCGAAGACCGGAGGCAATGATGGATCATATTCCTCCAAAATCTTGATCCGCCTCGCAAAACCATTCTTGGCGATCGCTTTTACGTGATCCAGAACGACGTGGATGTTGACCGGATAGCGCTCGATCGGCCGCTCGTCGGAAAACACCTCCATGCGGTCGACCAGCGAGACGATGCGGTCTGTCTCGTCGGTGATCAGGCGGGTCAGCGCGCGGTCTTCGTCGGACGCGGAAAGCTCGAGCAGTTGAGCGGCGCCGCGGATGCCGGAGAGCGGGTTCTTGATCTCATGCGCGAGCATCGCGGCAAGTCCGGTGACGGAGCGCGCAGCACCCCGATGCGTCATCTGGCGGTCGATCTTGTCGGCCATCGACCGTTCCTGGAACATGACGACGACCGAGCCCGGGAACTCCGGCACCGGTGCGACATAGAGATCGACCATCTTCTCGATGCCGAGGCGCGGCGAGGAGACATCGACACGGTATTCATTGACCGGCGCGCGGCGCTCGCGCACCTGGTCGACCAGCGTCAGCAACGGGCTGCCGAAGGGCACCAGCTTGGAGAGCGTGTTGCGGGCAAGCATATTTGCGCTGGAGCGGAAGAAGTCCTCGGCATCGGCATTGGCGAAAGTGATGAAGCCGTCGGGGTCGACCATTATGACCGGGCGGCGGATGGTGTTGAGCACGATATTGGCGGCATCCGCCATATCGGCCTGCTGGGGGACATCGGCCTTCATGCTGCGCTCCGTAGGCCAGAGGTCGCAGCGCCCTCGGAAAGTGCCCGGCGCAATTCCGCCACGACCTCGGCCGGTTCGAACGATGTGAGGATGCGTTTGCGTTGCTCGGCTGAAACATCGGGAGCATGACGGTCGAGATACCAGCCCAGATGCTTGCGCGCCTGGCGCAGCCCGCTTTCGATGCCATAGAGCGAGAGCATGTCCTCGTAATGCGAGACGACGTAATCGGCGATCGCTTGCGGCGTTTGCGGGGTGCCTTGCGCGCCTGCGCCGGCGGCGGTCGTGGCGATGCCGCCGGCGGTCCAGGGCGCGCCATAATGCGCGCGGCCGATCATCACCGCGTCGGCGCCGGACTGCTCGAGGATTGTCGCCGCTTCTTCCGGCGAGCCGACATCGCCATTGGCCACCACCGGAATCGAGACGGCTTGCTTGACGCGCGCGATGGCGCGCCAGTCGGCCTTGCCCTGATAGAACTGGCAGCGCGTGCGGCCGTGCACCGTCACCATCCTGGCGCCGGCCTGCTCGGCGCGGCGCGCCAGCATCGGCGCATTGAGCGCGCTTTCGTCCCAGCCGAGCCGCATCTTGACGGTGACCGGCACCGAAACGGCCGCGACTACCGCCTCGATCAGCGAAAGCGCATGGTCGAGATCGCGCATCAGTGCCGAGCCGGCATACCCGCCGGTCACCTTCTTCGCCGGGCAGCCCATGTTGATATCGATGATATCAGCGCCCTCGCCCGCCGCGATTCGCGCGCCTTCGCCCATATGCACCGCCTCGCGGCCGGCCAACTGAACCATATGCACCGGTAGGCCGGAATGGCGGATGCGGAGCTCGCAGCCCGCCCGGCCCTTGGCCAGCTCGCCGCTCGCCACCATTTCCGACACGACCAGCCCCGCGCCATGCGCGTGGGCGCGCTGCCGGAAGGGCTCGTCGGTGATGCCGGACATCGGCGCGAGGAAAACCCGGTTGCGGATTTTCACGCCGCCGACATCGAGTGGCGATGCCAATGTGGTCAATTCAGCCATGCACAAAAACCAAGCATGTTCGATCATTGCACATTCTCTAGCCAGAAGTGCGGCATTGTGCAACGCGCAATGACGTCACATTAAGGCGCATTTTGGAAAAAGCTGGCCTTCGGCCATCACCCCGACTAGAGCATGATGCCGAAAAGTGTGAGCGGTTTTCGGCCGACATCATGCTCTACTTCTTTGATTTAGAGACGGATTCAGATTTCAGGTCGAATCGACCTGAAATCATCCGGCTCTAGGACCGATCGGAATGAGCGAGGCAAGCGAAAAGCAAGCGGCGTCCCCACGCGGCGGGATCGGGGTGGTGATCGTCGCCGCCGGCCGCGGTGCGCGCGCCGGACAGGCCGACGGCCCGAAGCAGTATCAGCGCATCGGCGGTCGTGCCGTCATTGCGCATACGTTGGATATGTTCCTTTCCCATCCCCTGATAGGGCCGGTCGTCGTCGCCATCCATGCCGACGATGCCGAGCTTTTGCAGCGCGCGGCGGGGGCGCATGCCGAGCGTCTCATCACTGTTATCGGCGGCCCCTCGCGCCAGGCATCCGTCCGTCTCGGCCTCTTAGCGCTGCGGGAGCAGGCACCGGCAAAAGTGCTGGTGCATGACGCCGTACGCCCGTTCGTCGACGCCGGGCTGATCGACCGCACCATAGAGGCCATCGGCGAGCGCCAGGGCGCGTTGCCGGCGCTGCCCGTCGCCGATACGCTGAAGCGAGAATCGGCCACCGGCATGATCGACGAGACGGTGTCGAGGGCCGGCCTTCATGCCGCGCAGACGCCGCAGGGTTTTCCGTTCTGGCCGCTGCTCGCCGCGCATGAGAAGGCGCATCATCTGGGCAAGAGCGAGTTCACCGACGACGCGGCGATCGCCGAATGGGCACAGATACCGGTCAAGATCGTTCCCGGATCGCCGGACAACGTCAAACTCACCTGGGCAAGGGACATTGCATTGGCCGACCAGCGGCTCTCGAACGCACAGCAGCGCTTCCCGGATATTCGCACCGGCAATGGCTACGACGTGCATGCGTTCGAGCCCGGCGACCATGTGACGCTCTGCGGCGTCGCCATTCCCTATGAGCGAAAACTCTCTGGCCATTCGGACGCCGATGTCGGGCTGCATGCGCTGACCGACGCGCTGCTTGCCACCTGCGGCGCCGGCGACATCGGCACGCATTTCCCGCCATCGGACCCGCAATGGAAGGGGGCGGCCTCGAAGATCTTCGTCGAGCACGCGGCGAAGCTGGTGCGTGAGCGCGGCGGCCGCATCGCCAATGCCGACATCACGCTGATCTGCGAGGCACCGCGCGTGGGGCCGCATCGCGCGGCGATGACGGAGGCGCTTTCGGCCATGCTCGGCATTGCGCCCGAGCGCATTTCGATCAAGGCCACGACCAACGAGAAGCTCGGCTTTGTCGGGCGCGGCGAAGGCATTGCCGCGATCGCCACGGCCAGCGTCGTCTATCCGGGAGAAGTGCCGGCATGAGCAACGCCGAACTCGCCATTGCATTGCTCCAGGCCTGCCAGCAACGCAGCATCATGCTGGCGACGGCCGAGAGCTGCACCGGCGGCCTGATCATCGCCGCGCTCACCGACATCGCCGGGTCCTCCGCAGTGGTCGATCGTGGCTTCATCACCTATTCCAACGAAGCCAAGATGGAGATGCTCGGCGTCTCCGCAGCCACGCTCGACGCGCATGGCGCGGTCTCGCGCGAGACCGTGCTGGAGATGGCGGCAGGCGCGCTGACGCATTCGCAAGCAAGCCTGTCCCTCGCCGTCACCGGCATTGCCGGCCCCAGCGGCGGCTCGGCGGACAAGCCGGTCGGTCTGGTCTGGTTCGGGGTTGCATTGGCCGGGCAGCCGGTGGTCGCCGAACAACAATTGTTCGGCCAAAAGGGCCGCGAATTCATCCGGCATGAGACGGTGCGGCATGCGCTGCAACTCGGATTGCGGACGCTTGGCGAACGTTAGGCCGGTTTCGCGCCGTAGATGACGTCGGCGCGCTTCTCGAAGGCTTCCGAGAACATGCGGAAAGCGCGGTCGAACATCGTGCCCATCAGAGCGCCCAGGATGCGGCTCTTAAATTCGTAGTCGATGAAGAAATGCACCTCGCAGCCACCCTCGGCGGGATCGAAGCGCCAGATGTTGCTCAGATATTTGAACGGGCCGTCGATGTATTTGACATCGATCGCGTTCTCGTCGGGCTTCAGCAGCACCTGCGTCGTGAAGGTCTCGCGGATCGCCTTGTAGCCGATGCTCATGTCGGCGACCAGGATGGTGCGGCCGTCGCGCTCTTTGCGCGAGCGCACGGTGAGCGATTCACAGAGCGGCAGGAATTGCGGGTAGGCCTCGATGTCAGCCACCAGCGCGAACATCTCTTGCGGCGTATGCGCGACGCGGCGTGTCGCCTCGAATTTCGGCATTGAAGGTCAGCTGGCCTTCGCCAGCTGCGCCTCGCGCGCCGCGCGCAGCCTGGCGAAATCCTCGCCGGCATGGTGCGAGGAGCGCGTCAGCGGGCTCGACGCGACGAGGAGAAAACCCTTGGTCTTGCCGATCGTCTCATAGGACTTGAACTCGTCCGGCGGAATGAAGCGAATCACCGGATGATGCTTCTTGGAAGGCTGCAGATACTGGCCGATGGTCATGAAGTCGACATTGGCCGAACGCAGATCGTCCATCAATTGCAGCACCTCGTTCCGCTCCTCGCCGAGGCCGACCATGATGCCGGATTTGGTGAAGATCGACGGGTCGAGTTCCTTGACCCGCTGCAAAAGCCGAATCGAGTGGAAATAACGCGCGCCGGGACGGACCGTCAGGTAGTTCGACGGCACGGTTTCGAGATTGTGGTTGAAGACGTCGGGCTTGGCCGCAACGACGATCTCCAGCGCGCCGTCCTTGCGCAGGAAGTCGGGCGTCAGGATCTCGATCGTCGTCAAAGGTGCCGCCGCGCGGATGGCGTGGATAACGTCGGCGAAATGCTGCGCGCCGCCGTCGGCCAGATCGTCGCGGTCGACGGAGGTGATGACGACGTGGCTCAGCCCCATTTGCCTGACGGCGTGCGCCACGCGTGCCGGCTCATCGGGATCGAGCGCCGTCGGGATGCCGGTCGCGACATTGCAGAAGGCGCAGGCGCGCGTGCAGATCTCGCCCATGATCATGAAGGTGGCGTGCTTCTTGTCCCAGCATTCGCCGATATTCGGGCAGCCGGCTTCCTCGCACACCGTCACCAGCTTGTGCGATTTCACGATCTCGCGCGTTTCGGCATAGCCTTTGGAAACCGGCGCCTTGACGCGGATCCAGTCGGGCTTGCGCAGCACCTCCTGGTCGGGCCTGTGCGCCTTCTCGGGATGCCGCGGGCGCGGCCGGTTGGCGATCGTGTCTACGACTGTGACCATTTCAAATCCTTCGCGGCCGCGGTGTCGGCGGCCGCCTGTCCTTCGTCATCTAAGACTTTTCGAGGCAAAGAAAAAGGCCGCGCCGGCGCATGCCGCCACGGCCTTTTCCGCATAGCGGCATGCGTTCAGCGCCGAACAAGCCGCCCCACGAAGATCAGCAGGCAGGCGCCGATGAAACCGGTGATCAGATAGGCGACCCAGCCGACGCCGAAGGACTGGATGTTCAGAGCCTGCAGGATCGCGTTCAGCACCACGGCGCCGACGATGCCCATGATGATGTTCATGAAGATGCCGGTGTTGCTCTTCATAACCATTTCGGCGAACCAACCCGCCAGACCGCCGACGATGATGGCCGTGATCCAGCCGACGCCATTCATATGCATGTGCCAATTCCTCCTCGATCAGATGAAAATGCATCCGGATATGAACTGCCTTGCCGTCAGTTTTCTCCGGCTGCCGCGTGTGAGTCTCGCCCGACCAATTTAGCACAGATCGGCCACCTATCGCCGATCGGCGATTCATCACCGATTGGTGGCCTGTCACCAATCGGTGACCTGTCATGCGTTCAAAGCGCGGCTATAGGCGTCGAGCACGCTCTCCTTCATCATCTCCGACAGCGTCGGATGCGGGAAGATCGTGTGCATCAGTTCTTCCTCGGTCGTCTCCAGGTTCATCGCCACGACAAAACCCTGGATGAGCTCGGTCACCTCCGCGCCCACCATATGCGCGCCGAGAAGCTGCCCGGTCTTCTTGTCGAAGATGGTCTTGACGAAGCCCTGGTCCTCGCCGAGCGCGATGGCCTTGCCATTGGCACTGAAGGGGAAGCGGCCGACGCGAATATCCTTGCCTTCGGCCTTGGCCTTCGCTTCGGTCAGGCCAACGGACGCGACCTGCGGGCTGCAATAAGTGCAGCCGGGGATCTTCAATTTGTCGATGGCGTGCACGCCCGGGAAATTGGCTATCTTTTCGATGCAGACGACGCCCTCATGCTCGGCCTTGTGGGCGAGCATCGGTGGGCCGGCGACATCGCCGATGGCATAGATGCCGGGCACATTGGTCTTGCCGTAGCCGTCGACGACGACACAGCCGCGGTCCGTCTTCACGCCGAGCGCTTCCAGGCCAAGATTTTCGATGTTGCCCTGCACCCCGACCGCCGAAATCATGCGATCGGCGCTGATCTTCTCGACCTTGCCGTCCTTCATCTCGACATGCGCGGTAACCGAATTGGCTGATTTCTCGACCTTGGTCACCTTGGCTTCGAGGATGATCTTCATCCCCTGTTTCTCGAACTGCTTCTGCGCGAATTTAGAGACCTCGGCATCCTCGACCGGCATGACCTGCGGCAGCAGCTCGACCACGGTCACGTCGGCGCCCATGGTGCGGTAGAAGGAGGCGAATTCGATGCCGATGGCGCCGGAACCCATGACCAGCAGCGATTTCGGCATTTCCTTCGGCACCATGGCCTCGAAATAGGTCCAGATCAGCTTGCCGTCCGGCTCGATGCCGGGCAGCGCGCGCGGGCGGGCGCCGGTCGCCAGGATGATGTGCTTGGCGGTGTAGGTACCCTCGCCCTTGACGTTCTTCGGCACCGGCGGCTGCGGCTCCATCGCCTTCTTGGCGGTCTTCGAAACGACGACCTCGCCCGGTTTGTCACCGGAAGGAGCCTTCGAAAGCTTCGCCTCGCCCCAGATGACATCGACCTTGTTCTTCTTCATCAGGAAGCCGACGCCGGTGTTCAGCCTGAGTGACACTCTTCGCGAGCGGTCGACCACGGCGGCCGTGTCCGGGCTGATCTTGCCGCCTTCGAGCTTCAGGCCGTAATCCTTGAGGTGATCCGAATAATGCATGATCTCGGCCGAGCGCAGCAGCGCCTTGGTGGGGATGCAGCCCCAGTTGAGACAGATGCCGCCCAGATGCTCGCGCTCGACGATCGCCGTCTTGAAGCCGAGCTGGGCGGAACGCACCGCCGTGACATAGCCACCGGGGCCCGAGCCGATGATGATGACGTCGTAGGATTCAGCCACGGGTTTTCTCCCTGATCTTTCTGGGGGTTAGAGTGAGAGCATGACACGCACGAGCGGCGCCAGCGCCTGGCCGATACGTCGCGTGTTCTCGGCATCGAGATGAACGCCATCGAGCGGCGTGGTGGTGGCAACCGTGCCGGCATCGAAGAAGCCGCAGCCGGCTTCGTCGGCCAGCAGGGAATATTGCGGCGCCAGACGCTTGGAGGCGTCGTCGCCGCCGGCGAACATTTCCTTGAATTCGGCATTGTCGGTGCGGGTGACCGCGGGCGGCGCGACGATAAGGATCTGCGGCGCCGGCCAGTCGAAGGGATAGTCATGGCCGCGCACGATATCGATCAGCCGCTGCATGCCCTGCTTGGCCGCGACCGGATTGCCGTGGATCCAAGGCTTCATGTCGTTGGAGCCGAGCATGATAACGACGAGATCCAGCGGCGCATGGCTGGTTAGGATCGTCGGCAGAATACGGGCGCCATTGCGGTCGGCACCGGCCAGATGGTCGTCGAAGGCCGTGGTGCGGCCGTTGAGACCTTCAGCGATGACCTCGACGTCGCCGCCGAGCTCGGCCGCGAGCACGCTCGGCCAGCGATCTTCGAGCGCATGGCGGCCGAGGCTGGCGGCGTCGTAGCCCCAGGTCAGCGAGTCGCCATAGCACAGAATTGTCTTCATGCGGTTGCCTCACCCCTGCCGAAACCTGGCCGCGAACGCCTGACGCCGCGGCGAGCACACGGCTCGCCGGGGGGATCGAAAATGATCAAGGCGAAAAGGCCGGTGAAGAATTTCCACACCGCCTTTCCTTCCTAGACCAGCATGCCCATCGGGTTTTCGATCATGCGCTTGAAGGCGCCCAGCAGCTCCGCGCCGAGCGCGCCGTCGACCGCGCGATGGTCGGTCGAGAGCGTCACCGACATGACCGTGGCAATCTTGATCTCGCCCTTCTTCACCACCGCCCGCTCCTCGCCCGCGCCGACCGCCAGGATCGTCGCATGCGGCGGGTTGATGACGGCGGCAAAGTCCTTGATGCCGAACATGCCGAGATTGGACACCGCCGTCGTGCCGCCCTGATATTCTTCCGGCTTCAGCTTGCGGCTCCTGGCGCGGCTCGCCAGGTCCTTCATCTCGTTGGAGATGGTCGACAGCGTCTTTTCATCCGCATGGCGGATGATCGGCG
The DNA here is from genome assembly GCF_029625735.1 of Mesorhizobium sp. WSM4935. Lineage (NCBI taxonomy): Bacteria > Pseudomonadati > Pseudomonadota > Alphaproteobacteria > Hyphomicrobiales > Phyllobacteriaceae > Mesorhizobium > Mesorhizobium sp. WSM4935. Next base: position 58,024 of record NZ_JARTVR010000003.1, on the reverse strand, counting down.
TGATCAGGCCGCCGGGAATCGACACCGCAACGCCGACATCGGCGTACTTGTGCTTGACCATGGCGTTCTCGGTCCAGGAGGCGTTGGCATCCGGCACCGCCATCAGCGCCATGGCCATCGCCTTGATGACCAGGTCGTTGACCGAGAGCTTGTAGGCCGGAACCTCGCCCTTGTCGGTCTTTCTCATCGGGGCGGCGGCATTCAACTGCGTGCGCAGCGCCAAGAGCGCATCGAGCTCGCAGTCCAGCGTCAAATAGAAATGCGGGATGGTGGACTTTGCCTCGACCAGGCGACGCGCAATGGTCTTGCGCATGTTGTCATGCGGCACGAGCTCGTAGGAGCCTTCGGCGAACAGCTTCAGCACCTGGTCGTCCGACATCGGCTTCGCAGCAGGAGCCGGAGCGGACGGAGCGCCGGCGGGCGCCTTCGCAGTCGGCGCGGCCTTTGCGCTGCCGGACGCGATCGCCGCCTCGACGTCGACCTTCACCACGCGGCCATGCGGACCGGAGCCGGTCAGCGCCGTCACGTCGACGCCGGCATCCTTGGCGATGCGGCGGGCCAGCGGCGATGCAAAGACCCGATCGCCGGCGGCGTGGCCGTTGGCGGCGGGACCGGGCTCAGCCTTCGCCGGCGCGGGCGCCGCAGCGGCCGCCGCTTTGGGCGCTTCCTTGGGCGCTTCGGCCTTCGGGGCTTCCGCTTTCGTTGCTTCGGCCTTGGGCGCCGCATCGCCGCCGCTCTTGGCCGCGGCGGCGGTATCCTCGCCCTCGCCGGCCAGGATGGCGATCAGCGCGTTGACCTTGACGCCCTCGGTGCCGGCCGGCACCACCAGCTTGGCGACCGTGCCTTCATCGACGGCCTCGACTTCCATCGTCGCCTTGTCGGTCTCGATCTCGGCGATCACGTCGCCCGGCGAAACCTTATCGCCTTCCTTAACCAGCCACTTTGACAGGTTGCCTTCTTCCATGGTCGGAGAGAGCGCCGGCATGGTGATGTTGATTGGCATGATGTCCTCCGGACCGGCTCAGCGATAGGTGACGGCTTTGACTGCCTCGACGACCTCGCCGACATTGGGCAAAGCCAGCTTTTCCAGATTCGCCGCATAAGGCATCGGGACATCCTTGCCGGCGATGGTGATCACCGGCGCGTCGAGGAAGTCGAAGGCGCGCTGCGAGACCTGGTTGGCGATGTGATCGCCGACCGAGTTCTGCGGGAAACCTTCTTCCACCACCACGAGACGGTTGGTCTTCTTCACGGAGGCGATGATCGTGTCGAAGTCGAGCGGCCGGATTGTCCTGAGATCGATGATCTCGGCATCGATGCCCATGCCGCGCAGTTCGGCCTCCGCCTTGACCGCATAGGTCATGCCGATGCCGAAGGAGACGAGGGTGACGTCCTTGCCCTGCTTGTGGACACGCGCCTTGCCGATCGGCAGCACGAAGTCGTCGAGCTTCGGCACCTCGAAGGAGTGGCCGTAGAGGATCTCGTTCTCGAGGAAGATGACCGGGTTCGGATCGCGAATCGCGGCCTTGAGCAGGCCCTTGGCGTCGGCTGCCGTATAGGGCATCACCACCTTTAGGCCGGGGATATGGCTGTACCAGGCGGCGTAGCACTGCGAGTGCTGAGCGGCGACGCGGGCCGCGGCGCCGTTCGGGCCACGGAAGACGATCGGCGCGCCCATCTGGCCACCGGACATATAGAGCGTCTTGGCGGCAGAATTGATGATCTGGTCGATCGCCTGCATGGCGAAGTTGAACGTCATGAACTCGACGATCGGCTTCAACCCCGCCATCGCCGCGCCGACGCCGACGCCGGCAAAGCCGTGCTCGGTGATCGGCGTGTCGACGACGCGGCGCGGCCCGAATTCCTGCAGCAGGCCCTGCGTGATCTTGTAGGCGCCTTGGTACTCGGCAACCTCCTCGCCCATGACGAAGACATCGCCGTCGCGGCGCATTTCCTCGGCCATGGCGTCACGCAGCGCTTCGCGCACCGTGGTCGAAACCATTTCGGTGCCGGCGGGAATGTCCGGATCGGCGGCGGCTTCCGTCTTCGGCGCGGCAGCGACAGGAGCGGGAGCCTCGCGTTTTGCCGCGGCTTGTGCCGGAGCCGGCGCTGCCTCAGCCTTGGTTGGCGGCTCCTCTTCACCGATACCTTCGCCGGCCGTGTCGACATCTTCGCCATCGACCGCAAGCACGGCGATGACCGCGTTGACCTTGACGCCTTCAGTGCCGGCGGGAACCACGATCTTGGCGAGCGTGCCCTCATCGACGGCTTCGACTTCCATCGTCGCCTTGTCGGTCTCGATCTCAGCGATCACGTCGCCGGCGACGACCTTGTCGCCTTCGTTCTTCAGCCATTTGGAAAGATTGCCCTCTTCCATCGTCGGCGAGAGCGCGGGCATGAGAATTTCGATCGGCATGTCCTTGCCCTCTCCTTAGAGTACGATGTCGGTCCAGAGCTCGGACGGATCCGGCTCGGCGTCGTTCTGGGCGAATTCGGCGGCGTCGGCGACGATGTCGCGGACTTCCTTGTCGATGGCCTTGAGCTCGTCCTCGCTTGCCCACTTCTTGTCGAGCAGCCGCACCCGGACCTGCTCGATCGGGTCGTGCTCGGAGCGCATCTTCTGCACTTCCTCCTTGGAGCGGTATTTGGCGGGGTCGGACATCGAATGGCCGCGATAGCGGTAGGTCTGCATCTCGAGGATTAGCGGGCCATTGCCGGCGCGGCACCATTCCGTGGCGAGCTCGCCCGCGGCCTTCACGGCGCGAACGTCCATGCCATCGACCTGGAAGCCGGGGATCTTGAAGGAAGCGCCGCGATTGGAGAAGTCGGTCTCCGCCGACGAGCGCGACACCGACGTGCCCATGGCGTAGCGGTTGTTCTCGATGATGTAGATCACCGGCAGCTTCCACAGCGAGGCCATGTTGAAGCTTTCATAGACTTGGCCCTGGTTGGCCGCGCCGTCACCGAAATAGGTGAGCGAGACGTTCTTGTTGTCGCGGTAGCGGTTGGCGAAGGCGAGACCGGTGCCGAGCGACACCTGGGCGCCGACGATGCCATGGCCGCCATAGAAATGCTTCTCCTTGGAGAACATGTGCATGGAGCCGCCCTTGCCTTTCGACAGGCCGCCGCGGCGCCCGGTGAGCTCGGCCATGACGCCGCGCGGCGACAGGTCCATCGCCAGCATGTGGCCATGGTCGCGATAGGCGGTGATCATCTGGTCGCCTTCGACCAGCGCCATCTTCATGCCGGTGACGACGGCCTCCTGGCCGATATAGAGATGGCAGAAGCCGCCGATGAAGCCCATGCCGTAGAGCTGGCCGGCCTTCTCCTCGAAGCGGCGGATCAACAGCATGTGCCGATAAGCGGAAAGCTCTTCTTCCTTGGTGAAATCAGCGGGCTTGGGCGCTGAGAGATTGGGCTGTTTGTCGGATCTGGATTTGGCGGGCGCTTTTTTGGCGGCGGTGGCCATGCGTCACTCCCTGTTGGCGTCTCTTCGCGGACATTCAGGGAGATCGATCGCCTCCCCACCGATTTGCGCGAGGCTAACATGCAAGAATGCATTGCGCCATGCTGAAAAATGCATGGCTGGCATGCATCTAAGCGATTAGAATCATTGCGAATAAAGACGATTAACCGAAGTTCGGTTATTTCGTTGGTGCGGGCAGCATGATGGTGATTTCGTCGGGCTGGGACAGATTGAGCGCCTTTCGGGCCTGCTCGTCAAGCATATCCTTCTCCAGCGTGCCTTCGTGCATCAGCTGGACACGGCGCTCGAAGTCAATCCGGCGCGCCTTCACGGCATCGAGCTGCGCCTGCAACTCCACCGCCTGGGCCTCGAGCCGATATTTGGAATAGATGCCGAATTCGCCGTGATAGGCATGGAAACCGAAATAGGCCAGGAATAGCACGCAGAGCGAGGGGATGATCAGCCTGCCGGTGTTTCTCTGCTTGTGCTGACGTGTCCACATGACCCGAACCCTCGCGGCCGCGAACGCAAGCGACCATGAGTCTTATTTCGCCCGATTGTGCTTAATGGACGGTTACGGACGACCCATTGCACGGTGGCCGGAAACGAAAAGGGCGGGAGTGGCCCGCCCTTTTTGAGGATCGTCAGAACAGGCCGGATCAGCCCTTGATCACCGACTTACCGGCGTAACGCGCCTGCTTGCCGAGCTCTTCCTCGATGCGAATAAGCTGGTTGTATTTGGCCATGCGGTCCGAACGCGACAGGGAGCCGGTCTTGATCTGCCCGCAATTGGTGGCAACCGCGAGGTCGGCGATGGTCGAATCCTCGGTCTCGCCCGAACGGTGCGACATGACGGCGGTGTAGCCGGCCTTGTGCGCGGTCTCGACCGCGTCGAGCGTCTCGGTCAGCGAGCCGATCTGGTTGACCTTGACCAGAATGGAATTGGCGACGCCCATGCGGATGCCGTCGCGCAGCCGCGCCGTATTGGTGACGAACAGGTCGTCGCCAACGAGCTGGACCTTCCTGCCGATCAGGTCGGTCAGGATCTTCCAGCCTTCCCAGTCGTCCTCGGCGAGGCCGTCCTCGATGGTGATGATCGGATAGTCGGCAGCCAGCTTGGCGAGATACTTGGCTTGCGCTTTCGGGTCACGGGTCTTCTTCTCGCCTTCATAGACATAGTTGCCGTCCTTGAAAAACTCGGTCGCCGCGCAGTCGAGGCCGAGCGCGACATCCTCGCCCGGCTTGAAGCCGGCCTTCTCGATCGATTCCATGATGAAATCGAGCGCCGCCGGCGCACTCTTCAGGTTGGGGGCGAAGCCGCCCTCGTCGCCGACATTGGTGTTGTGGCCGGCGTCCTTGAGCTTCTTGCGCAGCGTGTGGAAGATCTCCGAGCCCCAGCGCACACCGTCGCGCAGCGTCGGCGCGCCGACGGGCAGGATCATGAACTCCTGGAAGTCGATCGGGTTGTCGGCATGCGCGCCGCCATTGATGATGTTCATCATCGGCACCGGCAGGATGTGCGCCTTCGTGCCGCCGACATAGCGGTAGAGCGGCAGGCCGGCGGCCTCGGCCGCGGCCTTGGCGACCGCCAGCGACACGCCGAGGATGGCGTTGGCGCCAAGGCGGCTCTTGTTCGGGGTGCCGTCGAGCTCGATCATCGTCTGGTCGATATGGATCTGGTTCTCGGCTTCCATGCCGCCGATCGCCTCGAACAACTCGCCGTTCACGGCCTCGACCGCGCGCTGGACGCCCTTGCCGAGATAGCGAGGCCCGCCGTCGCGCAGTTCGACCGCCTCATGCGCACCGGTCGATGCGCCCGACGGCACCGCGGCGCGGCCCATCGAGCCGTCTTCCAGCACCACATCGACCTCGACGGTCGGATTGCCACGGCTGTCCAGGATTTCACGCCCGACAATGTCGATGATGGCGGTCATTGCGATGTCCCCGATTGATCGATTGAAGCGTCGCGCCCCTCTTAGCCAAAGCGGCGCAAAAGGCAATCGGCGGCTTGGCAATTATTGCCGCGGGCCGGATTCACGAAGCGCAAATTTCTGTCATCATAAGTCATGCGCGTCGCGTACCGTTGTCATCTATGGTCGTGTTCGCGCGGGGCGAAACAGGAGGAGTTTCGCCATGTCCCAGTTGAGCGGTATCGTGAGTTTGTTCCTGATCGCAGCGGCGTTCCTGACGTCATGCGACCATCAAGAGCCGCAGCAAAGCTCGATGGAATTGTCTACTCTCCACGCAGCAGAATAGAGCGAGAAGAGAAGGCCCCCGCATCGCGTATGCGGGGGCCTTTCGATTCGCGATGTGCCGCCTGTCAATGCCAATAAGGCTTCACATGGTAATACTCGAAGGACGCATCGCGCGCAGCTTCGCCATCGGCACCGGTCAGTTCCTCGATGGAATAGGCCGGTGCGGCTTTCAGCTGCTCCTTGGTGAACGGCACGACGTAGCCGCCCTGGTTCTCGTCATAGTCGAGGCTTGCCCAGGGAATTGCGTGGTACTTTTCGCCCATGCCGAGGAAGCCGCCGAAGCCGATGACGGCGAACATGATGCCGTTCGACATCTTGTCGAGCATCACGTCCTCGATGCTGCCGATGTTGTCGCCAGCGGTGTTGTAAACCGAAGTGCCAATGACGCGTGAAGCGGCGATGGCTTCGGTGTGGCCAGACGGAGTAGTCATTCTTGTGCTCCTCTCATTGGAATGTCCGTCTGGACAATGAGGGGAGCGGGCTAAGGTTCCAGACTTTTGCGTTCCGCCCTACTGGCCCTTGGCTATCCGGTCGAAGGCCATCAGCTTTTCAAGCAGCGCCGGCATGTCCTTCAACGGAACCATGTTTGGACCGTCGGAAGATGTCGAGTTGTCGGGATCCTGATGGGTTTCGATGAAGACACCGGCCACGCCGACGGCAACGGCCGCGCGCGCGAGCGTTTCGACGAAGCGCCGTTCGCCGCCGGACGAGCCGCCCTGTCCTCCGGGCTGCTGGACGGAATGGGTCGCGTCGAAAATCACCGGGGCGCCGATCTCGGCCATGACCGGCAGCGCGCGCATGTCCGAGACCAGCGTGTTATAACCGAACGAGACGCCGCGCTCGGTGGCAAGCACGTTCGGATTGCCGGAGCCGGTGATCTTGGCGACGACGTTCTTCATGTCCCAGGGCGCGAGAAACTGGCCCTTCTTCACATTGATGACCTTGCCGGTCTTGGCCGCGGCCACCAGCATGTCGGTCTGGCGCGACAGGAAGGCCGGAATCTGCAGGACATCGACATGCGGCGCGACGATCGCGCATTGTTCCTCGGTATGGACGTCGGTCAGCACCGGGAGCTCAAACTCCTTGCGCAGATCGTCGAAGATCGGCATCGCCGCGTCGAGGCCGGCGCCGCGCGTCGCCAACAGCGAGGTGCGGTTGGCCTTGTCGTAGCTTGTCTTGTAGACGAGGCCGATACCCAGACGTTGCGTCAATTCCTTCAGCGCGCCGGCCATGTCGAAAGCGTGCTGGCGCGATTCAAGCTGGCACGGGCCGGCGATCAGCGACAGCGGCGCATTGTTGGCGAAGACGACCTTGCCGACGGTTACCGATGCATTGGGCGCCAGGGGCTTGCTCATGGGATCTCCCGGAAGATGAAGGCGGCGCCCTGCCCGGGCGCCGGGGCAACGACGATATCCTTGCCGCTCATGTTGTGATCGATGGCGTTCTTCGCAAGCAGGCGCATCACGGCAGCTTTGTCGCGCACCGAGAGGACGATGGCCACGAAGCGCAGATGCCGTGATGGCTTGGCCATCAAGCCGAAGCGCGAGCCATAGTCTTCAGACGAGAGAACGCTGAGGACCGCATTCGGCAGCCGCACGGCATCGCCGCCGCTTGCATCCGCGCCGGCAGCGGTGGCGATCAATCCAATCTGCGTGGCTGGTCTGTCGCTGACGGCGACGATTTCGAGAATACCCGTCACGCCATTACCGTGCGCCTGCAGGGCCGTTCGGTCGATTTTCGGCGCGTTGATGCGCTGGCAGGCAAAGAGAAACGCCTCATCGGCCTCCTTGTCGGATATGAATGCCAGCTTGAAGGAAGCAGTGTCGCTTTTGCCGTTTGCGTCGGTGAAGGCGCGGGAGAAGCTCAGCATCTCGCCGGCCGAGAGGCCAGCCTCGACATAGCGCGCATGATCGGCATCGGCATTGGCGGTGGCGAACACGACAGCGGAAAAGCCTTCATCGCCAAGGGTCTGACGGTAAAGGCGGTCGCGTGCGACGAAGACATTACCCTCGCCTATGGCGCGGTCCGTCGTCTGTTCGTTGCCGATAGCAAGTGGCTCCAGGTAAGTGCCGTCGGCAAAAAAGACGCAGGCATTCTCCGTGCCGAACGGGTGGATGCCCGTGGGCGCGACAACAAAGCCAAGTGAGGTCAGACGCGAACGTACGGTATCGAGGCTCCGTGTCGGCAGCACGAGATGGTCGAGCGGATGGGCGGAGCTTTCGATCATGCCGGCGGGATGTGCCCCATTCCGGCCCGCGGTTCAAGAGCAGCGGACCGACGGGAAGCGCTCCGCCGGTTCAGGCCGCAGCCACGATATCGGCCGAATAGCGCAGTTCGCGCAACGGCTTCACCTTGCTGGTTGTATCCGCGTAAATCGGATGCGCCTTGTAGGCGGCAAGGGCGGCCTCGTCCTCGAACTCCGCATAGACGACCACGTCGATCGCGTTGGAGAACAGATCGACCTTGGTGTTGAGCGTCACCTCGAAATGCTTCGAGTGAGGAATATTGCCGAGCGCCTGCAGGCCCGAGCGCACAGCCTCGATATCTTCCTTGCGCCGCACGCTGAAGAAAACGATGTGCCGGATCAAGCCAGCCTCCCTGCTCGTCGGTTCAGCGGGGTTTCTGTGGGAGCAATGCCCAGACGTCAACCGGCAACGATGTCGCGCCCGCAGCGCGAACCCAGCGAGACCTTACCCGGTGACGTAGCGCACGATGCGCGACATTTCCCGCACGGTCACATCGAGATAGTGGCCGTGATTGTAAAGACCGTCCCAGATCAGGAAGAAGGTGATGGCGACGATGACGATCACATAACGCATGGCTAAAAATTACCGCATGTGAATGGCCGGAACCAGAGCGGGAGCCGCAGCGATCTTGCCAGTTCACTGCTTTTTGCCTGGTGCCGCTTTTGCCTTTGTGCCGGCTTGAGGCGAGGCAGTGCCGCACGGAGTGCACGGCCGGCTCTAGTCGAACCGCCCACTAGGTTGGCCGGATCAAAGCGGGATGCGATACCTGGCGAAGCCTGCCTCGCCTTCGCCGGCAGGCTCGATCTTCAGGGATTTCACCTCGGTGATGAAATCCTTGGCCCTCGGCCCTGTCTCGAAGACGACGCTGGCGCCGGGCAGCGGTGCGAACGACCAGTTGCCGTCCGCGGACGGGTTGATGGTGCCTTCGCTGACGACATAGCGCACGATCACGTCGCGGTTGGTGTCAGGCGCCTCGTAGATGATCTTCGAAGCGTTGATGCCGGGGAAATTGCCGCCGCCGCCGGCGCGGTAATTGTTGGTGGCAACGACGAATTTCGCCGCCGGATCAATCGGCTTTCCGTCGAATTTCAGGTCGACGATGCGGTTGGAACCGGCATTCGCCACGCCACCCTTGGCATCGTATTTCGGCGGTTGCGACAGGTCGATCCTGTAAGTGACACCGTCGATGACGTCGAAATTGTAGGAGGGGAAGTCTGTGTTGATGAGCGGCTGGTCCGCTTTGCCCGGCTCGATCACGACAAGGTGACGTGTCGATGAAGGCGAAGAATTAGCTTTTGTCGTCGTCGCCCTGGGTGATCAGGCGCGCGCTGCGCTGACCTGTGAGATAAATCCATAGCCAGCTAAGCGAGACCGCCAGGCGGTTGCGGAAATCGATCAGGAAATAGATATGCGCTATGCCCCAGAGCCACCAGGCGAGCCAGCCGGTGAGCTTGATCCAGCCGAAATCGATGGCGGCGGCGCGCTTGCCGATTGTCGCAAGGTCGCCGGCATGCCGGTACTGGAAGGGACGCGTCGCCGTGTCGCCGGCGAGCCGCGCCTTGATCGTCGCGGCGACATGCTTGCCCTCCTGCTTGGCCGAGGGCGCCACGCCCGGCACCGGCTTTCCATCCGGCCTCAAGACATGCGCGGTGTCGCCGATGACGAAGATGTCGGGATTGCCCGGCACCGTCAAATCGGGCTCGACCAGCACCCTGCCCGCCCGATCGGCCGCCGCCCCCAGCCATTCGGCAGCCGGCGAAGCGGCAACGCCGGCCGCCCAGATGATCGTCCTAGCCGGCAGGCGCTTGTCGCCGAAGACGACGCCTTCGGCATCGAGTTGTGTCACCGGGCGCCCAAGCTCGACGGTGACGCCCAGCCGTTCCAGCGCCTTGCGGGCATAATCGGAGAGCTGCGGCGCGAAATTGGCCAGGATTCGGTCGCCGGCCTCGATCAGCACCACGCGTGCCTGACGCGTGTCGATGTTGCGGAATTCGCCGCGCAACGTGTCATGCGCGAGCTCGACAATGGTGCCGGCGAGCTCGACGCCCGTCGGCCCGCCGCCGACGATGACCAGCGTCAGCAGCGCCTGGCGCTTCGTCGGGTCGGCCTCGCGTTCCGCCTGCTCGAAAGCGAGCAGAATGCGGCGCCGGATCGCGGTGGCATCCTCGAGCGTCTTCAGCCCGGGCGCGAACGGTTCCCACTCGTCATGGCCGAAATAGGCGTGGCGCGCGCCGGTGGCGAGCACGAGCGTGTCATAGGGGATCGCACTGCCGTCTTCGAGCAGCACGCGCTTGCCGGCGCGGTCGACGCCGGTGACATTGCCGAGAAGCGTCGTCACGTCCTTGCGCCTGCGCAGGAGATGGCGGATCGGCCAGGCGACCTCCGAGGTTGCCAGCGACGTCGTCGCCACCTGGTACAGCAGCGGCTGGAACAGATGGTGATTGCGCTTGTCGATCATGGTGATGCGCACTGGCGCGCCATGCAGCGCGCGGGTGAGCTCGAGCCCGCCGAACCCGGCGCCAACGACCACGACATGATGCTCGGTTTCGCTCATTTCATCCATCTCGCGACGTAGAACGATCACTCAGGGATGTAGGTATTTTTGTGCACTGCAACAACATCGTGCCGGACAGGAAACATGCCCCAGAGTCGTCGCGTCGCGTCGTGAATGCACATGTAGCGCGCCCTGCCACAGGTATAGCGTGAGACAGCACGACAGGAACCTATCATGGCTGATAATCGCGACGACGAAGGGCCGGCCCAATACGCATCGCCGCCCTGCTTCATGCATGAGCTCGAACCGGAATATCGGGAGCCGCTCTCCGACTGGACGGATGTCAGGCGATGGCGCAAGGCCGAGCGCGAGCGGCTCATCAATGCCCGCCTCGCCGTCTCAGCCGACGCGCGCGCCGCCATGTCGGCACGCATCGCGGACGGCATCGACGCGCTGATCGGCGATATAGACGGCCGGATGGTCAGCCTCTATTGGCCGTTTCGCGGCGAGCCGGATCTGCGCGGCTGGATGGCCTCGATCAATGAGCGCGGCGGCCGCACCGCGCTGCCTGTCGTCATCGAAAAGGGACAACCCCTGGTGTTTCGCGCCTACAGACCGGGCGACCGGCTGGAAAAGGGTGTCTGGAACATTCCGATCCCGGCCGAAGGCGATCCGGTGCTGCCCGACATCGTGATCTCGCCGATCGTCGGCATCGATCCCGGCAAATACCGACTGGGCTATGGCGGCGGCTTCTACGACCGGACGCTCGCCGCGATGCCGTTCAGGCCTTTGGTCATCGGCGTCGGCTACGAATTGCAGCGCATCCCGACCATCTACCCGCAGCCGCACGACATTCCGATGACGACTGTGGTGACGGAGGCTGCCGAAGGTAAGTGAGGGTCAAGCCATCTCGGGCCGCAGCCCAACCGCCGTGCGATCGACGATCTCGCGCAAGGCGAAGGATGAGTTGATCTTCGTCACATGCGGCATGGCCGACAGCCATTCCTTGTGGATGCGCTCGTAGTCGACGAGGTCCTTGGCCGCGATGCGCAGGATGTAATCGTATTCGCCCGACATCAGGTGGCAGGAAAGCACATTCGGGCAGCGCTTGATCGCCGCCTCGAAATCCGACAACGTCTTTTCGAATTGCCCCGACAGCGATATGTGCACGATTGCCGTCATCTGGTGGCCGAGCGCGGAATTGGACAGCCGGGCGTGATAGCCGCGGATGGTTCCTGATTTCTCCAGATTGTCGAGCCTGCGCGAACAGGCCGATTGGGAAAGACCGACCTTCTCTGCAAGCGCCGCATTGGGAATCCGTCCATCCTTCTGCAAAGTCTCCAGAATGGCGATATCAATCCTATCGAGCGGCATTTTTCGTGATTCCTGCGAATTTCCAGTCGTTTCGCGCAACGATTATCGAAGAGCGACCATCGCTGCAAGTGCATTCGCAAACACATACGGAACGATTCGTGGTTGACTGCGATTATTGCGTGTCCATCTCCGCGTTCGGAGCCGATGGCATGCGCGAATGACAGGGAGAGCGCCCTTTGAAAGGGCGCGGACAGGAGAAGAAGATGCGTGTCGGCTGCCCCAAGGAAATCAAGAACCATGAATATCGCGTCGGTATGACGCCCGGCTCGGTCCGCGAATATGTCGCGCATGGCCACGAAGTGCTGGTCGAGACGGGTGCCGGCGCCGGCATCGGCGCCGACGACAACGCCTATCGCGCGGCCGGCGCCACCATCGCCAAGACGGCCGCCGACGTGTTCGCCAAGTCGGACATGATCGTCAAGGTCAAGGAGCCGCAGCCCAACGAATGGGTCCAGCTGCGCGACGGCCAGATCCTCTATACCTATCTGCACCTCGCTCCCGATCCGGAGCAGACCAAGGGTCTTCTCGCTTCGGGCGTCACCGCGGTTGCCTATGAGACTGTGACCGACGATCGCGGCGGCCTGCCGCTGCTCGCGCCGATGTCGGAAGTCGCCGGCCGCCTGTCGATCCAGGCCGGCGCCACCGCGCTGCAAAAGGCCAATGGCGGCCGTGGCGTGCTGCTCGGCGGCGTGCCCGGTGTGCTGCCCGGCAAGGTCACCGTGCTCGGCGGCGGCGTCGTCGGCCTGCATGCGGCCAAGATGGCAGCCGGCCTCGGCGCCGACGTCACCATCATTGACCGCTCGATCCCCCGCCTGCGCCAGCTCGACGACATTTTCGGCGGCCGCGTGCATACGCGCTATTCGACGGTCGAGGCGCTGGAAGAGGAATGCTTCTCGGCCGACGTCGTCATCGGCGCCGTGCTTATCCCGGGCGCAGCCGCGCCCAAGCTCGTCACCCGCGAAATGCTTTCCGGCATGAAGAAGGGCTCGGTGCTGGTCGATGTCGCGATCGACCAGGGCGGATGCTTCGAGACCTCGCATGCCACGACGCACGCCGATCCGACCTATGAGGTCGACGGCGTGATCCACTATTGCGTCGCCAACATGCCGGGCGCCGTGCCGGTCACTTCGGCGCATGCGCTCAACAATGCGACGCTGCATTATGGGCTTCAGCTCGCCGACAAGGGCCTCAAGGCGCTGGTCGACGACCACCACCTGCGCAACGGCCTCAATGTCCATAAGGGCAAGATCACCAACCGTGCCGTCGCCGAGGCGCTCGGCTATGAAATGGTCGAGCCGAAGGCCGTCCTCGCCGCCTGACATCCGGCCTGAACTTACTCCTGCCGCGCCCGCCGGGTCATTCCGGCGGGCTTTTTCTTGCGCGCAGAACTGGCACCCAATCCGGGCAACAAAAAAGCGGAGCAAAAGCCCCGCTTCCTCGATGTTGCGATCTGTCGCCGGTCCATCCGCGGTCGACAAATCATCAACGCTTACTGTTTAGCGCAGTAGTACGACGGGAATACGACAGTCTTGGAAGGCCCGGTTCCCATCTTGCCCGCCATTATGCTTCCTTGTGTGAAATGCTTCACATTCGGCTGTCAGGAAAGACGCCTAGACACGCGCCGTTACTGGGCGGCCTGCGCTGCTTGCCGGGTCGGACAAGTCCGACCGGACGGCACTTGCCGACAGCTTCTGTCAGACCCTCCAACGGCCCGCCTGACCATCGGCGGGCTTCTTTTTGGGGTCACGCCGGTTTGGATTGGGCCGGTTTGGGATCAGGCCCGCTCGATCCGGCATTGATAGCAATTGTTCCGCGCAGAACGGACGTGGATGTAGGCGATGTCGTCGCGCCCAAACAGCGTCTGCGCACGGGTGGCGATGTCACCCGTCGGCGTGACCGCGCCGCTGCCATAGACGATGCGATCGTCCTTGCCGTAGCCCCTGACGATATAGTCGCTGCTTTCCAGCATCTGCGGCAGCACTTCCCCGTCTGCGGCGCGCTCGCATTCCTCGGCGTGAAGGAAGATCGGGCCGGTTTCGGCATAGGGCTGCAGTTCCGGGAACGGCCTGTAGGCCACGATCAGGTAGCCCTCGCCCGCTGCGACGTTCTTGAGGCAATGCCTGTAGGGCACGCCGTCACCGTCGGAAATCCGGTGCTCGGGGATGCGGCCATAGGCATCGGGCCCTCCCCGCTGCAAGGCGCGCACGGCTTCGGTCGGCAAGGCTTTGAACTGGATGCTCATGGCAAATCTCCGGTGTCGATGCCCGGAATTATGCCTTGGCGATTGTGCCTCCCACCCGATTCCTGACTGGCGGCGCGCGCATGTGAAAGAGCCCGGCTGCTTTGCACAACCAGGCCCTCGAATATTGGCGGCGTCGGACTAAGCGTTACCGCACGAAATCGTCGAAGCGGCGCAGCGTCACGCGGCGGTTGCGCCAGTTCTCCTGCTGGGTCGGCACGAGCAGGAATTCCTCGCCATAGCCGACGGTCTCCAACGCGAAGGAGGGAACGCCGAACTCGCCTACCAGCGTCCGCTTCAACGAGGCGGCGCGGCGTTCGGACAGGATCTGGTTCGACTCGAAAGAACCCACGGCGTCGGTGTGGCCCTCGATCAGGATGCGCGCGCCGCGGTCGCGGCGCAGGATGCGATGGAGCGCGTCAGCGATGATTTCGACCTTGCCGTATTGCGAGGGGGCGATGGCGGCCGAGCCGAACTCGAAATTGATTGATTGGATGTCGATCGAACGCGCCATGCGCCGCAGATCCGGCCGGCGCTTGAACTCGCGAATGGTGACGCGTTCATTGGGGCGCAGCCTCTTCCTGGGCGCGGCATCGAGTTGCCGCTCGATCGTCGTGGCCGAAGGCGTGGTCGCCTGCGCCGATGCGAGGCTCGGCATGGCAATCGCCGCAATCATAGCCACGGCAAATGTACGTCGGGTCAACATGTCTTTGTCTCCTATAAGCCCGGCCTTAATGCGGCCGGACAATGGCAAAGACACTCTGAAGCGGCGATGAACGGGATGTTCAGGCGCAGGCGGTTCCGGGAAAGGCGTGTTGCGGCTTTTCCGGAAGCGCTTGAACGGCTTTAGTCTCGCATGACGCTGGCAGAGCGCTCGGCGAAGGTCAGCGGGTGCACGACCTCCTTCTTCTGCGCCACCGGCGTGAAGCCGAGCTTCTGGTAAAGCGGCAGAGCCGCCGGATGGTCCAGCGTGCAGGTCTGTACGGTGACACGCCTCGGCCCATGCGCCCAGGCCGCCGAGATCGCGGCGCCAAGGAACCAGCGGCCGATGCCCTGGCCGTGCGCATGTTCCATCATGCCGAAATAGGCGAGCTCCACTTCGTCCGGAAGATGCGGCTTGAGGTCGAAGAAGCCGGCGGGAGCGCCGTCGAGATAGAGCACGCGGATGTCGCGGTCCTCGCGGTGCAGGCCGGCGGCAAGCTCCTCGTCGCTTAGCCTCAGCACATTGACCCAATGCCATTTGCGCCCGACGCGATCCATCAGATAGCGGTAGAAATGGAGCGGGATATCTTTCGTCTTCAGCAGCGCGATCTGGCGATTGTAGGGGATCGGCGGCGAAACCGCCGGCGCCGCATGCATCTCCAGGAATGTGACCGTGACATCGATATCTTGCGGCGTGCCGTTTTCCATCATTCTTTCCCTGTCACCACCGGCGTGTCGCTGAGACCGCCCCATTCAGTCCAGGACCCGTCGTAAAGCCGGTTGTCGGTATGGCCGAGCGTCTCCAGCGCCAGCGTGATCGCCGCCGCCGTGATGCCCGAGCCGCAAGACGTGACAACGGGCTTCGAGAGGTCGATACCCGCATCCTCGATCACCTTGCGCAAGCGGTCCTTGGGCAGCAGCTCGCCATTCTCGGCAAGCGCGGTGATCGGGACATTGTGCGCACCCGGCATGTGGCCCGAGCGGACGCCCTGGCGAGGCTCCGGATCGGTTCCGGCAAAGCGGCCGGCCGAGCGCGCGTCGGCGATCTGGCTCTCTTGGCTGCCAACGATCCTGCGCATTTCGTCGAGACTAACGACCCGGCCCTTGTCGAAATCGGCATAGAACACACTCGGCGCGATCTTGGTCGGCTCGGCCGTCACGGGCCGGCCCTCGGCCTTCCAGCGGTCAAGTCCGCCATTCAGGATGTAGACCTGGAAGACGCCCATGACGCGGAACATCCACCAGGCGCGCGGCGCCGAGAACAGGCCGGGCCCGTCATAGACGACGATGGTGTCGTCGGCCGATACGCCCATGGCGCCGACATATTGGGCGAAGTGCTGCGGCGAGGCCAGTGTGTGCGGCAGTTTCGAATCCGGATCGGAAAGCGCATCCTGGTCGAGGAAGCGCGCTCCGGGAATGTGGGCGGCATCGTATTCGGCGCGGGCGTCGCGTTTTTGTGCCGGCAGATACCAGGAGGCGTCGATGATGGTGAGGCCGGGCTCGCCAAGCCGCTTTTCCAGCCAATCGGCGTCGACGATGAACGGACTGTCCTGCGCCATTCTGTTCTCCCTGCCTTCGCGCTCAGAGCCTGATGCCGAGGAATGTGGAGCGGTTTTCGGGCGACAACATGCTCTACCTCTTTGGCTTCGGATGTTTTCAGGTCGTTTCGACCCGAAATTGTCCGGCGGTCAGTTCGCCGGCATCGGTCCAAAGCGTATGCGGAAGCGCCGGTTCTCGCGGCCCTTCTTCTCGATCTTGCCGATATGTATGTCGCCGACCTCGCCGGTCGACCTCACATGCGTTCCGCCACAGGGCTGGCTGTCGATCGAACCGTCGTCGCCGATGCAGACCAGGCGAATCCTGCCGGTGCCGACGGGCGGGCGGACGTTCTTCGATTTGACGAGGCCGGGATTGGCGGCGAGCTCCTCGTCGGTGATCAGCCGGGTGAAGATCGGATGGTCGGCGCGCACCAGCTCCATCAGCCGGGCCGTCACATCCTCCTTGGTGAAGCCGGCGTCGGGGATATCGAAGTCGACACGGCTGTCGTCCTCGGCGACCGCCGCCCCAGTGATCGGAAACGGACAGACGACGGTCAGCAGGTGACAGGCGGAATGCATGCGCATCAGGAGGTGCCGCCGCTCCCAGTCGATCAGGAGCTTCAACCTTTCGCCGACTGCCGGTAAGCCCTCTTCCGGCGCCGGCACATGGATGATCTCGTCCTTGGTCTCGCCGGTGATGGTAGCGGCGATGGCGATGCGGCGGCCGTCGGCACGTTCGAGCATGCCGGTGTCGCCCGGCTGCCCACCGGATGTCGCATAAAAGATCGTGCGGTCGAGAAGAATGCCGCCGCGATCGTTGATGCCGACGACCTCGGCTTCGGCCGTCTTCTGATAGGCGTCGTCGCGAAACAGCGCCTCGGTCTTGCGCGCCATCATGCTACCTTTTCGAACGGCAGGGAAATCTCGGTCTTCGCTTCCATCCAGCCCGGCACCGGAAGATTCTTGCCGCGCAGGAACTCCGGATTGAAGAGCTTGGACTGGTAGCGCGTGCCGTAGTCGGCAAGGATCGTCACGATCGTGTGGCCGGGTCCGAGCTCGCGCGCCAGCCGGATGGCGCCGGCGATGTTGATGCCGGTCGAGCCGCCGACACAGAGACCCTCTTCCTGGATCAGGTCGAAGATGATGGGCAATGCTTCCTCGTCAGGGATCTGATAGGAGAAGTCGGGCATGAACCCGTCGAGATTGGCCGTGATGCGGCCCTGCCCGATGCCTTCGGTGATCGAGTTGCCATCGGATTTCAACTCGCCGCTGGTGTAGAAACTGTAGAGTGCAGCGCCCAGCGGATCGGCAAGCGCGATCTTGACGTCCTTGCTCTTGCCCTTGAGCCCGAGCGCGACACCGGCGAGCGTACCGCCGGAGCCGACCGCCGAGACAAAGCCGTCGATCCTGCCGCCTGTCTGGGTCCAGATTTCCTGCGCGGTCGTGCGGACGTGACCGTCGCGGTTGGCGATATTGTCGAACTGGTTGGCCCAGATCGCGCCGTTGGGCTCGGAGCGCGCCAGTTGCTCGGCAAGACGGCCGGACAGTTTTATGTAATTGTTCGCGTTCTTGTACGGCACCGCCGGCACTTCGATGAGTTCCGCGCCCAGGATTTTGATTGTGTCCTTCTTTTCCTGGCTCTGCGTTTCGGGGATGACGATGACGGTGCGGTAGCCGAGCGCCTTGGCAACCAGCGTCAAACCAATGCCGGTGTTGCCGGCAGTGCCTTCGACGATGACCCCGCCAGGCTTGAGCAGGCCGCGCTGCTCGGCGTCGCGGATGATGAACAGGCCGGCGCGATCCTTCACCGATTGCCCTGGATTCATGAATTCGGCCTTGCCGAGGATCTCACAGCCGGTCGCATCCGAAGCCTTGTTGAGCCGGATCAGGGGCGTGTTGCCGATCGCTTCGATCACAGAACGGGGCATGTGGGATTCCTTCATGTGTGCGGCGAGACCCTAAAAACCGGACGCCGCGGTTTCAAGGCAAGATTTTGCCTGGTCCAGTCGCATTCCGGATGGTGCAATGCTCGCGATCATTTCAACGCCAGGCGCAAAACCGCTCTTTTCATTCGATTTCGCCGCCGCTAGAGCAAACCGGAGCATCCGCAGGACACCCCATGACACTCTACCGGGCCAATCCGAAAGACGGTGTCGCCTGGATCACGGGCGGCAGCAGCGGGCTTGGCCGGGCGCTGGCCAGGGATCTCGCCAATCAAGGCTATGCCGTGGCGGTGACCTCCCTGCCGCAAGATCCGGCCGACACGCTGATCGTCGAAACGGCGCAAATGCCCGGGCATGTGAGGTCCTTTCCCTGCGACGTGACCGACGAGCAAGGCATGGCGCGCACGGCCGCCGCGATCGAAGAACAGATGGGGCCGATCGTGCTTGCCGTCTTCAACGCCGGCAACTACATCGCGACCCCCGGCGAGAATCTGGTGGTGCGCGATTTCCATCGCTCCTTCGCCGTCAACTATTTCGGCATCGTCAACGGCGTGGTGCCTGTCGTCGAGCATATGCGCGTGCGCGGACGCGGTCACATCGTTCTGGTCGGATCTGTCACCGCCTATTCCGGCTGGCCGACAACGGCGGCCTATGGCGGCACCAAGGCTGCGATCAACATCCTGGCGGAGTCGCTGAAATACGATTTCGACAAGATGAACATCCGAGTCCAGGTCATCAATCCGGGATTCATCGATACGCCTTTGACCGAAAAGAACAAGCTGCCGATGCCGGGCCTCATGCCTGTGCACCGCGCGTCCCGCCGCATGGCGCGCGGCATCCGGAATGGCCGCTTCGAAGTCACCTTCCCGTATCACATAAGCTGGCCGTTGAAGCTGCTCGGCCTGCTGCCGCGGCCAATCGGCCGCTTCGTCATCGGCCTCACCACCCACTGGTGGGGGCGGCCGCTGCATTTCGATCGCAGGCTGCCCGGCGGAAAGGATCCGTCCCGCGACAAGGCATCATGAGCCGGCGAAACCGCGATTGCCTGCCGGCGGAGGCGGCCATAGGTTGAGAATCATTGCTTGGAGATCGGAATGGGGCGGCGGATCGTGCTGGCGGTGCTTGGCCTTGCAGTCATCCTGGTCGCCGGCTTCTTTCTCGGCCCGCGCGTGCCGGTCGACACCACCATCCGTTTCAATCCATCGGTGATCGGCGATGATCCTCAGGCCTATCTGGCGCGTAAGGAGGCTGCGATGCCCCACATCCGCGACGGGCTCGACAAGGAGATCATCTGGGCGAACCCGATGGTCCACGCCAAGACGCCTTTGGCCATCGTCTACATCCATGGCTTTTCGGCCTCGAAGGGCGAGGTTCGCCCCTTGCCGGACGATATCGCGGACGAATTGGACGCCAACCTTTTCTATACGCGCCTGACCGGTCACGGCCAGGACGGCGCGGCGATGGCGCAAGGCAGCGTCAATGCATGGATAAACGACTATGAGGAGGCTTTGGCCATTGGCCGCGCCATCGGCGACAAGGTGATCGTCATCGGAACCTCGACCGGCGCCTCGCTGGCGGCGTGGGCCGCAACGCAGCCGGGCGCATCCGACGATGTTGCGGCGATCGCGTTGATATCGCCGAATTTCGGGGTCAAGGCCTCCGGCGCCGAGCTCCTGACCATGCCCTGGGGCAGGCAGATCGCCGAGCTTGTCGGCGGCAAGGAGCGCAGCTTTCCGGCGCGCAACGCGCTACACGAGAAATTCTGGACCACCAAGTATCCGATGAGGGCGGTGCTGCCGATGGCAGCGCTCACTAACCTTGCCTATGAGGCGCCGGTCGAGACGGCGAAAATCCCTGCCCTGTTCATCTTCTCGGATGCCGACAAGGTGGTGCGGCCGGACCGCACGCGTGAGATCGCCGGGCGCTGGGGCGCTCCGCACGAGCTGGTGCCGGTCGACGACACCGGCGATCCGGACAATCACGTCATCGCCGGCGATGTGCTGTCGCCGCAGACCACGGCTTTCCTCACCCAACGTATCGTGGTGTGGGTGAAGGCGCTGATGCAGCAGCAAGCAAGCCAGTGATACGAAAACGGCCGGAGCATCGCCCCGGCCGTTCCTCGGATCGGATTTGATGGGCTTTAAGCAGCCCGGTTCGCCGGACGCTTGCCGCCGAAGCGGCGCTTGTTGTTGCCCTTGAAGCGCTTGAAGCCGTCGGGCTTGCGCTGGCCATTCGGCTGGGCGGCCGCTGGGCGTTCGCCTTGCGGCTTCGGTCCGCGCTCGCCATTGGGCTTGCCGGCGAAACGCTTCCTGCCGCCACCATTGCCCGGGCGGCGACCATCGCGACGGCCGCCATGATGCTCGCGGTCATTGGCCGGCTCGAAATGGCGCTCGGTCTTTTCCCTGGGCTCGCGCTGCGGATCCGGACTGCCGAGATGATCGGCAATGACCGGCAGCTTCATGCGGATGATGCGCTCGACCTGCCGCAGCTTGGCATTCTCCGAAGGATCGCAGAGCGTGATCGCGATGCCGTCCCTGCCGTTGCGGCCGGTTCGGCCGATGCGGTGGACATAGCTCTCCGCCTCGTCCGGCAGGTCGAAATTCACGACATGGCTGATGCCGGGCACGTCGATGCCGCGCGCTGCGATATCGGTGGCAACCAGGATGCGAACCGAGCCCTCGCGGAAATCGTTAAGCGCCTTCTGGCGGGCATTCTGCGACTTGTTGCCGTGGATCACGGCAGCCTCGAAACCGTCGCGTACAAGATCCTTGGTGACGCGGTCGGCGCCGTGCTTGGTGCGTGAGAACACGATCACCGTCCGCATCGCCTCGTCGGCCAGCATCTTGGACAGCACCTGGCGCTTCTGCTTGGTGCGGGCAAGCACCACGCTCTGCACGATTTCAGCGGCGGTCGTGCTTTGCGGCGCGACCTCGATGCGGACCGGATCCTTCAAGAGGCCCTTGGCGAGCTCGGCGATCTCGTTCGGCATGGTGGCCGAGAAGAGCGCCGTCTGGCGATCCGGCGCGGTCGCCTTGGCGATGCGCTTGACGTCGTTGATGAAGCCCATGTCGAGCATGCGGTCGCCCTCGTCGAGGACCAGCCATTTGGTGTCGGCAAGGATCAGATCACCCTCGCGGACCAGATCGGTCAGTCGTCCGGGCGTGGCGATCAGGATGTCGACGCCGGGCGCGATCTTCTTCACCTGGCTGAAGCGCGAAACGCCGCCGAGCACGAGCGCGGTCGAGATATGCGCGCCCTTGGCGAGCAGCTTGATGGTGTCCTCGATCTGCACGGCAAGCTCGCGCGTCGGCGCCAGGATCAGCGCGCGCGCCGTCGTCGGCCGGCGCTTGGTGCCGAGGCCGATGATCTTCGACAGGATCGGCAGCGCGAAGGCCGCCGTCTTGCCCGAGCCGGTCTGCGCGATACCGAAGATGTCGCGGCCTTCGAGCTGCGGCGGGATCGCCTGCACCTGGATCGGCTTCGGCTCGGTGAAGCCCGCGGCAAGCGTGGCCTTCAGCAGCGCGCCGCCGATGCCAAGAGCCGCGAAAGCGGAGAGTTCCCCAGTGTCGTTGTTGGGGAGAGTGTTTTCGTTGGTCAAATCTATCTTCTTTCAAGCGGCGCAATGCCGCAAACGTCAAATGGCGGCAGGGCGCAACCTGCCGTCGAAACAATCATCAGGAAACGACAAGGCGGCGGACGGGAAACGTCCGCGCGGCTGCGCTGTCGTGCCCGCGAGCTTCATGCCCCGGGGCTTTTTCGCCGTCTTGCCGATCGGCCGAGGCCGACTTCAAAGAGGGAAACAGACGCAACCAGTCTCATTCGTGGAGAAAGCCGGACAGGCCGGCCCAAGCGCCTATGCCGCCGCATATGGCCGAGTCCAGTCTGAAATGCAAGAGGCGATGTTGCAGCGCAGCAAAACAAAGGGCGCTTGCGCTGCCCTGCCCTCGCCATTACCACAAACCCACTTATCCGTTTGGGGAACCGTGCGATGAAAGACGTGCTGAAGGAACTCGAGCGCCGTCGTGAGATTGCCCGCATGGGCGGCGGCCGGAACCGTATCGAGGCTCAGCACAGGAAGGGCAAGCTCACCGCCCGCGAGCGTATCGAGGTCTTCCTCGACGAGGGGTCGTTCGAGGAGTTCGACATGTATGTCGAGCATCGCTCGACCGATTTCGGCATGGAGAAAACCAAGATCGCCGGCGACGGCGTCGTTACTGGCTGGGGCACCGTCAACGGTCGCCCGATCTATATCTTCGCCAAGGATTTTACCGTGTTCGGCGGCTCGCTGTCGGAGGCGCATGCCGAAAAGGTCATCAAGGTCCAGGAAATGGCGCTGCGCAACCGCGCGCCGATCATCGGCGTCTATGATGCAGGCGGCGCGCGCATCCAGGAAGGCGTAGCCGCGCTCGGCGGCTATGCCGAGATCTTCCAGCGCAATGTGCTGGCCTCCGGCGTCATCCCGCAGATTTCGTTGATCATGGGTCCTTGCGCCGGCGGCGATGTCTACTCGCCGGCGATGACCGATTTTATCTTCATGGTGCGCGACACCTCCTACATGTTCGTCACCGGACCGGATGTGGTGAAGACGGTGACCAACGAGACGGTGACCGCGGAGAGCCTTGGCGGCGCTTCCGTTCACACCACCAAATCCTCTATCGCCGACGGCGCCTATGACAACGACGTCGAAGCACTGCTGCAGATGCGCCGGTTGGTCGACCTTCTGCCGGCGTCGAACACAGCCGAAATCCCCGAGATCGAGTGCTACCAGTCGGTGACGGATCGCGACCTGTCGCTCGACCGGCTGATCCCCGACAATGCCAATAAGCCCTATGATATCAAGGAGCTGATCCTGAAGGTCGCGGACGAAGGCGATTTCTTCGAGATCCAGCAGAGCTTTGCCAAGAACATCGTCACCGGCTTCGGCCGCGTCGAGGGCCGAACCGTGGGCTTCGTCGCCAACCAGCCGATGGTGCTGGCCGGCGTGCTCGATTCCGACGCTAGCCGCAAGGCCGCACGCTTCGTGCGCTTCTGCGACTGTTTTTCGATCCCGATCGTCACCTTCGTCGACGTACCGGGCTTCCTACCGGGCACCGCGCAGGAATATGGCGGGCTGATCAAGCACGGCGCCAAGCTGCTCTTCGCCTATGCCGAAGCGACCGTGCCGAAGATCACCGTTATCACCCGCAAGGCCTATGGCGGCGCCTATGACGTGATGGCTTCGAAACATTTGCGCGGCGACATGAACTATGCCTGGCCAACGGCGCAGATCGCGGTGATGGGCGCCAGGGGCGCGGTCGAGATCATCTATCGGAAAGACATCGGCGATCCGGAGAAAATCGCCGCTCATACAAAGACTTACGAGGATCGGTTCCTGTCGCCTTTCGTCGCCGCCGAACGCGGCTATGTCGACGAGGTGATCATGCCGCATTCGACCCGGCGCCGTGTCGCCCGGGCGCTGCGTATGCTTCGCAACAAGGACATGCAGAACCCCTGGAAGAAGCACGACAATATCCCGCTGTGAAAAGACCTCCACCAGCCGAAAGGACGACAACCGCTAATATGGGCGCGGAGACGAAATGCGAATAACGCTCGCGGCCCAGGGCCTTATACCGTGCAAAGGCTATGGCGGCATCCAGCGGCAGGTCGAATGGCTGACCACGGAAATGGTCAAGATGGGGCATCGGGTGACATTGATCGCCGGCCCGGGATCGTCGCATCCGATGTGCGAGGTCCGCCACGCGGTGACCAATGACGAGTGCCGCGCGGCTGTGCCCAAGGACACCGACATCGTCCATCTCCACGCCTGGAAGGTCGATGTCCCTTTTCCGACGCTCAATACCGAACGCGGCCATCTGCCGGATTACCCGCGGCCGCAGCCGAACTGGAGCTTCATCAGCGCCCGCCATGCCGAGCTGCATGGCCGCAAGACCTTCGTCTACAACGGCTTTCCGGTGGATGCCTATCGCCTGGCTGCGACGAAGAACGACCATCTGTTTTTCATGGCGGCCATCGCGCGGGCCGGAAAGGGCCTCAACCGGGCGGTGGACCTGGCGAAAAAGTACGATTTCAAGCTCGATATCGCCGGCGGCTCGCGCTGGAAGCTGCTCGGCCGCAGCAAGACGCGACGCGAGGGCGTGTTCTTCAAGAGCCTGTCGCCGCGCTTCCGCTACCACGGCATGGTCGACGGCGAGCCGAAGGTGCGCCTGCTGGGCGAGACCAAGGCCTTTCTGAACCCGATTTCCTGGGAAGAGCCTTTCGGCAATGCGCCGGTCGAATCCATGCTGTGCGGCACGCCGGTCTTGACCACGGCACGCGGTGCGCTGCCGGAAACCGTCGATGCGGACACCGGCCGGTTCTTCGACACGGATGAGGAGTTCGCGCGCGGTTTCGGTGAAATCGCCGGTTTGTCGGCGCAAAGATGCCGCGAATCCGCGGCAGACCGGTTTCCGATCCAGAAGGCCGCCAAAGCCTATCTGGAGCTCTACCGCCGTATTCTTGATGGCGAAGCGCTTCCGTGAGACATCACGCAGGCGTCCCCTGTCAGAGGTGGCCGTTCCGGATCGAAAAGGTTTCGCGCATTGCGCCCCATCCTGGTTTTCTGCCTGCCGGCGATCGGTGATTTCATCCGCTGTCACTCGGCCATCCGGATCATCGCCGAAAGATTCCCGGGCCAGCCGGTCGATATCATCACCTCGAGGATTGCCGCGCCGCTGGCGCGGCTGATGCCGCATGTCCGCAAGGTCTGGATTGCGGAAAAGCACTGGAAGCCGGGGCTGAAGGAGCGGGCTGGCTTGGCGCGCGAAATCCGCAAGGAGAATTACCAGGCGGCTTATATGCTCACCAGCAGCACCAAGGCTTCGCTGGTGCCGTGGCTGGCCGGAATACCGGAGCGCATCGGCTATCCGCGCGAGTTCCAGTTTGGCATAGTCAACCGACTGCCCGCCGGTTGGCTGAAATCGATGGTGGCCTTCGGTACGCGCAAGACGCGGCTGGTGGAACAGGTCTGTGCAATCGCACGTCTCGGCAAAAGACCGGCCGAAGACCTACCGTTGCCGGCGCCGCAGCTTGTCGTTTCCGCCGAGGAGCTTGCCGGTTGGCGCCAGCACAACGGGATCGACCCGGCGAAACCGGCGATTGCCCTCTATACGTCCGATTTTGCCAACAAGCGCTCATGGCCGATGGAGCGCTTCGTCTCGATTGCGCGCGACTATATTGCCCGAGATTGGTCGGTCTGGCTGATCGGCGGGCCGCGCGAGCGGCAGGCTGCGGCCGAGATCAAGGCTCAGTTGCCCGTGGCAGTCGATTTCACCGCGACACCCGATATTGCGGAGGCCATGTGCCAGATCGCGGCCTCGACCATCTTTCTCGGCGTCGATGGCGGCATCTCTCATGCCGCCGGGGCGCTTGGCGGCCCGTGTGTGCTCATATACGGCACGAACCGCGCCTATGTGCACGGCCCGGTGAACGAACAGGTGATCTTTCTCGAACCGCCGATTTCGACGCCGGATTGGGTGGAGAGCACGCGCGCCGTGAGCGAAGACAGGGTTCGCGAAGCGCTGGCGGCGGCGATCCGAAAACACGCGCCGCAATTCGCCTGACCTTATTCCTCGGCTGCCGCGCCAAAGCCGGCACCCATGCTCGCACGGGCCGTGGTCGCCCATGGCGTGGCGTGATTGTCGATGCGCATCTGGAAAATGAAATAGGTCGGTGAGCAGAAGCCTATGCCCTTGACCTTGGCCGCGCCCGGCGTGTCCGCCGGCAGTGACTGGCACATATAATCCTCGCGGCAGAAATGGTCGGCCGAGCAGGCCGGCCGGTTGCCGCGATTGACGGCGCCGCCCAGACACTGGTCGAAATTGTTGGTGGCCACGCAGACGTCGAACTTTTTGCCCCCGACCAGTCCGCAGATTTCGCTGGGCATCGGCTTGCCTGGTTTGAAGGCGGCGAAGGCGCGATCCTTGTCGTCGCAGGCACGATAGGCGAAGCCACCCGGCACGCCGATCTTAGGCGGCCGGCAGGTATAGGCGGTGCGCGAGATCGCCGGCGCAGGAGCGGCGAACTGGCCGGTGATCTTGTAGCGGTCGTTGAAAGGCTGCGCCGCGTTGCTGGCGATCTCGCCGGTAAGGCAAGGATGGCCGGAAAACATCGCCGGACTGTCTTTCGGCAGCAGGCATTGCGCCAGTTTGGTCCTCACCCCCGAAGCCGTCGCGATCGGCGTGCAAACCGTGCCGGCGCCGCATTGCCAGGTGCCGCCGAAGCGGCTTGCGTCTTCCGGCATCAGGCATGGCATCGCCGGTTCGGCCGGCGCATAGGCGATCTCGCCAGTGTCCTTCCAAGCAGCGGGCGGCGCGAAGGAGAGCGGGCGAAAACGGTTGGGCTCCCTGCCCTCGGCGGTCGCTTGCAGCCATGCCTCGCGGCGCGGAATCTCCGCATGGAGATGCGGCGAGATGCCGACCTCGAGACGGTTGAGCGGCGAGGTCGTGGCATCGTCGAGGCCGATGAAATGGAAGCCGGCGGTCGAACCCGCCTGATGACAGCCCTGGCAGGCGCCGTTGTCGAGCCGCTCGACCAGGGCTTCCGGTGTGCGCAGCAGGGACAATTTCGAGTAGTCGAGCCCGGCGAAGTCCTTCGGATCGAACAAGGGCGTGAACGGGTGATTGGCTTGCCTCGCGCTGCCGAAGGTCGACCAGGAGATGACTTTCCGGGCCAGGAACTCATCGGGAATTTCGTAGACGCCGAGATCGACTGCCGCGGCATTGGCGCGAACATAGTCGGCAAGCCGGGCTTTCAATTCCGCATCCTGCGCAAGCTTCTCGCCGACCGTCGCGCCGTCGATGCTGAAGATGCGCATCAGGTAAGCGGCCTGCCCGCCGAATTCGGTTTCCTGGCCGGAAGGAAAGCGCACCACCTGCGCGTTGAGCTCGAGCTGCTTGAAGGATAGCGAAGCCTTTTCGAGCGGCCCGCCAGTCAGCCAGCCGGCATCGACCGTTTCGTCGAGCTGCGGCTTCCAGAGGCCGGCAGCGCCTGTGCAACCGCCGTCGGCGTCCGGAGCGACGCCATATATGGCGCTGAAGTTGAACGGCAGGCGCGAGGCCAGTTGCTTGCCGTTCTTCTTGAACGAATATGCAAGGCGATAGATGAACCTCACCTCGCCGCAGCTCGTCTCGCTGCCAAATGCTGCGAAATCGCGCCGGTCGAGCCGGTTTACGACGCCTACCAGACGGAAGCGCGCGGCGCTCGTCTTCAGCCAGCGCATGTCGATGATGCGGCCGACATTGCCGTCGGTCACTTCGTAGAGGGTGCGGCCGCCGGCCTTCATGTCGGCGCGCAACGCGGCGACGTCGGCGGCCACGGTGTCGACGATGGCGTGGTAGGCCGGTGCGGAGTCGTAGAGGGATTTCAGGTCATCCTTGCCGTCGACGCCAAAGAGACCGGCGAAACCATATCCGTTGGCGTCAAGCGTGGCGAGCAAGCTCGGGTCATCGACGATGGTGACAGGACGATCGGCGGCGCGCGCCGATTGCGCAGCGGAAGCCGTCAGGAGAAGGACCGCAATCATGAACCCCAGCCGTTTCATCGGACATCGCTCTGCGTCAGTTCGCTGAGAACAGGCACGATGGCCAGAGGCAGGTCCTCTGCGATCAAACCCGGCCCAAAACGACTGCCGGCTTCGGCATGGATCCAGACTCCCGCGCAAGCCGCTTCGAAGGGCGGCATGCCTTGCGCGAGAAGCCCGGCGATAATGCCCGCCAGCACATCGCCTGAACCCGCGGTGGCAAGCCAGCGCGCGCCGTTGCTGTTGATCGCGGCGCGGCCGTCGGGCGCGGCGATCACGCTGTCGGCGCCCTTATAGACGATCACGGCATTGGCGCGCTGTGCGGCTTGGCGCGCCCTGGCCAGCTTCGACAGCGCCTTGTTGTCGGCAATGTCCGCAAACAACCTGCCGAACTCGCCCTCATGCGGCGTCATGATCAAGGCCGGCGCGTCCGGCCTGCCGGCGGCCTCGAACAGCGTCGGGGCCGCATTGCGGAAAGAGGTGATGCCGTCGGCGTCGAGCACGAGGCCCTCGACGCCGCCGTCCCGGCGGTTCTTGGCGAGCACGGCGAGCGTGAAATCGCGCGCCTTGTCGCCGATGCCGAAGCCGGGGCCAAGGACGAAGGCGGACGGCCGGCGATCGCCGACAAGGTCATGCACGTCCTCGACCGCATCGACCTTGCGCAGCATGATCGAGGTCAGATGCGCCGCATTGACCTGCATGGCGTTGGCAGGCGACAGCACGGTGACGGCCCCGGCCCCGCTTCTTGCGGCCGCAAGCGCTGAAAGGCGCGCCGCGCCCGTCGCCGACGGTCCGCCCGAAAAGACGCTGGTGTGGCCGCGCCTGTATTTATGCGTGTCGACGGCCGGCGCGGGAAAGTTCTGGATCCAGAGCCTGGGCAGGTTCTCGAAGGCTTGCGGCGCGATCTCGTCGATGATCTCGTCGCGAATGCCGATGTCGGCCAACACGACCTCGCCGCATCGCTCGCGGCCGGGCAGAAGCAGGTGCCCAGGCTTCTTTCGCGCGAAGGTCACCGTGAGCGCCGCGCGAAATGCCGAGCCCAGGACTTCGCCGCTTTCGCCGGAAACGCCCGAAGGCAGGTCGATCGCGACAACCGGCAGGTCCATCGCCGTCACGATGTCGACCGCGCCCTTGACGTCGCCGGTGAGAGGTTTCGACAAGCCTGCGCCATAGATCGCGTCGACGACCAGCGAGCCGGCTTCCGCGGTGAAGGCCGCAAGCGGACGCCGTTCCAGGGCACAGTCAGCCGCCGCGAGCGCGGCGTCGCTGCCTGCCCGCGGTTTGCCCGATGCCCACAGGGCCACATCGACGCCGGCCTCGGCCAGCAGCCGCCCCACGACATAGCCATCGCCGCCATTGTTGCCTGGGCCGCACAGCACGTGCACCTTCTTCGCGCCAGGGTAGCGCCCAAGCACGACGGCAGCGACCGCCTCGCCGGCACGCTGCATCAACCCATAGCCGTCGAGCGGTCCGGCCGCGATCGCCAGTCTGTCGGCCTCGGCCATTTCGGCCGGCGATAGAAGTTCATTGCGCATGGGATTGCCGATCTCCATGCGATCAAGCATTGTCCAGTTTTCGGTTCGAAGCAAACCAGTGCGATCGCGGCATTATCCTGCACATGCGATGGCATACGGGAGGGATTCTGCCTGCAAATTGCGCCGTTTGCCCATTTTTTGCGCAGACCTGAGGAGGAGCGATGTATAGGCTTTGGGCGTCCATGACGCATCCGATGCAGCGGATGACGCGAATTTGTATCCGTATGCGGCATGGGCTCGAAAACACCCCTCGCCGCCTGCACTCCTCACGATTGGCACAGTTCGTGCTTGATGGAGGCGCAAGCGGGGCACACAACCCGTCTTCTTGGCAGTGGAGGCCACTTTTTACATGAAAAAGATCGAAGCGATCATCAAGCCATTCAAGCTGGACGAAGTGAAGGAAGCGCTTCAGGAGGCCGGATTGCAAGGCATCACGGTCACCGAGGCCAAGGGCTTCGGTCGCCAGAAGGGTCATACCGAGCTTTATCGCGGCGCTGAATATGTCGTCGACTTCCTGCCCAAGGTGAAGATCGAGGTGGTGCTCGGCGACGACGCCGTCGAAGGGGCCATCGAGGCCATCCGCAAGGCGGCGCAGACCGGCCGCATCGGCGATGGAAAAATCTTCGTCTCCAACGTAGAGGAAGTCGTGCGCATCCGCACTGGCGAGACCGGCATCGACGCCATCTGACCTTCAACCCATTCCGGACGTCATCACACAGGGAAGAAATGACATGACGACAGCCAAAGACATCATGAAGCAGATTAAGGACAACGACGTAAAATTCGTCGACCTGCGCTTCACGGATCCGCGAGGCAAGCTGCAGCATGTGACGATGGATGTCGTCGAGGTCGAGGAAGACATGTTCGCCGATGGCGTCATGTTCGACGGCTCCTCGATCGCCGGCTGGAAGGCGATCAACGAGTCCGACATGGTGCTGATGCCCGACACCGACACCGTCCACATGGACCCGTTCTTCGCGCAGTCGACCATGGTGATCCTGTGCGACATCCTCGATCCGATCTCGGGCGAGGCCTATAACCGCGATCCGCGTGGCACCGCCAAGAAGGCAGAAGCCTATATGAAATCCGAAGGCATCGGTGACCAGGTCTTCGTCGGCCCGGAAGCAGAGTTCTTCGTGTTCGACGACGTCAAATACAAGGCCGATCCCTACAACACCGGCTTCCGCCTCGACTCGACCGAGCTGCCGTCCAACGACGACACCGACTACGAGACCGGCAACCTCGGCCACCGTCCGCGCATCAAGGGCGGCTATTTCCCTGTGCCGCCGATCGATTCCTGCCAGGACATGCGCTCCGAAATGCTGACCGTGCTCGCCGAGATGGGCGTGCGCGTCGAGAAGCATCACCATGAGGTTGCCGCCGCCCAGCACGAGCTCGGCATCAAGTTCGACACGCTGGTGCGCAACGCCGACAAGATGCTGATCTACAAATATGTCGTGCACCAGGTCGCCAATGCCTACGGCAAGACGGCAACCTTCATGCCGAAGCCGGTGTTCGGCGACAACGGCTCGGGCATGCATGTCCACCAGTCGATCTGGAAGAACGGCAAGCCGACCTTCGCCGGCAACGAATATGCCGGCCTGTCGGAGACCTGCCTCTATTACATCGGCGGCATCATCAAGCACGCCAAGGCGATCAACGCTTTCACCAACCCGCTAACCAACTCCTACAAGCGTCTGGTGCCTGGCTATGAGGCGCCGGTGCTGCTTGCGTATTCGGCGCGCAACCGTTCGGCTTCCTGCCGCATTCCGTTCGGCTCCTCGCCGAAGTCGAAGCGCGTCGAGGTCCGCTTCCCCGATCCAGGCGCAAACCCCTATCTCGGCTTTGCCGCCATGCTGATGGCAGGCCTCGACGGCATCAAGAACAAGATCCATCCGGGACAGCCTATGGACAAGGATCTCTACGATCTGCCGCCGAAGGAACTGAAGAAGATCCCGACCGTCTGCGGTTCGCTGCGCGAGGCGCTGCAGAACCTCGACAAGGACCGCGGCTTCCTGAAGGCCGGCGGCGTCTTCGACGACGACCAGATCGACTCCTATATCGAGCTGAAGATGGCCGAAGTCATGCGCTTCGAAATGACCCCGCATCCGGTCGAGTACGACATGTACTATTCGGTCTAAGCGACTGCATTTCCGACAAAAAAGGGCCCCGGCGCAAGCCGGGGTTTTTTCGTGGCCAAATGCATGGAAGCCGCAATCGGCCTAGCACGACGTTCACGAAAAAGCCCCGGTGGTCATTGCCACCGGGGCTTTTTCCATAGGCTGACTGCAGGCCTTCCGGCCCGCACCGATAAGGAGTCAGGCCGCTGCCGAGACCTTCGCGTCGGTCGGGACTTGCGAGATCGTCTTCAGGACCTGCGAGGCGATCTGGTAGGGGTCGCCCTGCGAGTTCGGGCGACGGTCTTCCAGGTAACCCTTGTAGTCGTTCTTGATGAAGGAATGCGGCACGCGGATCGAAGCGCCGCGGTCGGCGACGCCGTAGGAGAACTTGTTCCACGGCGCGGTCTCGTGTTTGCCGGTCAGGCGCTTGTCGTTGTCCGGACCGTAGACGGCGATGTGGTCCATCAGGTTCTTCTCGAACTGCGCCATCAGCGCCTCGAAATAGGCTTTGCCGCCGACTTCGCGCATGTATTT
Organism: Mesorhizobium sp. WSM4935; assembly: GCF_029625735.1. Classification (NCBI taxonomy): domain Bacteria; kingdom Pseudomonadati; phylum Pseudomonadota; class Alphaproteobacteria; order Hyphomicrobiales; family Phyllobacteriaceae; genus Mesorhizobium; species Mesorhizobium sp. WSM4935. Next base: position 26,022 of record NZ_JARTVR010000003.1, on the reverse strand, counting down.
GGTCGAGAAGTTGCAGTGCATGCCCGAACCGTTCCAGTCGGTGTCGCCGAGCGGCTTGCAGTGGAACTCGATGTCGATGCCGTATTTTTCGGTCAGGCGCAGCAGCAGATAGCGCGCCATCCAGATCTGGTCGGCGGCCTTTTTGGAGCCCTTGCCGAAAATCTGGAATTCCCACTGGCCCTTGGCCACTTCGGCGTTGATGCCTTCATGGTTGATGCCGGCGGCGAGGCACAGGTCGAGATGCTCCTCGACGATCTGGCGGGCGACGTCGCCGACATTCTTATAGCCGACGCCGGTATAATACGGGCCCTGCGGCGCCGGATAGCCGCTTTCCGGGAAGCCGAGGGGACGGCCGTCCTTGTAGAAGAAATATTCCTGCTCGAAGCCGAACCAGGCGTCCTCGTCGTCGAGGATGGTCGCGCGGCTGTTCGACGGGTGCGGCGTGACGCCGTCGGGCATCATGACCTCGCACATGACGAGGGCGCCGTTGGTGCGGGCCGGATCCGGATAAACCGCCACCGGCTTCAACACGCAGTCCGAGCTGCGGCCTTCGGCCTGGTTCGTCGAGGAGCCGTCGAAGCCCCACAGCGGCAGCTGCTCGAGCGTCGGGAACTCGGCAAACTCCTTGATCTGGGTCTTGCCGCGCAGATTGGGGGTCGGGGTGTAGCCGTCGAGCCAGATATACTCGAGCTTGTATTTGGTCATTCCAGTGCCTCTCGTTGCTTGGACGCCGCCATGACGGCATCGACGCATGGCCGGACCGAGCCGGCCTGCCGATGGTTAAAAAAGCAAGTCGTATGCCACTCCGATCTTGCGGGGTGCGGCAAAATGGTCAGGGCAAAGCATTGATTTTCCTGAGCCGCCTCAGCAATGCGTTCTGATCGTTCAGCGACCGGTGTTGCTCAAATAATGTGCATATGATGATCTTTTCGTAGGCATATTGCCTAAAGGAATCGCAGAACCTATCTTGGTGGAAAGGTGAATCGAGACGCTCCTGGAAAGACAAGGAGGATCGGCAGTGCAAGTTACGCCATCGCGTCCGTCGGCAAAAATCCTGATGTTCCCGCTTGCAGCACGCAAGTCTGCCTCAAATTTAGGCACCAAGGCTAAATTCGCAGCAGAACTTGCAGCGCTTCGCGGCGAACTGGCCGACTTCGACGGCTGGTACCACGAAGCGGCGATCGAGGAAGAGAACCAGCAGCGTAAGAGCTGATCGCCTCTTTGAGTTCAGGAACGAAAAAAGCCCGGCGCGATCGCTCGCGCCGGGCTTCTGGTTGAGCGGATGACCAGAGCAATTCAGCGCTTGATAGGTCAGCCGAACTGCTCTGACTCATTGTTTTTACGCAATTCCGGACGGAAAACCGCTGCGCAGTTTTCCTGGAATTGCTCTGGGTCACTCCTTGGCGTGGAGGTCGGTGCCGAGCGTGTCCCTGACGAAGATCATGCCGATGATGAGCGACATCGCCGCGATAATCACCGGGTACCAGAGACCGTAGTAGATATCGCCCTTATAGGCGCTGAGCGCGAACACCGTTGCCGGCAGCAGGCCGCCGAACCAGCCATTGCCGATGTGGTAAGGCAACGACATGCCGGTATAGCGGATGCGGGTCGGGAACATCTCGACGAGGATCGCGGCGATCGGCCCATAGACCATGGTGACGAACAGCACCAGGATGAACAGGATGCCGATCGTCAGCGGCCAGTTCACGGCGGGGGGGTCGGCAACCATGGCGAATGGACCGCCGCCCGGGATGTTATAGACGGTGATCTCGGGCGCGCCGGCCGCTTCCTCCTTGGTCAGCAACTTGTCTGCGATCGCCTTGTCCACCGGAACGGTCGTCTTCTCGCCGCCGCGGATCGCCGCGGCATCGAGCTTCAGTTCCGGATTGGCCGCGATGAAGGCGTCAAGCTTCTGGTCCGGCACCTTGGCCGCCGCGCGCTTCAGCGGATAACCGCCGTCCTGCAACGACATGTTGACTGCCTTTTGGAAGGCGGCTTCTTTGGCCTTGGCCTGATCGCCGGCGGCGACGGCGTCATAGGATTCCACCGTCTCGTTGCCGATCTTGACGGTGGCCGCGGTCCCAGGCGCGGCTGTCGTCACGACGTCATAAGGCACCGAGTTCTTGGTCAGGAACGAAGTGGCGATATCGCAGGATGTCGTGAACTTCGCCGTGCCGACCGGATTGAACTGGAACCTGCAATCGCCGGGAGCCGCCGTCACCGTAGCGCGCGTGTTCTGCTGGGCGGTGGCCAGCGCCGGATTGGCGGCCCAGGTCAGCGCCTTGAACAGCGGGAAGGTGCAGACGATGGCGAGCGCGAGGCCAGCCATGATGATCGGCTTGCGGCCGATCTTGTCGGACAGCCAGCCGAACACGACGAAGAAGATCGAACCGACCGCAAGCGCGATCGCGATCATGATATTGACCGACTGCGCGTCGACCTTCAGCACGTTCGTCAGGAAGAACAGCGCATAGAACTGGCCGTTGTACCAGACGACCGCTTGGCCGGCAGTGAGGCCGAGCAGCGCCAGGAGCGCGATCTTGGCGTTCTTCCACTGGCCGAAGGCTTCCGACAGCGGCGCCTTGGAGCCCTTCCCCTCTTCCTTCATGCGCTGGAAGGTCGGCGATTCCGAAAGCGATAGCCGGATCCAGATCGAAATGGCGAGCAGGAGGAAGGAAACGATGAAGGGAATGCGCCAACCCCAAGCCGCGTAGGTTTCCTTGCTGAGCGAGCCCTGCACGATCAGGATGACGACCAGCGACAGGAACAGGCCGAGCGTTGCCGTGGTCTGGATCCAGGAGGTGTAGAAGCCGCGGCGGTCGTCAGGCGCATGCTCGGCGACATAGGTTGCGGCGCCGCCATATTCGCCGCCCAGCGCCAGACCCTGCAGCATGCGCAGCACGATCAGGATCACCGGCGCCGCGATGCCCCAGCTGGCATAGCCGGGCAAAAGGCCGACCAGGAATGTCGACAGGCCCATGATCGTCATAGTGACGAGGAAAGTGTATTTGCGGCCGACGAGGTCGCCGATGCGGCCGAACACCAATGCGCCGAACGGACGGACAAGGAAGCCGGCGGCGAATGCCAGCAGCGCGAAGATGTTGCGCGTCGCTTCGGGGATGGTCGGGCTGAAGAAGGTCGCGCCGATGAAGGCGGCCAGCGAGCCGTAAAGATAAAAATCGTACCACTCGAACACGGTGCCGAGCGAAGAGGCAAAGATGACCTTCTTTTCCTCCCGCGTCATGCCGCGGCTTGTTCCGCCGGCAGTCGAAGCCATTGCCATTGATGTATCCTCCCGTGGATCCCGTCTGTCCTCGATGGCTGCGCGCCAGCGTCCGCGCACCTGCGAACGCGGACTCGAAAAAGCAGCCAACGAAGGAAAAAATGACAGAAAGGGCGGGCGAAAGGCACCGCGACGATGGGATTATGACTTTGGTATTAGGTGCGCTGCGAGAGCGGCGCGACGCTTGTGGGGTGGCCTAGCCTCGCGCAATTGTTGGACGGAAAGCCGCTGCCCTGGAATTGCTTTAGCCTTGCAGCGCCTCGAGCAGGCTGACCGCCGCCATCATGTCGCGCTTGCGGGCCGAGCGACGTGCCATCGCCTCGGCGTCCTGGCCCCAATGCTCGATCTGCCAGTCCTCGTCGACATGGGCCGCGGCCCAAGCCTCCTCGGCGTCGATCTCGCCGAAATCGACGGCCAAAGCCAGCAGCGCCGAACCGGTCAGTGCCGTCATGACATGGATGGCGGCCAGCCGCACCGGCTCGGATCGTTGACCAAGATGCGCGCCGAGGATGACGATCGCTTCGCGCGGCTGCTCGACATGGATGACACCTTCGGCGAGGTTGAAGCGCGCCCCGAGGCTGCTGCGTGCCCAATCGAGCACCGGATCCCAGAGCTTGTTCTGACGGTCGATCAGGCCTTGCGGACTGTCGGCGCGATAGCAGAGCAGATCGGACGAGGCGAAGCGCAGCACATCCTCCAGCACCGCCTGCGGGTCGGAGGCGACGCCGTCGATGGCGGTGTTGACGAGCCGCATCACAGGCATCGTCACGGGATCGATGACTTCGGACTGGGCGCTGAATTCATCGGCCACCAGTGCTGCAGCCTTTTCGGTCGGCAGCACCATCACGGCCTTGCCCGGCGTGCGCACGGGCCGGCCGTCGAGATGCACCGCAAAACCGTTTTCCACTGGGACAACCGAAACGGCCTTGTAGAAACGCTTCGGCAGCGGTGTCTTCATCTGGATCTGAGCGCGCCGCACCGGATCGGGATCGGAAAGCAATTTTCCGGCTTCGAGGTCTTCGAAAATGTCGCGCATGCCGAACTCCTAGAGCAATTCCAGGGAAAGTGTGAAGCGGTTTTCCGTCCGGAATTGCTCCAAAACAACAAACAGATAAAGCAGCTTGCCGTTTCCGCGAAGCGGCGAGCTGACTTAGGGTGCTGGCTGCCTGCGTGCCGGTCGGTTGACGATGATCAGCCCAGCCGCGATCAGGCCGAGTGCCAGGATTATCCTGACCGTCGGCGGCTCGCCCAACAGCACCGCGCCGCACAGAACGCCGAACACCGGCGACAGGAAGGCGAAGCTCGACAGGCCGGCCGCCGGATAGCGCGTGAGCAGCCAGAACCACAACACATAGGTGAAGGCGACGATATAGAAAGACTGGAACAACAGCGCGAGGGTCGGCAAGGCGGCCACCGCCCGGATCGGCGGGCCGGCGAAAGGCATCGCCAGGACACCGACGACAGCGGCGCCGGCCAGTTGATAGAGCAGCAGCTTCTCTGCGCGCGTCTCGACCAGCTTCGATCGCTTGATGACGATGCTGGTCGCCGCCCAGAGAATGCCCGAGCCGAGACTGAGCAGATCGCCGGTCAGTGTCGCGTCGCTGCCCGCAACGATGCCGTCGGAGAAAACCGCCGCCAGGCCGCAGAAGGCGAGAACAAGACCGCCGAGCTTGCGCGCGTTGATGCGCTCGCCAAGCAGGAAATGGCCGCCGATCAGCACCCAGAAGGGCATGGTGTTGACCAGGAGCGTGTTGCGGGCAACGGTCGTGTATTCGAGCCCGATATAGAGGCACAGGAACTCGACGCCGAAGAGCACGCCGACGACGATGCCGGCGGCCAGCGTCCCATCCGCTTCGAACAGCTTGATGCCGCGCAGCCGGCACCAGGCGAAGACGCAAGCTCCCCCGATGAGCGAACGGGCGATCGAGACGAAGACAGGGTCGTAGCCTGCATAGGAGACCTTGGCGGCGACGTAGTTCAGCCCCCAGGAGAAGGTCAACCCGACCATGATGGCCGCCGCCGCCATGTCGACCGCGTCGCGGCGATCCAATACGGACGCAGCAGTCAAATCTCAATCCTCCGCGCTTTGTTCGTCGAAGCCGAGCAGGTTCCAGCTCTGGCGCATATGCGGCGGCATCGGCGCCGTGACGTCGATCACGCCCTGGTCGGGATGCGGGATGACGATGCGGCGGGCATGGAGATGCAGACGGTTCTGGATGCCGCCCGGGAATTCCCAATTGGTGTCGGCTTCGAAGTATTTGGGATCGCCGATGATCGGGCAGCCGATATGGGCGGCGTGGACGCGAAGCTGATGGGTGCGGCCGGTGTAAGGCTCCATTTCCAGCCATGACAACGACTGCGCCGCCTGCTCGACGACACGGTAATAGGAGACGGCATGATCGGCGCCCTTCTCGCCATGCTTGGCGATGCGTACGCGGTCGCCGTCCGGCGTCGCCTCCTTGACCAGCCAGGTCGAGATCTTGTCTTCGCGCTTCGCCGGCACGCCCTTGACCAGCGCCCAATAGGTCTTCTTGGTGTCGCGTGCGCGGAACGCTTCCGAAAGCTTCATCGCAGCGAGACGGGTGCGGGCCACCACCAGCACGCCGGACGTGTCGCGGTCGAGGCGGTGGACGAGACGGGGCTTCTCACCCTTCTGGTTCCGCCAAGCCTCCAGCATGTCATCGACATTGCGGGTGACGCCGGAACCGCCCTGCACGGCGAGCCCCGCCGGCTTGTTGAAGACGAAGACTTTCGGGTCCTCGTGCAAAAGCATCTTGGCGAGCACGTCGGCATCGCCCTGGTTGCGGATCGAGTGGCCGGTGAGCGGCGCATCGCCCTTCTTGTCGACGTCGAGCGGCGGGATGCGCACGGATTGGCCGGGCTCGACGCGGGTATCGGCCTTTACCCGGCCGCCATCGACGCGAATCTGGCCCGAACGCAAGAGCTTTTGCAGGTGGCCGAAGCCGAGGCCCGGATAATGGACCTTGAACCAGCGGTCGAGCCGCATGCCCGCCTCGCCGGCCTCAACCGTGATCTGTTCAACACCTGCCATGGATACGCTTTTCCGTTTGAAAGCGGCGCCATAGCACTAAGGCGAGGATGTTGCGAGCCAAAGACCCAACAAAGCCGGACGATTACCCCAAGAGCAGACATCCGAGGCTCGGCCCATCCGGCCAGGCCACGAGATTGAAGAGGCGTCGTGATCAGTTGGCGGCGGCCTTCGGCTTGGACGAGCCGATCATCTTCCAGTTCTTGTAGAAGACCGAATTGATGCGCTCCACGCTGACCGAGACGATGGAGAGGAGGCCCGCGATAAGCCTTGGGAATGGAGACGGGCGGATGATGTCGACGAAGACGCAGTAGCGGCGGCCGTCATATTCGTTGACCGAACGATGGAACAGTGTGTCGTCGAAGATGAACAAAGGATTGTCGTACCAATAGTTCTTCTTGCTGCCGCACTGGACGAAGATCTCCGCCTGCACCGGGATCAGATTGTAGAGAATGCGCAGGCTGAGACGAAGCGGACCGAAATGCCAGGACGTGGATTCACGCTTGCTGAAAACGGATACCGCGATCGTCTTGATGTATTTGTAGTCCTTGTTGAACTCGGGAACGTTGTCGATCTTGTGCTTGCCGTACCACTGGTAGACATACATGCCGCGCCGGCCGGCGCCGAAATTGGCGTCGATGTCGGCGATGATCTCGTCCTTGCGAGCCTTGAAGACGCCCAGGACCTCGTTGATCTCGCGCTGGTAGTCCTCAGGGAACTGCTCGGGCTTCCAGACGCCGGGGTTGCGGTAGCAGAGAAGGTCGACGATCAGGTTGAACGGCGACAGCAGCCAGGTGAACAGGCCATTGCCGAGGAAGTAGCGGTCGAAAAGCTTCCAGTCCTTCTGGTCGTTGCGCATGACATCGATCAGGCCGCAGACGACCCAGATCGCGGTCAGGATCGGGATGAAGTAGAAGGCGAGCGCGAGAACCACGATCGCGACGGCGGCCTTGCGGAGCGACTTGACGGTTTGCTTTTTCATTGTCATTCGCGCGGGAGCGCGATCCTGTTCCATGGGACAAAATCACGGCGACCCCCGCCAGCCGTGCGTCTTGATAGGATTTTTTATTTCCCGGCACAATGCCGTCGCGCAGGCCCATCGGCCGGCCAACATAAATATTCGGAATTGGAAGGCTCGAAGCATGCCGACCACCGGGCCGCGCAAGTCAGCTGTTCCGTTCGCTGCGCAGCTTCGCCCAATATTCCAGCCGCTTGCGGATATCGCGTTCGAACCCGCGTTCCGGCGGATCGTAGAAAGTGTGCCGGCCCATCTTTTCCGGAAAATAATCCTGGCCGGAAAACGCGTCCGGCTCGTCATGATCGTAGCGGTAGCCGGCGCCGTAATCCTCCTGCTTCATCAGCTTGGTCGGCGCATTGAGGATGTGCTTGGGGGGCAGCAGCGAACCGAACTCCTTGGCCGCCGCGGTCGCAGCCTTGAAGGCCGTGTAGACCGCGTTCGATTTCGGCGCAGTGGCGAGATAAACGGCGGCCTGGGCGAAGGCGAGCTCGCCCTCGGGCGAGCCAAGATAGTCATAGGCGTCCTTGGCCGCATTGGCGACAACAAGCGCCTGAGGATCGGCGAGCCCGATATCCTCCACCGCCATGCGCACCAGCCGGCGGCCGAGATAGAGCGGATCCTCGCCGGCATCGAACATGCGGGCAAGATAATAGAGCGCCGCATCCGGATCGGAGCCGCGCACCGATTTGTGGAGCGCCGAGATCAGATTGTAATGGCCATCCTGGCCCTTGTCGTAGATCGGTGCGCGGCGCTGGATGACGCGCTGCAGTCCTTCCGGGCCGAACACCTCGCCTTTCTTGGCGGCGCGCCACACTTCCTCGGCCAGGGTCAGCGAGGCGCGGCCATCGCCGTCCGCCATGCGGATCAGCATCGCGCGCGCCTCGTCGTCGAGCGGCAGCGCCCTGCCCTCGGCTTCTTCCGCCCGCGCCAGAAGCTTGGCGATGCTGTCCTCGCCCAGTGAACGGAACACCAGCACGCGCGCTCGCGACAGAAGCGCTGCATTCAGTTCAAAGGACGGGTTCTCCGTGGTGGCGCCGACCAGCACCACGGTGCCGTCTTCCATCACCGGCAAAAACCCGTCCTGCTGGGCGCGGTTGAAGCGATGGATCTCGTCGACGAAGAGCAGCGTCTGGCGGCCGTTGGCGCGCCTGAGCTTCGCCGCCTCGAACACTTTCTTGAGGTCCGCGACGCCGGAGAACACGGCAGAGATCTGCTCGAAGGCAAGGTTGGTTTCGCCGGCCAACAGCCGCGCCACCGTCGTCTTGCCGGTGCCGGGCGGACCCCAGAAGATCATCGAGCCGAGCGAGCCGGAATCGATCAACCTGGTCAGCGCGCCGTCGGGGCCGGTCAGATGCTCCTGGCCAACGACCTCGCCGAGGTTTTTTGGGCGCAGCCGGTCGGCCAGCGGCCGCCCGGGCGGCGCCTTTTCCGGCTCATCGGAACTGAACAGATCGGCCATGCAAGTCTTTTGTTTGAAACGCGATCTTCAGAGATGGGAAGACCGCCTCAATAGCGCAACACCTGGCGCAGTATCTGCCCACCGCGCTCGACGGTAAAGCGCCACCAACGCGTGTCCTGCTGGGCAACCTGCGCCAGCGTCGCCGCGGTGTCGATGGTGGTGCCGTTCACCTCGCGCACGATATCGCCGGGCTGGAAGCCGAAATCGGCGGCCGGCGAATCGTGGCTGATATCGACGACGGTGACGCCCTTGAGATCGGTGCGCAGGCCAAGCCGCTGGGCAAGCCTGGGCGACAGCTCCGCGACCTTGGCGCCGGAAAAGGGACTGCGGCCACGCAGGGTGACCTCGCTGGGCTTGGCGCCTTCAGGCGCGCGCTCCAGCGGGATTTCGAGCGTCGCCTGCTGCCCCTTGCTCAGCACGGCGAACGTCGCCTTGGTGCCGATCGACAGCGTCGCCATGCGGTAGTCGAGCGCTTCGATGCTTTCGACCGGCGTGTTGTTGAGCGACAGGATGACGTCGCCGGGCTTCAGGCCGGCCTTGCCGGCAGGCCCGGCCGCATCCACGGACGACACCAGGGCCCCGGTCGGCTTCTCCATGCCGAGCGATTCGGCGATCTGCGGGGTCACCAGTTCGAATTCCGCACCGATATAGGGACGCTCGAAGAAGTCCAGCCCGGCCTTGGCGGCGTCGGCGAAGGCGCGCACCATGTTCGAAGGAATGGCGAAGCCGATGCCGATCGAGCCGCCGCTGCGGCTATAGATCGCCGTGTTGATGCCGACCAGCTGGCCTCCCATGTTGATCAGCGCGCCACCCGAATTGCCCGGATTGATGGCCGCATCGGTCTGGATGAAATAGCCCGAATCCGAGACGCCGATATGGCTGCGGGCGAGTGCCGAGACAATGCCGCTGGTGGTGGTCTGGCCGACGCCGAACGGGTTGCCGATGGCGAGCACCAGGTCGCCGACCTCGAGCGCGTCGGAATCGCCGATTGCAATCACCGGGAAAGGCTTGTCGGCCGAGATCTTGAGCACGGCGAGATCAAGCGTCTCGTCCTTAAGCATGACCTTGGACGTGAATTCACGTCCGTCGGCGGTCGCGACCTTCACCTCGTCGGCGTCCTTGATGACGTGGAAGTTGGTGACAATGACGCCGCTCGGATCGACGAGCACGCCTGAGCCCAGCGAGGACTGCGCGCGCGGCTGGGCGCGGCCGAAGAACTCCTCGAAGAAGGGATCGCCTTCGAAAGGCGACGTCACCTTTGCGGTTTGCGAGGCATAGACGTTGACGACGGCCGGGGCCGTCTGCTTGACCAGCGGCGCAAAGGAGAGCTGCACCTCCTCGCGGCCGAACGGCACGCGCTTGTCGGGGCCGGACGTGCCGTTCTCGCCTTCGACTCCATGCAGCAGATCGGTCAGCACATCGGAGAGGCCCGGATCGGCCGGCTTGGCGGCATTCTCGGCAAAAGCCTGTCTTGCGGCCGGTGCCGCGGCGAAGACGGCCAGCGCGGCAACAAGAAACAGTCGTTTGAGGCGCATTTTCGAATCCCTCCAAATCGGGCGCCATTGTCCCGACGAATGTGCAGAATGAAAGGCTAAGGCGATGAAACCGAATTATTTTCAGCCAGTAACCGGCTATAGCTGCATCCGCAATCAGGTACCGTGGCCGATCTCATGAAAAAACAACTCGCTTCATTCCGCGATCTTTTGGCTACCGGCAACTTAGGGCCGGTAACCCCTGACATGACGCTCAAGGACATCGCCACGGCGCTCGGTCCACCAGACGGCTGGAATGTCGATCATGACCACCCTGTCCCTGTCTACTGGTTCTTCGGCAAGCTGGAGATTTCCTTCGACAGTGCAGCTCCGTACCAGATGAACTGGTTTCAGATCGAAGGGGCAACCCAACTCAGGGGCAAATCTGCAACACTGACCGAGAGGCTGAGATTGTCTTTGGACGGATTCTCCGGTGAGACGAAGCCTTCGGAATTCCTCTCGGCGGGCTTATGGGATTCCAGACAGGCAACCGTCTATTATGCAGCGTTGAGCGACGATATTCTGCTGAACATCTGCACCGGCTGCATCCAGATTCACTTTCAGGTCGACACCGCTTTCATCGATGATCGAGAGGCGATCGAATATTTGGGCGAGTCGACGTTGTCCCAGCTTGTTAGAGATGTCGATTCTCGAACGAAGGTCGATAGCATCTACTCGTACCCGCAGGCTGCCACAGAAGAGATACCTGGAGCATTCAACTGGCGCTCGCTGAGCGGTCAGGACTATCTTGATCTGCTTCGATAGCTGCTCACAAAACGCAAAAAGGGGCCCGAAGGCCCCTTGAAGCCATTGAGGAAACGCGGGGCTCAGGCGGCCGCGGCTTCCTCATTGGCGCCTTCCGCCTCGATGCGGGCGCGGTCGGCGGCGCCCTTGGCCGAGGTGTCGCGATCGACGAATTCGATGACCGCCATCGCGGCGTTGTCGCCCTTGCGGAAGCCCGCCTTCATGATGCGCAGATAGCCACCGTTGCGCTGCGCGTAACGCGGCGCAATCGTGTCGAACAGGCGCTTCACGATCGGCTCGTTGCCGATCTGGGCGATGACCTGACGACGGGCGTGCAGGTCGCCGCGCTTGCCGAGCGTGACGAGCTTCTCGACGATCGGACGCAGGTCCTTCGCCTTCGGCAGCGTGGTGACGATCTGCTCGTGCTCGATCAGAGACACGGCGAGGTTGGCGAACATCGACTTGCGGTGGCTTACGCTGCGGGCGAAGCGACGGCCTTTGAAACCGTGGCGCATGGCTCTTTTCCTTCTTCAGTTGTTCAAGAGGCCACGGCCTCTGATGGTTTTCCGCATGACCGTCGGATCAAGCGGCTTTCGCCGCCGATCCTTGGAATTCATGCTCAATATTGGTCTTCGTAACGCTTGGCGAGGTCTTCGATGTTTTCCGGCGGCCAGTCCGGCACTTCCATGCCGAGATGCAGGCCCATGGCCGCCAGCACTTCCTTGATCTCGTTCAGCGACTTGCGGCCGAAGTTCGGGGTGCGCAGCATCTCGGCTTCGGTCTTCTGGATCAGGTCGCCGATATAGACGATGTTGTCGTTCTTCAGGCAGTTGGCCGAACGCACCGAAAGCTCGAGCTCGTCGACCTTCTTGAGCAGCGCCGGATTGAAGGCGAGCTCGGTGACGGCTTCGGTGGCGACTTCCTTCTGCGGCTCGTCGAAGTTGACGAACAGCGCGAGCTGGTCCTGCAGGATGCGAGCGGCGAAAGCCACTGCGTCCTCGCCGGAGATCGAGCCGTTGGTCTCGATGGTCATCGTCAGCTTGTCATAGTCGAGCACCTGACCCTCGCGGGTGTTCTCGACCTTGTAGGAGACCTTCTTGACCGGCGAGTAGAGGCTGTCGACCGGGATCAGGCCGATCGGCGCGTCCTCGGCGCGGTTGCGCTCGGCCGGCACATAGCCCTTGCCGGTGTCGACGGTGAATTCCATGCGGATCTCGGCGCCCTCGTCCAGCGTGCAGATGACGTGGTCGGGGTTGAGGATCTCGACGTCGCCGACGGTCTGGATGTCGCCTGCGAGCACCGCACCCGGCCCCTGCTTGCGAACGACCATGCGCTTGGGGCCATCGCCTTCCATGCGGATGGCGATTTCCTTGATGTTGAGCACGATATCGGTCACGTCCTCGCGCACGCCGGCGATGGACGAGAATTCATGCAGCACGCCGTCGATCTGCACGGCGGTCACAGCCGCGCCGCGCAGCGAAGACAAAAGCACGCGCCGCAGCGCGTTGCCCAGCGTCAGGCCAAAGCCGCGCTCGAGCGGCTCGGCCACCAGCGTGGTCAGCGTCTTCTTCTTCGACGAGAACTCGATCTTGTTCGGCTTGATCAGTTCCTGCCAGTTTTTCTGGATCATAAATGTCTTCCTTCCTTTGCCCCGCCACCATCCAATCGTGGCGGGCGACACGGAAAACCGCGGAGGAACGCCGTGGCGTTCGCGCGGCGCTTAAAAATCAGACGCGGCGCTTCTTGCGCGGACGGCAGCCATTGTGCGGGATCGGCGTCACGTCGCGGATCGAGGTGATGGTGAAGCCTGCGGCCTGCAGCGCGCGAAGGGCAGATTCACGGCCCGAGCCGGGTCCGCAGACCTCGACCTCGAGCATGCGCATGCCATGTTCCTGCGCCTTCTTGGCGACGTCCTCGGCAGCCATCTGGGCGGCGAAGGGGGTCGACTTGCGCGAACCCTTGAAGCCCTGGGCGCCAGCCGACGACCAGGCAATCGAATTGCCCTGTGCGTCGGTGATGGTGATCATGGTGTTGTTGAAGGTCGAATTGACGTGGGCAACGCCCGACGAGATGTTCTTGCGTTCGCGACGGCGAACACGAGCGGCTTCCTTGGCCATGGTAGTCCTTTCAGTTGATCTCTACACCGCCGTAATGCCAGCGGCTCCACCTTGGAAAGGCAGTAGGGGAATAGGGCAGTAAGGGAGTAGGGAAACGCTATCCCTATTGCCTTACTGCCCTACTCCCTTACTCCCTTAATTACTTCTTCTTGCCGGCGATCGCCTTGGCCGGGCCCTTGCGGGTGCGCGCATTGGTGTGCGTGCGCTGGCCGCGGACCGGCAGCGAGCGGCGGTGACGCAGGCCGCGGTAGCAGCCGAGGTCCATGAGCCGCTTGATGTTCATCGAGACTTCGCGGCGCAGGTCGCCTTCGACCTGGTAGTCGCGGTCGATCGTCTCGCGGATCTGCAGCACTTCCGCGTCGGTCAGCTGGTTGACGCGGCGGTCCGCCGGGATGCCGACCTTGTCGACGATCTCCTGGGCAAACTTCTTGCCGATGCCGTGAATGTACTGAAGCGCAATGACGACGCGCTTGTTGGTCGGAATGTTGACGCCGGCTATACGAGCCATTTTCTTCTCTTTCTCCATGTGGGCCGGATAAGCCGGCGCTGTTGCCCCGCGTCCGGTGGAGGCCGGCCCTTGCGGGAGTTTCCTGGTTCAAAGCCGATGCCTTGCCCGCAAGGGCAAGCAAAGTCCATGCCTGATAGGAAGACGGGCCGCCATACCCCAACGGTCCACTCCAGTCAAGCGCAATCTTCAATTGTCGCCAAGCGCAATCTTCAATTGCCGGCGCGGCCTACTTCGCCGCGGCCGCGAGAACCTTGCCGATCTCGGCGGTCACGGCATCGATACTGGCCATGCCGTCGACGGTCTTGAGCTTGCCTTTGGCGTAGTAGTAGCCGGTCAGCGGCGCCGTCTTCTTGTAATATTCGCGCAGGCGTTCCTCAAACACCGCCGGGTTGTCGTCCTTGCGCACCGGCTGGCCGGCGGCCTTGGCGTCGTCGGCGCGTTTGACGATTCGGCCAACCAGCGCCTTGTCGTCGACGACAAGCTCGATGACGGTGTCGAGTGCGATGCCGCGCTCGGCAAGCATGGCCTCGACCGCGTCGGCCTGGACCAGTGTGCGCGGATAGCCGTCGAGGATGAAACCCTTGGCGCAATCCGGCTGATCGATGCGTTCGGCGACGATGGCGTTGACGATCTCGTCCGAGACCAGCTCACCCGCATCCATCACCGCCTTGGCACGCTTGCCGACCTCGGTTCCGGCCTGGACGGCGGCACGCAGCATATCACCCGTCGAGAGTTGCGGAATGCCGTGTTTTTCTACCAGTCTTTGTGCTTGCGTCCCCTTGCCCGCTCCTGGCGGCCCAAGCAATATCAGCCTCATCTGCTCCTCTTACCCCCGCGCAACTTCGACTTCTTGATCAGGCCCTCATACTGGTGCGCGATCAGGTGGCCCTGAATCTGCGCCACCGTGTCGAGCGTGACACTGACCACGATCAGAAGCGATGTGCCACCGAGATAGAAAGGTACGCCAGTCGCCGAAATCAGGAACTCCGGCAACAGACAGACCAGCACCAGGTAGATGGCGCCGACGACGGTGATACGCGTCAGAACATAGTCGATATATTCGGCCGTGCGCTCGCCCGGACGATAGCCCGGAATGAAGCCGGAATGCTTCTTGAGCTGGTCGGCCGTGTCCTTCGGGTTAAAGACGATCGCCGTATAGAAGAAGGCGAAGAAGACGATCATGCCCGCATAGAAGATCATGTAGAGCGGCTGGCCATGGCCGAGCGAGGCCAGGATCGTGCTTGCCCAAGCCGGCAGGTTCGTCGTCTGCGAGAAGCCCGCGACGGTCGCCGGCAGAAGCAGCAGCGAGGACGCGAAGATCGGCGGGATGACGCCCGAGGTGTTGAGCTTCAGCGGCAAATGCGAGGTATCGCCCTGGAACATGCGGTTGCCGACCTGGCGCTTCGGATACTGTATGAGCAGGCGGCGCTGCGCGCGCTCGAAGAAAACGATCAGCGCGATGACGACGATAGCCAGCACGATGATCGCCAGAATGAGGCTCGTCGACAGCGCGCCGGTGCGGCCGAGTTCCAGCGTGCCGGAGATCGCCCGCGGCAAGCCGGCGACGATGCCGGAGAAGATGATCAGCGAAATGCCGTTGCCGATGCCGCGCGCGGTGATCTGCTCGCCGAGCCACATCAGGAACATGGTGCCGCCGACCAGCGTGACGACGGTCGAGATGCGGAAGAACATGCCCGGATCGTTGACGATGCCGTTGCCGCCTTCGAGGCCGATCGAAATGCCGTAGGCCTGGATCAGCGCCAGAAGCACGGTGCCGTAGCGCGTGTACTGGTTGATGATCTTGCGACCCTGCTCGCCTTCCTTCTTCAGCGCTTCCAGCGACGGGATGACCGAGGTCATCAGCTGCATGATGATGGAGGCGGAGATGTAGGGCATGATGCCCAGCGCAAAGATCGCCATGCGCTGCACGGCGCCGCCGGCGAACATGTTGAACATGCCGAGGACGCCCTTGCTCTGCGAAGAGAAGGCCTGGGCGAAAGCATCGGGATTGATGCCGGGAAGCGGGATATAGGTGCCGAGGCGGTAGACGAGCAGCGCGCCGATGGTGAACCAGATGCGCTTCTTGAGATCCTCGGCCTTGGCGAAGGCCGCGAAATTCAGATTGGAGGCTAGTTGTTCAGCAGCCGAAGCCATGCCTGATTCTCCGCTAGAGCATGATGCCGAAAAGTGTGGAGCGGTTTCCGGACGATATCATGCTCTACTTCATTGATTTCCGTGTCACGCTCGATGCCTGCAGCTCAGGCGGCGCGTGTCACCGAAGCTCACGAGATAAGCTCCGGACCGTAAACATGCAAGCGGCCGCGTTGACGCGGCCGCCCAATTCATCCGGTCAAAGCCCGGTTCGACGGAAAATGCGAAGTCATCCCGGTCGGCCGTGCTTCAAATCGCCGTTACTCGGCGGCGGCCGCTTCCGGCAGCTTCACCGAACCGCCGGCCTTCTCGATCTTCTCGATCGCGGCCTTGGAGGCGCCGGCGACGTCGAAGGAGAGCTTGGCCTTGAGCTCGCCGTCGGACAGCACGCGCACGCCGTCCTTGGCGCGGCGGATGACGCCCGCGGCAACCAGGGCCTCGGCCGTCACGGCCGCCTTGGCGTCGAGCTTCTTGGCGTCGATCGCCGCCTGGATCTTGGCGAGCGACACAATCGCGAAGCTCTTGCCGAACAGGTTGTTGAAGCCGCGCTTCGGCAGGCGCCGATAGAGCGGCATCTGGCCGCCCTCGAAGCCATTGATGGCAACACCCGACCGGGCCTTCTGACCCTTGACGCCGCGACCGGCGGTCTTGCCCGAGCCGGAGCCGATGCCGCGACCGAGGCGCTTCCTGGAATGCGTGGCGCCGTCCTTGTCACGCAGATCGTTGAGTTTCATCATTCTTCTCCTGCGCTTCCGTTCACGCCTCGTCCACGACGCGGACGAGGTGCTGGACGGCGGCGATCATGCCGCGCACGGAAGGAGTATCTTCCAGCGTGCGCCGCTTGTGCATCTTGTTCAGGCCGAGGCCGACCAGCGTCGCGCGCTGCTCCTTCGGCCGGCGGATCGGGGAGCCGATCTGCTCGACGGTGATGGTCTTGGTAGCTTTCTTGGCCATGGTCGAAATCCCTGGTCAGCGTCGACTATTCTTCAGCCGCAACGGCGGTGCCGCGGCGGGCCTGAAGGGTCGAGTACTTGATGCCGCGCGCGGCAGCCACATCCTTCGGATGCATCTGGCTCTTCAGCGCGTCGAAGGTGGCGCGAACCATGTTGTAGGGGTTCGACGAGCCCATCGACTTGGCGACTACGTCATGCATGCCGAGCGTCTCGAAGACGGCGCGCATCGGACCGCCGGCGATGATGCCGGTACCCTGCTTGGCGGCGCGCAGCAGAACGCGTCCGGCGCCCCAACGGCCCTCGACGTCGTGATGCAGCGTGCGGCCCGAACGCAGCGGCACGAAGATCATGTCGCGCTTGGCCGATTCGGTAGCCTTGCGGATGGCTTCCGGCACTTCGCGCGCCTTGCCGTGGCCGAAGCCGACGCGGCCCTTCTGGTCGCCGACGACGACGAGAGCGGCAAAGCCGAAACGACGGCCACCCTTCACCACCTTGGCGACGCGGTTGATGTGGACGAGCTTGTCC
Organism: Mesorhizobium sp. WSM4935; assembly: GCF_029625735.1. Classification (NCBI taxonomy): domain Bacteria; kingdom Pseudomonadati; phylum Pseudomonadota; class Alphaproteobacteria; order Hyphomicrobiales; family Phyllobacteriaceae; genus Mesorhizobium; species Mesorhizobium sp. WSM4935. Next base: position 8,683 of record NZ_JARTVR010000003.1, on the reverse strand, counting down.
ACCATGCCGTCGTCACGCTCTTCGCGTTCACGCTCGCGGCCGCGGCCGCCTTCCCTACGTTCCTGTGCCATATCCTAGTCCTTGTTCTTTTCCGGAAGCACGGGTTGCTAATTACTGACGCCGCTTTTGGGCCGCCAGCGGCGAAATTAGAAGCTGAGACCGCCTTCGCGGGCAGCTTCGGCCAGCGCCTTGACGCGGCCATGATAGATATACGGGCCGCGGTCGAAGACGACTTCCTTGACGCCGGCCTTCGCGGCGCGCTCGGCGATCAGCTTGCCGACGGCAGCGGCGGCAGCGGTGTCGGCGCCGGTCTTGAGCGAACCCTTGAGATCCTTCTCGAGCGTCGAGGCGGCGGCCAGCGTGTGGCCCTTGGTGTCGTCGATCACCTGGACATAGATGTTTTTCGAGGTGCGATGCACCGACAGACGCGGACGCTCGCCGGCGACCTTCTTGATCTGGCGGCGGATGCGCTGCGCGCGGCGCTGGGTGGCTTCTTTCGTGCTCATACTATCAGTTCCCTGCCTTCAGAAAACGGGGGCAACCCTGTGCGGTAGGCCAAGCCTCCCGCGGCCGCTCCCCGCGGCGTTACACTTCTGCAGCTTAACCCTTTGCGAAAAGTCCGAAACTTTTCGGGGCCACGCCTGTTACTTCTTCTTGCCTTCCTTGCGCACGATGCGCTCGTCGGCATAGCGCACGCCCTTGCCCTTGTACGGCTCCGGACCGCGATATTCGCGGATCTCGGCGGCGACCTGGCCGACCTGCTGCTTATCGATGCCCGAGACCGTGATTTCGGTCGGCTTCGGCACCGAAATGGTGATGCCCTGCGGCGTCTCATAGATCACGTCGTGGCTGAAGCCCAGCGCGAGTTGCAGGTTCTTGCCCTGCATGGCGGCGCGGTAGCCGACGCCGGTGATCTCAAGCTTCTTCTCGAAGCCGTCCTTCACACCCTGCAGGATGTTGACGATCTGCGTGCGCGACATGCCCCACTTGGAGCGGGCGGTCTTGGTCTGGTCGCGCGGCTGGACGGAGATCTCGTTGTTCTCCATCTTCACCAGCACTTCGTCGTTCACCACGAACTTCAGCTCGCCCTTCGGGCCCTTCGCCGTCACGGTCTGGCCGTTGACGGTCGCGGTCACGCCCTGGGGCAGCGAAACGGGTTTCTTTCCGATACGAGACATTTTGTTGTCCTCGTCATTTCTTTCGTTTCAGGTTCCAGTTCCCGGGCGCGATCCCGAGAACCGAAGCCCATTCATCAATCTCTTGGCCGATCAGAAGATCTGGCAGAGGATCTCGCCGCCGACATTCTGCTCGCGCGCTTCATGGTCGGCCATGACGCCCTTCGGCGTCGAAAGGATGGCGATGCCGAGGCCGTTGGCGACCTGCGGGATCGACTTGGCCGAGACATAGACGCGGCGGCCGGGCTTCGAGACACGCTCGATTTCGCGCACGACCGGGGCGCCGTCGAAATACTTCAGCTCGATCTCGATTTCCGACTTGCCGTTTTCGAAGTCGGTCTGGCTGTAGTCGCGGATATAACCTTCCGACTTCAGCACGTCGAGGACGCGGGCGCGCAGACGCGAGGCCGGAGTCGAAACGCTCGACTTCTTGCGGCCATAGGCGTTGCGGATGCGGGTCAGCATATCGCCGAGAGGATCGCTCAATGACATCTCAGTGTCTCCTTACCAGCTCGACTTGACCAGGCCCGGGATCTGGCCCGTGTTGCCCAGATCGCGAAGCGCGATACGCGAAAGCTTGAGCTTGCGATAGTAGGCGCGCGGACGGCCCGTGACTTCGCAGCGGTTGCGGATGCGGATCTTGGCCGAGTTGCGCGGCAGCGCCGAAAGCTTCAACTGGGCGCGGAAACGCTCTTCCATCGGCTTGGACTGATCCATGACGATGGCCTTGAGCGCCGCACGCTTGGCGGCGTACTGACCGGCAAGCTTGCGGCGCCGGTTGTTCTTCTCGACTGAGCTGGTCTTTGCCATTTCAGATTTTTCCTTTTTCGCTGCCGTTACTGGCGGAAGGGGAAGTTGAAGGCCTTGAGCAGCGCTCTGGCCTCGTCATCCGTCTTCGCCGTCGTACAAACGATGACGTCCATGCCCCAGACCTGATCGACCTTGTCGTAGTTGATCTCCGGGAACACGATATGCTCCTTGATGCCCATGGCGTAGTTGCCACGGCCGTCAAAGCTCTTCGGGTTCAGTCCGCGGAAGTCGCGAACGCGCGGCAGCGCGATGTTCACGAGGCGGTCGAGGAACTCGTACATGCGTTCCTTGCGCAGCGTGACCTTGGCGCCGATCGGCATATTCTCGCGCACCTTGAAGCCCGCGATCGACTTGCGCGAGCGGGTGACGACGGCCTTCTGGCCGGCGATCAGCGCGAGATCCTCGGCCGCGACCGAGGGCTTCTTGGAATCGGCGGTTGCTTCGCCGACACCCATGTTCAGCACGATCTTGTCGATGCGCGGAACCTGCATGTCGTTCTCGTAGCCGAACTGCTCCTGCAGCGCCTTGCGGATGGTCTCCTGATAGACCTTCTTGAGGCGCGGCTCGTTCTTGGCAGCCGCCTGCTTGGTTTCAGCCTTAGCCATTGATGACTTCTCCCGAACGCTTGGCGACGCGCACCTTTTTGCCGTCCTTCTGGATGGTGAAGCCGACGCGGGTCGGCTTGCCGTCCTTGGGGTCGGCCAGCGCGATATTCGACAGGTGGATCGGCGCTTCCTTGGTGATGATCCCGCCCTCTTGGGACTGGGTCTGCTTCTGGTGGCGGCGAATGAGGTTCACGCCGCGGACGACAGCAGTGTCTTCCTTCGGCTGCACCGACAGGACTTCGCCCGAACGGCCCTTGTCCTTGCCGGCAAGCACGACGACCTTGTCGCCTTTTCTGATCTTTTGCATTGGTCCGGCTCCTTACAGCACTTCAGGCGCGAGCGAGATGATCTTCATGTGGTTCTTGGCGCGCAGCTCGCGCGGAACCGGCCCGAAGATACGGGTGCCGATCGGCTCTTTCTTATTGTCGACGAGAACGGCCGCGTTCTTGTCGAAACGGATCACGCTGCCGTCCGGACGGCGGATGTCCTTGGCCGTGCGAACCACGACCGCCTTCATCACGTCGCCCTTCTTAACGCGGCCGCGCGGAATGGCTTCCTTGATCGACACCACGATGATGTCGCCGACGGAGGCATACTTCCGCTTCGAGCCGCCCAGCACCTTGATGCACATGACACGACGCGCGCCGGAATTGTCCGCGACGTCGAGGTTTGTTTGCATCTGAATCATGACTGGCCGCCTTCTTCTTTTCTAACGGGACGGGTTCTTCACCCCTCCCCGGTCTGTCCAAAATTCGGTTCGTTCGCCCGGATCAAGCCTGATCCGAAGAGACGACAACCCAGCGCTTGTCCTTCGAAATCGGCTTCGATTCCTGGATGAACACCTGGTCGCCGACCTTGTGAGCGTTGTTTTCGTCGTGCGCCTTGTACTTCTTGGTCATGCGCACGGTCTTCTTCATCACCGGATGGGTGAAGCGACGCTCGACCTTGACCACGACCGTCTTCTCGTTCTTGTCGCTGACGACGGTGCCCTGCAGGATGCGCTTTGGCATGGTTCTCGTCCTTAAGCCTTCTTGGCCGCGGCTTTTTCCGCGGCGATGGTCTTGATGCGCGCGATGTCCTTGCGAACCTGCTTCACGCGCGCGGTCTTCTCGAGCTGACCGGTGGCCTTCTGGAAGCGCAGGTTGAACTGCTCCTTCTTGAGGGCGGCCAGGTCGTCGGCCAGCTGATCCTGGGTCTTGGTCCGGATGTCTTCGGCTTTCATGATCGCCTGTCCTTATTCTGCGATGCGCTGCACGAAGCGCGTCTTGACCGAGAGCTTGGCGGCGCCGAGACGCAGCGCCTCACGCGCGGTCTCCTCGCTCACGCCGTCGATCTCGAACATGATGCGGCCGGGCTTGACGCGCGCCGCCCAATAGTCGACGCCGCCCTTGCCCTTACCCATGCGGACTTCGGTCGGCTTCGAGGTCACCGGCAGATCCGGGAACACCCGGATCCAGACGCGGCCGGCGCGCTTCATCTCGCGGGTGATCGCGCGGCGGGCCGCCTCGATCTCGCGCGCGGTGACGCGGTTCGGCTCAAGCGCCTTCAGCCCGAAACCGCCGAAATCCAGGTTGGTGCCGCCCTTGGCGGCACCGTGGATACGGCCCTTGAACTGCTTGCGGAACTTTGTGCGCTTTGGCTGCAGCATCGTTCTAACTCCAAATTCTCAAATGTCTCAGGCGTTCTCGCGACGACGGCCGCGTTCGCGCTCGCCACCAGCACCACCGCCGCCATGCGCGGCATCGCCCTCGGTTGCACGGCGCTCGGAAGCCATCGGGTCGTGCTCGAGGATCTCGCCCTTGAACACCCACACCTTGACGCCGCAGATGCCGTAGGCCGTGTTCGCCTCGGCCGTGCCGTAGTCGACATCGGCGCGCAGCGTATGCAGCGGCACGCGGCCTTCGCGGTACCACTCCATGCGCGCGATTTCGGCGCCGCCGAGACGACCGGAGCAGTTGATGCGGATGCCTTCGGCGCCGAGACGCATGGCCGACTGAACGGCGCGCTTCATGGCGCGGCGGAACGCGATACGGCGCTCGAGCTGCTGGGCGATCGACTGGGCGATCAGCGTGGCGTCGATTTCCGGCTTGCGCACTTCAACGATGTTGAGATGCGTCTCGGACTTCGTCATCTCGGTCAGCTTCTTGCGAAGCTTCTCGATATCGGCGCCCTTCTTGCCAATGATTAGGCCCGGACGCGCGGCGTGGATGGTGACGCGGCACTTCTTGTGCGGACGCTCGATCACGACCTTCGAGATCGCGGCCTGCTTGAGTTCCTTCTCGAGATACTTGCGGATCTTGAGGTCCTCGTGCAGCAGCTGGCCGTACTCGCCGGTGTTCGCGAACCAGCGCGAATCCCAGGTGCGGTTGATGCCGAGACGCAGCCCGATCGGATTGACTTTCTGGCCCATTATGCGGCCTCCCCTTTTTCCTCGACTTCACGGACGACGATCGTGAGGTGCGAGAACGGCTTTTCGATACGGCTGGCGCGACCGCGGCCACGGGCGTGGAAGCGCTTCATGACGATCGACTTGCCGACATAGGCTTCCGCCACGACCAGCGCGTCGACGTCGAGGTCGTGGTTGTTTTCCGCATTGGCGATCGCCGATTCCAGCGTCTTCTTGACCGTGCCGGAAATCCGCTTGGCCGAGAATTCGAGGTCGGAAAGCGCTGTCGCGACCTTCTTGCCGCGGATCAGCGCGGCAACCAGGTTGAGCTTCTGCGGGCTGATGCGGATCGTGCGCAGAACGGCACGCGCCTCGTTATCAGCAAGCCTGCGCGGAGCTTTGGCCTTGCCCATGATTATTTCCTCTTCGCCTTCTTATCCGCGCCATGACCGTAATAGGTCCGGGTCGGAGCGAATTCACCGAACTTGTGGCCGACCATGTCCTCGTTCACCGAGACCGGGACGTGCTTCTGGCCGTTGTAGACACCGAAGGTGAAGCCGACGAACTGCGGCAGGATGGTGGAGCGACGGCTCCACATCTTGATCACCTCATTGCGACCACCCTCGCGAACCTTGTCCACCTTCTTGAGAAGGTAGCCGTCGACGAAGGGGCCTTTCCAAATCGAACGAGTCACTTGGCGTTACCTCTTCTTAGCTCTTGCGCTGATGGCGCGAGCGCACGATGAACTTGTCGGTCGCCTTGTTGGACCGCGTCTTCTTGCCCTTGGTCGGCTTGCCCCAGGGCGAAACCGGGTGGCGGCCACCCGAGGTGCGGCCCTCGCCGCCGCCATGCGGATGGTCGACCGGGTTCATGGCCACGCCGCGATTGTGCGGGCGCTTGCCGCGCCACACAGTACGACCGGCCTTGCCGTCATTGATGTTGCCGTGGTCGGGGTTCGACACCGCACCGACGGTGGCCATGCAGGAGCCGTGCACGACGCGCTGCTCGCCCGAGTTGAGGCGCAGGATCGCCATGCCCTGGTCGCGGCCGACGAGCTGGGCGTAACCGCCGGCCGAACGGGCGACCTGGCCGCCCTTGCCCGGCTTCAGCTCGATGTTGTGGACGATGGTGCCGACCGGCATCGAAGCCAGCGGCATCGCATTGCCCGGCTTCACGTCGACCGCTTCGCCGGCCACGATCTTGTCGCCGGCAGCAAGGCGCTGCGGGGCCAGGATGTAGGACAGCTCGCCGTCGTCATACTTGATCAGCGCGATGAAGGCGGTGCGGTTCGGATCGTATTCGATACGCTCGACCGTGCCGACGACGTCGTACTTCTTACGCTTGAAGTCGATGATGCGGTACGAACGCTTGTGACCGCCGCCGATGAAGCGGGCCGTGATGCGGCCGTAATTGTTGCGGCCACCCGACTTGGTCAGGCCTTCGGTCAGGCCCTTGACGGGCTTGCCCTTGTAGAGGCCCGAGCGGTCGACGATGACCAGCTGACGGGTGCTCGGCGTTACCGGGTTGAATTTCTTAAGTGCCATTGTCCTGTCCTCGCGGCCTTGCTCAGAGACCCGTCGCGACGTCGATCGACTGGCCGTCGGCCAGCGTCACAACCGCCTTCTTGACGTCGCCCTGGCGGCCAACCGTGCCGCGGAAGCGCTTGATCTTGCCCTTGCGGACGAGCGTGTTCACAGCCGTCACCTTGACGCCGAAGAGAGCTTCCACGGCAGCCTTGATTTCCGGCTTCGACGCCTTCTTGGCGACGTTGAAGACGACCTGGTTCTGCTCGGAAGCCATGGTCGACTTTTCGGTGATCGCCGGCGAGACGATCACGTCGTAGTGACGGAGGTCGGTCATTTAAAGCGCTCCTCGAGAGCCTCGACGGCGGCCTTCGAAAGGACCAGCGTGCCGCGGCGCAGAATGTCGTAGACGTTGATGCCCTGAATGGGCAGCACGTCGATGTTCGGAATGTTGGTCGCGGCCAGCTTGAAGTTCTGGTCAAGCTCGGCTCCGCCGATCACCAGGGCGTTGGTCAGCCCAAGCGTCTCGAGATTCGCCGCCAGCGCCTTTGTCTTGGCCTCGGCGAGCTTCAGCTCGTCGACGATGATGAGCGAAGCGCTCTTGGCCTTGGCCGAGAGAGCGTGCTTCAAACCCAGCGCGCGCACCTTCTTCGGCAGCTCGTGCTCGTGGCTGCGCACGACTGGGCCGTGCGCCTTGCCGCCGCCGCGGAACTGCGGAGCGCGAGCCGAATGGTGACGGGCGCGGCCCGTACCCTTCTGCTTGTACATCTTGGCGCCGGTGCGCGCGATCTCGGCGCGGCCCTTGGCCTTGTGCGTGCCCTGCTGCTTCTTGGCGAGCTGCCAGCGCACGACGCGCTGCAGGATGTCTTCACGCGGATCAAGGCCGAAAATCTCCTCGGAGAGTTTCACCTTGCCGGCGTCCTTGCCGCCGAGCGTTGTGATCTTGAGGTCCATTATTCCGCTCCCTCAGTGGCCGGGGCTTCGTTCTTGGCGGCAGCGGCACGGATCGCGGCGGGCTTCGGCGCATTGGCCGGCAGCGCCGCCTTGGCAGCATCGCGAACCAGGATCCAGGCGCCCTTGACGCCGGGAACCGCGCCGCGGATCAGGATCAGGCCGCGGTCGGCGTCGGTCGAGACGACCTCGACATTCTGCGTGGTGACGCGCGTGTCGCCCATGTGGCCGGCCATCTTCTTGCCCTTGAACACCTTGCCGGGGTCCTGGCGCTGACCGGTCGAACCGTGCGTGCGGTGCGAGACCGAGTTACCGTGCGTGGCGCGGCCACCACCCATGTTGTGCCGCTTGATCACGCCCTGGAAACCCTTACCGGTCGAGGTGCCGGTCACGTCAACCTTCTGGCCGGCGACGAAATGCTCGACCGTCAGCTCGGCGCCGACGTCGATCATGTTGTCGGCCGAGACACGGAATTCGGCGAGCTTGGCCTTCGGCTCGACGGAAGCGGCAGCGAAATGGCCGCGCATCGCCTTCGACGTGTTCTTCACCTTGGCAAGGCCAACGCCGAGCTGGACGGCGGTGTAGCCGTTCTTCTCCTGCGTGCGCTGAGCCACGACCTGGCAGTTCTCCATCTGGAGAACGGTGACGGGAACGTGCTCCCCGGCATCGTTATAGATGCGGGTCATTCCCACCTTCTTTGCAATCACACCTGAACGCATCGGTTCAATTCCTTTAGAGTTCCGGGCCAGGGGCAGCGCCCCTTACCGCGCTCTCGTTCCCTTAGAGCTTGATCTCGACGTCGACACCGGCCGCCAGATCGAGCTTCATCAAAGCATCGACCGTCTGCGGGGTCGGATCGACGATGTCGAGCAGCCGCTTGTGCGTGCGCATTTCGAACTGCTCACGGCTCTTCTTGTCGACGTGGGGCGACCGGTTGACCGTGAATTTTTCGATCCGCGTCGGCAGCGGAATGGGGCCGCGGACGTTGGCGCCGGTGCGCTTGGCGGTCGACACGATTTCGCGCGTCGAGGCGTCGAGCACCCGGTGGTCAAACGCTTTAAGGCGGATGCGGATATTCTGTCCGTTCATGCGTCAATTCCTTGTTCTGGCGCGGCGCGGGCAGCTCCCGCGCCCGCGACAGATCCGTTTCAGTCCAATTATTCCTTGATGGTGACGACGATGCCGGCACCGACGGTGCGGCCGCCTTCACGGATGGCGAAGCGCAGCTTCTCT
>NZ_JARTVR010000029.1:0-28640 GCF_029625735.1 Mesorhizobium sp. WSM4935 | reverse complement strand
TCCACATGGCAGCCTAAAGTCAAAAACGCCTATCAGTCGCCTCGCCCTGATCGAGGACAACCTGTTGAAGCTCCACAACTAGGTCGTCCAGCATCACAGTGAACCGCGTACGTAGTATTTTGTCGTAGGCGGCATTCTGGATAGCCGGATACGGGCTCTTCACCCGCTGCACCACCGATTGCGGGATGATGTCGCGAGAAACATTCACGGATTTCGTGAAAAAAGTGTACCCGCCGAAGAGCCCTACTCGCGGGGGCGGTGCAGCACCACCTCGGTGTCACTGCTCGTGTTCATGCGATGGACTAGGCCGGCCAGCTGTTGACGCAGCTCGCGGTAGTTGTAAGTCTCACCCGTGTAGACGAGCACCAAGTCAGGTCGGCCATCCCCCTGGAGCATCCTCGGCTGGCGGCCGCCCTGGATATCGATGATTGCCAGGCGGTGGTGTCCCAGCGCCGCAGGCCCGCCGATCCAAGTCCCCTCGTCGTCCGGACCGTGGTTCGCTATGGTGGCCGTCATATCGGCAAGCTCCCTTCGCGCATCGGGACCTCCGAGGTCTCGATTGAAGTCGATCCATTCACAGATGCCGCACAGGTTATGTCGCCGCATTTGGGCGAAGCAGATATAAGGCCAGTGGGAAACCATCGAGGCAAAGTGACGGATCTAGCCCAGCTACGATCCGCATCCGACATTGTCGGACATCGGACAGCACCGCGATTCGCTGCATAGGAAGCCTGGAGTCGCGATTTCCCCTGGGGGAATCAGCGCATGAAAGGAGAGCTGGGTCGTGTCTGCCGAAATGAGAAATTGCTCCCCCTTATTGCATCACCGAGGAATGTTACCCAGCGCGATAGACGGACATGCCCTATCTCCCCCCGTTGCAGCTGAGGGAGATAGGGGCCAGCTCTTCATTCAACCCTCATGGAGGATGATCAGCCCAGCCATTTCCATGCGCCGGCCTTCACAAGCCGTGCACCATTCAGGTTCTTTTCCTTGAAGCGCGACGATCCTTGTCAGACGTCGCAACACTTGCTGCCGAGAGCACGAGCTCTTCCTCGAGCATGCCTTGATCTGCGCCTCGAACGGCTCGCACATGCTGGGTTTCAACGACTTCGCAGAGGTTGATATTCTGCAGTGACTTCGTCTCGCTGCTGCACGGCATTGACGCTGGGAGCCATGCTCGCGTGGCGCAATTGTGCTGAAGCCGGTGCCCACGGCAACGTTTCTTAACCCGCCCCAGATCCTGGCGTTTGGCTATTTCCGACATTCGTGTCCGGCTTCGGACAAAGGCCGGGTTTGCCGAACGGAGTCGCACCCAATTTCCAGTGCTGCTTGAGCAATAATATCGACCGGCATTACTGCACAACACGAAAGTTGCTGCAAAAACCGAAGTGAACCCAAGGCATCGGGTCAATTGGCATGGCGCTTGCGACTCGGTCGATAGAACGCAGTCAAAATCACGGTTGCAGACCATGCCTACCTCTCAAAGCTCGATAAAGCACGCGAGCAAAATTCCCCGTCTCCGCGGAAGCTCGTCGCCGTTAAACGTGCCTGCTCGGGGGCGGTCTTGCACAAGACCGGTCCGAGGCAACCACGCCAAGGCGCGAGGCTGCCGGAACTGTCGACCGAAGTCGATGCCGCTTCAGTTTAACCGAAAAATGCACCGTACCACTTTGGCCTGGAAGCAAATCAATGACCTATAGAAAGAACGTTCCTCTCGTGACCTTTCGCACGCGTGTTCGCGATGAGTCGATCGGGGGGCCAAATCCTTATCAGTGGGAGAACAAGACCTCCGACGATTATTTCGGGGGCAAGCGCATCATCCTGTTCTCGCTGCCTGGCGCCTTCACCCCGACCTGCTCGACCTTCCAACTGCCCGATTTCGAAAAACTCTATGATCAATTTCTGGAACTGCGAATTGACGCGATCTACTGCGTCTCGGTCAACGATGCTTTCGTCATGAATGCGTGGGGAAAGTCCTTGGGGCTGCAGAAGATCGAGCTGATCCCAGACGGGTCGGGCGAGTTCACGCGCAAAATGGGCATGCTGGTCGCGAAGGACAATCTGGGCTTTGGCATGCGCTCCTGGCGATACGCCGCTCTGATCGACGATGGCGTGGTGGAGCAGTGGTTCGAGGAGGAAGGCTTCTGTGACAACTGCGAGACGGACCCCTATGGCGTTTCATCCCCGCAAAACGTTCTCGACAAATTGAAGGCGGCGGCATGACCCAGAAGTGGAAAGTCTCACACAACCCAAGCACACACTAGAGCCTCCTCGGCAGATCACGGTTCAACATGCATCTCTCAGCAAGCCTGCTTCAACGCCAGAAGCAACGTATGGTCTTATCGCCTCAAGCCATTGAAGCTATTCGCTTGCTGCGATTGACGCATACTGAACTCCATCAGCTCGTGCAGCAGGCACTCGAGAAGAACCCCGTTTTGAAGCCTGACCCGTTTGACGACGATTCGCCGCTGCCAGGGGTGGATCAGCGGAGCAGTCAAAGCAGAAGCGAAATCGGCGAATCGCCCATTGGCGGGCCGTCTGGCGGGCGCGGGCAATGGAAGTCGCAACGCAGTAGCGGCAACGATCGACCTGCCGTCGAGGAGTTTACCGCCCACACCGAAACATTGCACGACCATGTCGCCCGCCAGGTCGCCCTCAACCCGTTCACCCCCCAGGAGCGGCTGATTGCCGGACAGCTCGCCGCTCATCTGGAGGACACTGGCTATCTTCAGGTAAACCTTTTCGATCTGGCCAGGACGTTAAACGTTCGGCAAGCTGATGTGGAACGGGTCATCGGAATCTTGCAGCAATTTGATCCGCCGGGCATTTTTGCGCGAACTCTCAGCGAATGCCTGGAGATTCAGCTGCGCCAGCAAGACCGGTTCGACCCGGCTATGGCAGCTTTGGTCGCCAATCTCGAGATGCTTGCACGGGGGGATTTTCAGGGATTGAAGCAGCGTTGCGGAGTCGACGAGGAGGATCTCCTCGACATGAGGAACGAAATCCGCGCGCTCGATCCCAAGCCTGGAGACCGGTTCCAGTCCGGGACGCCGGAAACCATCGTACCGGACGTCTGGGTAATGCCCAAGTCCGAAGGTGGATGGCGGGTGGAGCTTGATCCGGCCACGCTGCCCAAAGTGTTGATCAACCACACCTATGTCGCCGAAATCTCGCAGCTGACCAAGCAAAATCCGGAAGGCAAAGCGTTTCTCGACAATTGCCAGGAAAAAGGGAACTGGCTGATCAGCAGTCTCAAGCAGCGCGCTAAGACGATCCTTAAGGTTGCGACCGAAATCGTGCGCCAGCAGGATGCCTTTTTTACACACGGCGCCGCCCATCTGCGGCCTCTCTGTCTCAAAAATGTCGCTGACGAGATCGGCATGCACGAGTCGACGGTAAGCCGGGTGACTTCGAACAGGTACATGTTGACTCCGCGCGGGGTGTTCGAGCTGAAGTATTTTTTCGCTGCGCCAATCGCATCCTGCGAGGGCGGCGATGCGCACTCCGCCAAAGCTGTCTGCCATCGGATCAAGGCAATCATAGCCGAAGAATCGCTCGACAAGGTACATTCCGACGAAGACATCGTTGCTCAACTCAAGGAGACCGGCATCGATGTCGCTCGCCGTACCGTCACCAAATATCGCGAGGCGATGAACATCCCTTCCTCCATACGACGGCGCCGCGATAAGCGTTTGTCCGCAGCTGCGATCAAGCGAAGTGACTAACCGACATTCGTGGTCGGCGAGAGGCGACTCTCAACTTCCTCCGGGCCGAAGCAGCTTTCGAAGTCATGGCATTCCCCGCAACTGGGTGCTGTGCATGACGAAAAGCCTTCGGCCTCACACAGCTTGCGGTAAAAGTACTTTTTCCATTTCATGTTTTCTGTGTTGCCTGCCGCCAGCGCGGGAAAATGTCTGGCAAGCAGGCGGCTGAGCTCAGCGCGATTTGAGAGGCCAAGATCCCGCCAAAGATGGTCCATGCGCATCGCACGCCGGGCGATGATCTTGGCCAAGCGGGCGCTCGCCGGGTCGGCCGGCGCAGCATGCGCTAGCAGCAGCCGGCGTAGCAGTTCCTCTTCCAGTTCCGGCTCGGGCTCGCTCAACTCCTCCAAAGCGAATACGCTGCTGGAGGTAGACGGGAAAGTTGCGGCCAAGACATCACGCAATTCGACAGACGAAAGGCCTGTCCCCTCCGTCGCCAACACCTCGCCCGCCTGGACCTCCTCAAGCGAACGTGAATGTACGCAGGGCAGCACATGCTGATCGAAGCTCCTCCCTAGCTCGGACCCACGCCATTGCGCGCTGGATAGGCAGCCATCATCGTAACGGCCGGCTTCAGCTTCCGGCATGACAAAGCGCCTTGTTGACCGCAGGGATGATCTTGTCGCCCCAGAGCTCGATCTGGCGCAGCATCGTCTTTTGGTCGAAGTCGCCCAATTGAGTCTGAACTGCGATCTGGTCCGGTTTCAAGATATCGATCTCTTCCAGCAGGCGATCAATCACGCGATTTACGCTGCCAATCGGCAAATTTTTGCGCATGGTCTCGAAGGACAGATCCTGCTGGGTCGGTGTCTCCTGCAGCAGGTAGCCATCGTGGCTCTGTTGGCGACGCTGATGCAGGGCTTCAGAAAGCCGGCGCTGGAAGCGGGCATTGTCGAGATAGCTGTTGATCTCCAACTCGTCGTGGCTGGCATAGCAGCAGCGCAGCAGCGATATCTTGACGTCGGTGACGTTCTTTTCCTCGGATGCCGCCGCCCTCTCGACTGATTCACGCAGTGTGGTCAAAGTCTCTAAGCCGTCGTGGAAGGCTGTGACAAAAAAATTGTGCCCCTCGCGGTAGGCCCGAGCCATCCGTGCGGCTCCGCCAGCGATCCAGATAGGCGGCGTCGGCTGCTGGACTGTGCGGACCGAAATCGCTGTTGGGGGGATCTTCTCATACTGGCCGTCGTGTTCGAAGACGTTTTGGTTGAGGCCCTTGAGAATGATGTCCAGGTATTCCGAAAAGACGGCCGGCGCCTCATCGATGTCCACGCCGAACCGTTCGAACTCGAACTGCTGGTATCCCAAGCCTACGCCGAGCTCGAGACGGCCGTTCGCAACGATGTCGGCGAAGCCGATCTCGGACAGCAGGCGCTGCGGTTGGTAAAGCGGCAGCACGCAGACGGCAGTGCCCAGGCGAATCGTGCTTGTCAAGCCGCCGCAGTGCGCCACCATCATCAGCGGGGATGGTATGAGGCTGTAATTGTTGAAGTGGTGCTCAGCAAACCACGCGGTGTTGAACCCAGCCTGCTCCGAAGCGACGGCCTGTTCGATGGAGTTGCGGATGACGCTTTCTGAGGATTGGTGATAGCCACGCTGGGCGGCCAGAATGAAAGTGGCAAATTCCATGATTTCTCCTCGTTATAGACACGTCAGCCGACCGGGAATGTGCTCGGCATGCGCATGCTTGGATCTCAAGCACCTCAGGTGCGTCGTGGAGCCGAGGCTTCATAATGCTCGGCCGGTCGCCCTGCGAAGGCCTGGCAATTAACCTGCGGCCTCCGCAAAACATTCGTCATAGAGCTCGCTGGCGTTTCCCGCATCACCGAACGAGGTCCAGCCGCCGTCCACGTAGAGGATCGAGCCGTTGATGTATGAGGCGTCAGACGAAGCAAGGAAGAACGATGCATCTGCGACGTCTTCTGGCCGTCCCATCCTGCCCATGGGGATGCGTCGTCCGATTGCTGTCAGGTCGATGCGGCCGGCTTTGGCCAACTGAGCAAGTGCGGGCGTGCGGATGTGGCCAGGAGCGACGGTGGCTGTCCGAATTCCGACCGGCCCGAGTTCGGCCGCCATGCAACGGGTCAGCATATCCATCCCCGCCTTGGAGGCGCCGTAGGCATGGCGCGGCGCGAACGGCAGAAAGCTGTCGATCGACCCGAGATTGAGGATCACGCCGCCCGGGCGCATAGCCTTGATCGCTTCGCGCGCGCAGGTGAAGGCGCCGGTAAGGTTGACATCCAGGACGTGTTCGAGCTGTTTCGACAGTTGCTCGATCGCAGGCACAATCCTGTCGGCGGTATCAGCACTATTGACCAGAACATCGATATACCCGAAGCGTCCCCTCAGTTCTTCGAACATCGACACCACATCGCTCTCGACGGCCACGTCCAGCGATTTCGCCAGATGCTTGCCGGGGAGCGATGTAGCCAGCTCTGCCGCTGCAGTGCCATCTTTATCAGCAATCACGACGGTGTCGCCGTTCGCGGCAAAGCGGCGAGCGACGGCCGCGCCAATGCTTTTTGCGCCACCGGTGACGAGCACGATTCGCGCATCTGTGCATTCGGCCGGACAGGAGAGCTCGGCTTGGAGCGCACCATCCACCGGCGGGTGAGCATCCCCCGGCTGGTTGAATGACATCCAGCCTCCGTCGACTGCCAGCACCGAGCCGGTGATGTAGCGCGCCTGCGTGCTGCTCAGAAAACGCACGACCCTGGCGATCTCGTCGGGGCGAGCCAAGCGCCCCATCGGCACGCGGCGGCGTATCGCCGCGAGGTCCATTTTGCCAGCGCGTGCCAGTTCTGTGACCATTGGGGTGCGGACGGAGCCCGGCGCCACCGCCGTGACGCGGATTCCTCGCATAGCCCACTCGCATGCAAGGGACTTTGTCAACGAGATCACGCCAGCTTTCGAGGCTGCGTAGGCGTTGCGCCTGGGATTGCCGACCACGCCCGCCATCGAAGCCACATTGACGATCGCACCGCCCGGCTTCATGCGCCGCGCCGCTTCCCGGGCCATAACGAATGGCCCAATAAGGTTCACTGTCACGCCGCGTCGGAAGGTATCGACAGCGGTGTCGATGATCCTATCCATCGTGGGTCCAACCGCCGCATTGTTGATGAGGACATCGATTTGCGCGAACCGTGCTTCGACCTGGCCGAAAAGTGAGAGCATGTCCTTCTCTCGCGACACATCGCACTCCAGACCGACGTGCGGCGACCCGAGATCCCGAGCCAGTTCAACCACACCACTGCCCGGAAGGTCCACCGCAACTACAGTGTCTCCGTCCGCGGCAAGGATATCGACCAGGGCACGGCCGATCCCGCCCGCAGCGCCTGTGATGATTACGGTGCGTGCTGCCAGTTTCACGAGAGCTTCTCCACGATGACCGCTTGTGATCTCAGCCCATCAACCTTGGGCGGAATGAAGGGCCGAGCCAAATCGTTGCAGTGACCGCCAGTCGCGGCCCCACACAGATGTCGTTCCCGTAGGGCGCTCATCCTCCATTCCTACCCACTTATGCAGCTCCCAGTTGGGGACCCTCGACGCCATCTTGGTCGGTGGGGATGTGACCCTTGAGCAACTGGTAGATGGGATCGTCTGGATGTGGTGCTCCAATCGGCTGTCGCCGGCCGAACCTATCTGCCTCAAGAATCGCTGGCGGGATTTGCTCCTCAACCCAATCGTAGACGACTGTCCGTTCCGCAATTCGCCACTCGTCCTGCCTCTTCTGAAACAGATCGCAGTAACGGCCGCAAAGCAGCGTCTGACGTATTTCTTGGTCTGTATCCGGTCCGCGTTGCAGCGCGGTGAAATAGCTCTCGACCGCGGCCTCTGCTGAACTGATGAAGTCGATCAGGCTGTTCGTGATTTGATGGATGTTACGGTGCCCCGGCAGACCGAGAGCAAATTGGATGAAGTCCTCTGCCGGTCCGCAATAGGGACCGTGCCTGTCATACGCTTCGGGCCAGTATGCGCTACGCAGCGCCGCCTCATCGGCGCGGTCTATCCCGCGGCAGTACCGATACAGGCAGTTGCGGATCGCCTCTCGGTCACGCAGTTCGGTAATTTTCGCGTGGTCGACAGGGTCTGTCGCGAATTGTATGATTGTTTTGTCCTTCCCGATGCCAGTCTGCACTTTGCGTGTGTCTCTCTCTACAACTGAGTTAGCGGGGGGCTCGTCAACTTCCAGAGCTTGTTCGGGGCAGGCTCGTACCCCTTTTGAGGCAAGCAGTTGCTCCCCATCGGCAACATCAATATCACCGGGCAAGATGTAGCCGGCGTCATCAAGCTTGAAGACTCTCGGCGCCCGCGCCCAGCAGCGCGCATGACCCTGGCATCTGGCTTTATGTACGACGACACGCATAGCGAACTCCAATGTCGTTGGCTGAAACTTCAGGACCATTCCAGGATCAGATTCTCGATCCCGAACACATGGCCGCCGAAGGTGATAGGTTCAGTCCCTGTCTTGATCCGAAAGGCTGGGATGCGCGCCAGCCACTCCTCCAGGCCAATGACAATCTCCCGCCGGGCAAGGTGTAAGCCAAGACAACGATGGGGACCATAGCCAAAGGCAGCGTGCCGGTTGTCCTCGCGCGCCAGATCGATCTCATTCGGGCATTCGAATTCCGCCGGGTCACGATTGGCAATCATCGTGGCACAGGAAACATAATCTCCCTTGCGGATCGGCGCGCCTTTGAAGTCGACATCCTTCGTTGCCACTCGGATCATCTGAATGGTCGAATAGGCGCGCAGCAATTCTTCCGCAGCGACGGCAATCCGGTCAGGTTCGCTTCGTAGCAATTCCTGATCTTTGGGGTTGCGCGCGAGATGGGCCAAGTCGAAGCATATGGCTGCTGAGACCGTGTCGAGTCCCGCGACGAACACAAGCACGCCGATGCCACGGACTTCTTCGTCACTGAGCAGACGACCCTCGACCTTTGCCTTCACGATGAAGGTCATGAAATCATCGACCGGCTCCTTGCGGCGCTCGGTGGCAAGTTCGTCGATGAAGGCCACGATCGTCCGGGCTGCGGGTGGTCGTTGCTCCTTATCGCCGTGGAGCAGATCTCTAGCCCAGCCGACAAATGTTTCTAGTCCGTTGTCCGAAAGCCCAATAAAGCGAAGGAAGATATTGACCGCGAACGGAACTGCAAAATCCTTCATGATGTCGCAGCTCGTGCCTGATGCGGCGATCCTGTCGATCAGCTTGATCGCTCGTTCCCGGACAGCCGGCTCCAATGCCATTACCCGCTTTGGCGAAAGCAGCGGATTGAGCAGTGAGCGAAAAACACCGTGGAATGGCGGATCGAGCTCAAGCGGGATCATCGGCCAGCTCTCGCCGAGCACAGAGGCGAAGATGCTGCGATGGCTGGAAAACGTTTCGGTGTCCTGCAGCACCCGGCGCTGGTCGCTCGCGCGAGTGATGACCCAGGTACCCCGACCGTCGCGCGTGTTGCTGGTTGAATAAAAGATCGGAGGCCCGGCATGAACGCAAGCAACCGCTGCATGCGGATCCCCGTTAGCCGTCGGCAACATGCCGGGCGACGTAAACAGGTTGAAGTCCCTCACCATTTCGGGCGGGACATGATCTGGAACCGGCCGCGATTTAACCGCGCCAGAATCGAGAGACCGTTCATGAGATGCTGTCGGCATTTGCATGCAATCGTCGGTGCAAGCTCCGTGCCGAATTCGTCTTTCGATAATCCTTGCCGTTTGCTGGGCAACAGGTGGCGCCTGCGCTGACTTGCTGGTCGGGATTGCAACATTCTTGTCCAGCGTCGGACACAGAATGTAGAATGCTAGACAGCGACTTGGAGCAACTCAACTGGTGGGATCGCTAGCCGATCATGTGCCCGGGGAGCATCCAGTTCGAAAGCTTGCGCTAAGCGGCTTGGTGACTTGGCCGAGGTCACCAGGTGGAAACGACCAACACTTGGGGTGAGCCTAGTGGCGCTCCCCTCGATGATGTCTGGCGGGGTGGTTAGCCGCCTCCGTAGGACAAGATCAGTCTACACGAATGGACTATAGCCTCTCCTCGCATGCCTCATTGGCCGTCCTTCAGAGCCGGCCACACGAGCTTTTGTCTTTCAGCAGGGCGTTTTTCTCGCCAGCTACAGAGCCACACCGACGCCATTAATGAGCGTCCAGTCGACGGGTTGGATGGCCCTGTCCATCTTGCCCAGCACCTTGGCTTAGCATTTGCCGGTGCGGCGGAAGCCTTCAAGACGCAGTTCTTGACCTTCTCCAGATCAGCCTCGGATGGATATCGGCAAGGGTTCAGCTCGTCCTTTTGAACTTGCGCATCTTCGTGTTGGCCAACCCCAGGCCGCCCGACATATTTGCGGTCTATCCGGCACCTCAACTTCGAACAACCTTGCGGCAAGCTCTTGGGATAGCCCACGCTCGTGCCTCCACCACCCGCTCAGCAGAGCCAGATTTGTCGTTGATGGCACGGAACTTGCGGAGTCATTCGCAGATGCGTCACGGACCGAGAGTGTCGTCCCATGAATTCGATCACCAAAAAGGCCGCCCGACGTTGCTGGGACCGCCTGCAATTACCTTATCCCAGAATTGGGAGCAACGGCTTCAAAAGGGATAACTCATCACCTCAATTTTGTCGATCGCGCGGCCATCGAACCGCAGCCATCGATCAGACTTCCGCCTCGTTGCACTCATTGCGACCGCCTTGGTGCTTGCGACAACCGCTCAATTCTGGCTGCCAGGATAACCACATATGGCGACGGAACTTCCTGCTTCAAAGCAATATAGAGATCGTCGATCATCCCCCCATCAAGGCCTCGATCGAGGACACCGCGTTCGGCTTGCTTGGTTCGCAGTGAACAGACCGCACTTCGACGAATGCGATCGATGCGACCGCGCCGAGAACTCTCCCGCATTGTCGACGGTTGGGTCCGTCGGCCCTCCGATGAGGCCTCGGATGCGTCGGGCTCCGAGGCCTCGACTGATGCCGACTGGCCGCCGCCGGAAGGTCTCGCGGCTTTGATCCCCGGCGATGTAGCCACCCCTGCTGCAACAGCTCCTAGCCGGAGAACTCATTCATGACCGAATCGGCGACAGATTTAGTGGACGCGGCTTTGTTCGACCGAGATCGGCTTGACCCAGAAAGTCCCTATCAACGTTCTGGCCCTGCATGGGGTGCCATCATTTCGCTTTCCTTCGGCACCTTCGGGCTTGTGACGGCAGAGTTTCTGCCCGCCAGCGTTCTGACACCGCTCGCGCATGATCTCCGTATCACCACGGGCACGGCTGGACAGGCGCTAACAGCGGCCGCAATCGTCGCGGCGATCTCGGCACCGATAATCGCCATCGTGACAAAGCGTCTGGACCGCAGGGTCGTCATCTGGGCGATGACGCTCCTGCTGATCCTGTCGAACGTTCTGGCGGAGGTTGCGGGGTCGCTGCCGGTTTTGCTGGCGGCACGCGTCGTCCTTGGCATATCGCTTGGTGGTTTTTGGTCAATTTCGGCAGCGTTGGCGATGCGGCTGGTTCCAAGTCACCTCATGCCGCGCGCCATGTCGGTCATCCTCACCGGCGTTTCTGTCGCCTCCGTCTGCGCGGCTCCAATCGGCGCTTATGTCGGTGACATTTGGGGATGGCGAGCCTCGTTCAAGGTCGCCGCAATCGTGAGTGCCGTTGCGCTGCTCGTGCAACTCGTAACCATTCCGCCACTGCCTCCGATCGAAGTGCGCAGATTCCGCAGTCCGCTGGATGTCGCGAAGAATCCGGCGATGAAGGTTGCGGTGCTAGTCGTGCTATTGGTCGCTTCCGGCCATTTTGCCAGCTTCGCCTACATCCGCGCCTTTCTCGAGAGCGTTCCTGCGCTCGACAAGAAGTCAATCCCGCTCGTGTTCCTTGCTTTTGGCACGGCCGGCGTCTTCGGCAATTTAGCCGGCGCATTCCTCACCAAACACAGTCTCAAGGCGGTCGCGGCCCTGCCGCCCCTGCTCATTGCCGTAGCCGCTGTCTCGCTCCTGACCATGAGAGCATCGGCCTTGACCTCGGCAATTGCAGTTGCCGTATGGGGCTTTGCTTTTGGCGCGGTCCCGGTCGGATTGCAGACATGGATGGTGCTACGCGCCGCTCCGAAACAGGCCGAGAGCGCTGGTGTACTGATGGTCATAACCTTCCAAGTGGCCATCGCAGCCGGCACAACTTGCGGTGGCCTATTGGTGGATCACACGGGTATTGCCAGTGTCTTTGTCTACAGCGCGGTTGCCACGTTCCTCGCTGTCTTGACAGTATTTTTGCTCGGCCCGAACCGCAAAACCTGACCGCCTGGTGGGGAGTGACGGTCGGCGGCGTTCACGCTATTGTCACCTCTGAGCTCGGCCCAAAGGCCGCGGCTTCGTCGTAACCATGCGGTCGATGGGGCAGCGCCAAATTGCTTCCTGCTCATCGCGTTGCGATAATACAGCGCGCTTATTGCGTCATCGTGTCCCCGGTCTCGGCTTCAATGCCCGGCTACTGGCTGCGGAGGCAGATGGGCGCCGGCGTCCCACCGACGACGATCGGTCTTTTCTCATGTAGCTGTCGGGGAAACGAGGCAGGTTTTCCGCCAGAACCCGCCAGTCGTCGCGCTCGCGTTCGCCTTCCTTGCGCGCACCGAACAACTGGATGATGATCTTGCCGTCGGACCCATATGCTTCGAGCGAGGTGACGTGACTGTCATTGGTCGGCTTGCGCACGGCCCAAACCTCACGGATTTGGTGGGTCCTGAGATGCAGCCGGAACGTTTCGTCCAGCACATGGATGCACGGCCCGATCTGCTTGACCGACTTGATTAAGCCGGAATGGGTCTGGATAGAACCTCGGTTGCCGACGAAGCACATGATCGGCAATTCGTCTTCGGCCGCACGCTGGAGCACGGCGCCAACTGCGGCATTGTCGAGCAGCCAAGCGTAATCCTGGCCGACCATGCGCAAAGCCTGGCAGCGGCTGAGCTTGAGCGTCTTTAGAAGGTTGACGTCAGTCAGCCGGCTCCAGTACTCGCGTAGGTCGTCCACCGTGCCGGCCCAGTCCGCAGTCCTCGCGCCCAGGTCGGCTACTCTCGCCTTAAGCGACATGGTCGGCTCCTGGTTGGCGGATACGAGCTCGGCCACCAGCTTTCGATAGGCATGAAGGTTGGAGACCGGCCTGAGATGCACCTTATGCACTGCTGCGCCGGCGGCGTCGAAGAATTGCAAACTGCGCTGGATTCCGCCGCGATGGCGCCTTTCAACAGCGAAACCATACCTCCAAGCCTGCGGGAAGACGCGAAGGTCGAATTCGTCACCAAGGACCATGGCGTGATTGTTGCCGGTTATCACTCTGTTGAAGACGCCAATCTTTTCGTGCACGGCACCTTGATTGCGGGTCAGCGCCGTCACTTCGCCCACGAATTCGAGGCCCGTCAGAAGGTGATTGACGCGCGGGTCGATGCGTGCCGCGCCGAAACCGCAATGGGCCGCGACCAGTTCCGCTTCCGAAATGGCCAATTGGGCGGCGAAATCACGCGCGGGAATGTTCGGACAGACTTCCCACGCACGCCGGATTTCGTTGGGCGACCGCTTCTTGCGCTGATCCATGTTTTTACCCCTGCCCCGTTCTTCTTTTGACGATCGATCGAAAAACGGGCCTCAGGGATGTGCACGGCGGACGCGATCGATCGTCAGGCACATGCCAGTCGAATCCTGTCTCCGGGCGGTCAGCGGCCAATCGCCGGTAGCGAGCGATTGTTGGGTGGTCGGCGCCAATCGGCCGATCGAGCATTCGGGTACCACCGGCGGTGCTGCTTTCCCACCAAGGCGGGTCTGATGGATCATATTGCTTTCCTTCGTTCTTCGATTGCGAGGGCAACCCAAAGGTGAATCGGCCGGCAATTTTGCCGCCGCAACGAAGGCTTCACAAAAATCGTGCCAGTTGCTCCGCGGCAAGCTCTGAACATCTTTGGCTCTGTTCATTGCTTTACGCGTGAGTGCATCGCGAACTCAGGCGCCCTTCCTGTGACGCGGACGCGACAAACCCGACAGTAAGTGTCGGTTGTCGGACGTCTCCCCAGCAATCGAGCATAAGAGACGTCGGGATGTCCTACGGTTTTTGACACGTCTTCCCTTTGGCACGGTCCATGCGAGATGATCCACGAAAACGCCGGACCGAGGAGAAATCGAGCCATGATTACGCTCACCGACAACGCTGTTGCCGCCATCAAGGCCGCTCTTTACCGCGCCAGCGAGCCGGCGGAAGGATTTCGCATCATGGTCCATGCCGGCGGCTGCGCCGGCTTCCAATACTCAATGGGCCTGGAGAGCGTCTCACGTGAGGGCGATGCGATCATCGAGCGAGATGGGCTCAAGGTGTTCATGGATAGAGGCTCCCAACCCCATGCCGCCGGCATGACCGTGGACTTCGTCACTGGGCTCGAAACATCCGGCTTTGTTTTCGATAACCCCAATGCGCGTGAGACGTGCGGCTGCGGCAAGTCCTGCAAATGATTGCGAGGGAACAGGCTATGTTCGACTATAGCGACGCCAAGGAATACTGCGTCGAACCGGTAACCGCCGGCGCTCTGGAACCGGCCGACACGCACTGTCGGCCCGGAACAATTGCGTTCGGTGATGCACCAAATCGCGATCATCGATCGTTGCCGTGGGCAAGCAAACAAAATTGCCCGAAACAGCTGAATTCCCGGCGGATGCCGCCACCAAAGGGCAATGTCGACAGCGACCGGTCAGCCAAGCCATCGCTCCCCCGGCCGCCCACCTTACCAGATACGATATGCGCCAGAGGTTCAATGGCCCGACTACCCTTGAATCATTTCAGCAGTTGAAGGATCACTCCCATGAACCCTGTCTATCTCGACAACAACGCAACGACGCGGGTTGATCCTGCAGTCGTTGGAGCGATGTTGCCTTTCTTTACGGAGCAATTTGGCAATCATTCGTCCATGCACGCCTATGGCGCATCGGTTGCTGAAGCCGTGAGAAAGGCGAGGCAACAGTTGCAAGCCCTCATCGGCGCGGGATTCGAGGACGAGATCATCTTCACCTCGGGCGGGACTGAAAGCGACAGTACAGCCATCCTTTCGGCGCTGGAGGTGATGCCCGACCGAACGGAAATAGTGACTTCCGCGGTTGAACATCCGGCCGTTCTGAAGTTGTGCGCGCACCTTGAGAAGACGCGCGGCGTCAAGGTGCACATTATCCCAGTCGATCACTACGGCCGGCTCGACCTGGACGCCTACAGAACCGCCCTCACCCCACAAGTGGCAATCGTCTCGATAATGTGGGCGAACAATGAGACCGGTACGATCTTTCCCGTGGTTAAGCTTGCCGATCTAGCCAGGGAAGTCGGCGCGCTTTTCCACACTGATGCAGTGCAGGCGGTCGGAAGGCTTCCGATTGAGCTGAAATCGACCGCGATCGACATGCTGTCGCTCTCCGCCCACAAGCTGCATGGTCCAAAGGGGATAGGCGCGCTTTATGTAAGACGTGGCGTGCGCTTCTCCTCCATGATCAAGGGTGGGCACCAAGAGCGCGACCGGCGTGCAGGCACTGAAAACACACCCGGCATAGTCGGACTGGGCATGGCGGCCGAACTCGCCTTGAAATTCATGGACGAGACAAAACGAATAAAATGGTTGCGCGACCGCCTTGAGAACGGGATCATCCAGCGCATCCCAAACACATCCATCAACGGCGATCCGCAAGAGCGATTGCCAAACACTGCAAACATTGGATTCGAAGGTATCGAAGGCGATGCAATTCCAATTGTCCTGAGCCGGCTGGGAATCGCCTGTTCCGCCGGGTCCGCCTGTGCCTCTGGCTCACTGGAACCGAGCCATGTTCTGATCGCTATGAACGCGGCATGTGGGGCAGTCCGCTTCTCCTTGTCGCGTGACAACGGCGAAGATGACGTAGACCGCGTGCTTGAGGTCCTGCCTGCGATCACCGAGAAGCTACGGGCCGTTCCCAGTGCTGGACTGTGCGGGCGAGGTGCAGAACAGCTTCATTCCGGCCCGGGTCCGAGCGGCACAATAGCCGACGAGCCGTGAGGTCTTCCTCAACGTGACGACCCTGCGCAAGGAGAGCAGTTAAACTCGGGGTCGCCTTCACCACTTCAGAAAAGCTTGAGATCGCCAAGTCTCTTGCCCAGCCGCCGTGCCAGAGGTCGGCACGCCGTCAGCAATGTCACCAATGCATCGACACCACAATTTCGCGCCGGGAGAATACAATGAACTGCTCCGCTGATAGCCGCCCGATCGATCGCACCGATATCCTAGCGCGACTGAAGGGCCTGTCGGCCGCGGAGGACTTCTTCGCCTGCCTTGACGTCTCCTACGACCCGAAAGTGATGAATGTCTCGCGGCTCCATATCATGAAGCGCGTGGGCCAATACCTTGCCGAAGAAGATTTCTCCGGTCTGCCTAACCAGGTAATCGCCGCGCGGGTGCGCGCCAAGCTGGAACGCGCCTACGAAGATTTCGCGACTTCCTCGCCGCTCACGCAACGTGTGTTCAAGGTGCTAAGGGACCACGATCCAAACATATGTCCCGCACCTGGCCGCGCCTTCGTCCCGCTCGACTCTGCACTGAAGCGGTTCGGAAAGTAATGAGCCCGACACGGCTGCGACGCGACAATGTCGAGAAGTCGACAAATCCAGTCCTCATGACGCCTCCTCGGAAGCAAACGAAGCCACCTTCTGGAATAGAGGCAGGAAGACGACTTGGCATGAACGATGCAGGCAATGAGGTGAACCGCCAAGCACGAATCCGGACTGGGAGCTTAGAGAAACCGCCAATGCATATCGTAGTCTGCATCAAGCAGGTGCCGGATTCGGCACAGATCCGCGTGCACCCGGTGACGAACACGATCATGCGTCAGGGTGTTCCGACCATCATCAATCCTTACGACCTGTTCGCCCTCGAAGAAGCGCTCAAACTGCGCGACGTTCATGGTGGCGAGGTTACTGTGCTCACAATGGGTCCGCCCATGGCGGAGGACTCGCTGCGAAAGGCGCTCGGTTACGGTGCTGACCGAGCAGTTCTCTTGACGGACCGCTATTTTGCCGGATCCGATACGCTGGCGACTTCCTTTGCTCTTTCGCAAGCAATCGCAAAAATTGGGGAGACTTTCGGCAGGCCGGACATCGTCTTCACCGGCAAGCAGACGATTGACGGCGATACCGCCCAGGTCGGACCGGGCATAGCCAAGCGCCTAGATTTATCGCAACTTACCTATGTCGCGAAGATTGCCTCCATCGATCTCGATACGCGAGAGATCGAAGTCGCTCGTCGCGCCGAAGGCGGCACCCAGTTGCTGAAGAGCAGACTCCCTTGCCTCATTACCATGCTGGAAGACACCAACGAAATCCGCCGGGGCTCGCTCCAGCAGGCTCTGTGCGCGGCGCGCAGCCAAGTCGTGAAGTGGACTGCAGCCGACGCCGGCATTGACGATCTCACCCGGTGCGGTCTGCGTGGCTCGCCTACAGTCGTCAAGCGTGTTTTCGCCCCCACCGCACGGGCAGAAAGGGCGGCGCAGATCGACACCGCGGAAAGGGGCTTGCAGGACATAGCCGATGAACTCATCGCCGATATCTTAACCCGCCGGCCGGCGCTGGAACATGAGCTGGCCTTCAACAGCGGCACGTGACGGCCAGGAGCAGAAAATGTCGACCGCAAGCCAAACTACCCCTCGCATTGCCCCCGGCCGTGCCGGTGTAAAGAAAGAACTTCCCGACCGTTTCAAAGACTACCGGCACGTGTGGGTCTTCCTCGAGCTCGAACGCGGCAATGTGCATCCTGTATCATTCGAACTGCTGGGCGAAGGCCGCAAATTAGCCGACAAGCTTGAAGTCCAGCTCGCGGGCGTCGTGCTGGGACCGCCGGGCGAGATGGTCGAGGACGCTGTTGCCGAGGCCTTCGCTTACGGGGCGGATCTTGTCTACATCGTCGATGCGCCGCCGCTCGCCGACTACCGGAACGAGCCGTTCGCCAAGGCGCTCACGGATCTGGTCAATACCCATAAACCCGAAATCCTCCTTCTCGGCGCGACCACACTGGGCAGGGATCTTGCAGGCTCGGTAGCGACGACCCTGCAGACGGGGCTCACGGCCGACTGCACCGAACTTGATGTAGATTCCGACGGTTCACTCGCCGCGACCCGTCCGACTTTTGGTGGCTCATTGTTGTGTACGATCTATACACTAAATTACCGGCCGCAAATGGCGACGGTGCGACCAAGGGTCATGCCTATGCCGCAACGGGTGGATAAGCCGGTCGGGCGTGTCATGCGGCACAAGCTGTCGCTCGTTGAGGACGATATCGTCACCAAAGTCCTCGGCTTCCTACCGGATAACCAGTCGGCAATGGCAAATCTTGCCTATGCGGATGTCGTGGTTGCGGGAGGCCTCGGTCTCGGAGCGGCGGAGAACCTTCAGCTTGTGAAGAATCTTGCCCGAGCGATCGGCGCCGAGCATGGCTGTTCGCGCCCCTTGGTCCAGAAGGGCTGGATGCCGGCTGATCGACAGATTGGACAAACTGGCAAGACCATTCGACCGAAGCTTTACATCGCGGCCGGAATTTCCGGCGCCATCCAGCACCGAGTTGGGGTCGAGGGGGCCGATCTCATCGTCGCGATCAACACCGATCCGAACGCGCCGATTTTCGAGTTCGCCCACCTCGGGATCGTCACGGATGCAATCCGCTTCCTGCCCGCACTGACGGAAGCCTTCACCCGGCGGCTGTCGCCGCACAGTCGAGACAAGCTTGCGAGTTGAGGGAGAGGACATGATTGAACAATTCGATGCCATTGTGGTCGGAGCCGGCATGTCTGGAAACGCAGCTGCTTACACTTTGGCAAGCCAGGGGCTGAAGGTCCTGCAGTTGGAGCGCGGGGAATATCCGGGCTCTAAGAACGTCCAGGGTGCCATAATGTACGCGAACATGCTGGAGAAGATCATCCCGGACTTCCGGGATGATGCGCCCCTCGAGCGGCACCTGGTCGAACAGCGACTTTGGGTGATGGACGACACGTCTCACACCGGAATTCATTACCGGTCGGACGACTTCAATGAGGCGAAACCCAACCGCTACACGATCATCCGCGCCCAGTTCGACAAATGGTTTTCCCGCAAGGTGCGCGAGGCTGGCGCGACGGTCCTGTGTGAGACGACCGCGACGGAACTCGTCCGTGATGGCAATGGCAAGGTGATCGGCGTCCGCACAGACCGGGCTGGCGGAGTGGTCTTCGCGAATGTGGTCGTTCTCGCAGAAGGGGTGTCGGGATTGCTTGGCACTCGCGCAGGCCTGCGCGAGATGCCGAAGCCGGAGACCGTGGCGATTGCCGTCAAGGAAATGCATTTCTTGCCCGAAGAGGTCATTGGCCAGCGGTTCGGGGTGAAGGGCGATGAAGGCTGCGTAATCGAGGCCGTGGGCACGATCTCTCGCAGCATGGCCGGGCTCGGCTTCCTTTACACCAATAAGGAGTCGATTTCACTCGGCATCGGCTGCCTGGTCTCGGATTTCGCCGCGACGATGGAGAGCCCGTCCGCCCTCCTGGATGCGATGAAAAACCATCCTTCGATCCGGCCGCTGATCGCTGGCTCGGAGGTGAAAGAATATGCCGCCCATCTTATCCCCGAAGGTGGTTACAGGGCCATTCCGCAGCTATTCGGCGACGGTTGGGTCATCGTCGGCGACGCAGCGCAACTGAACAATGCCATTCACCGTGAGGGTTCGAACCTTGCCATGACCTCGGGTCGTGTCGCGGCTGAGGCGATCATCAAAGTCAAAAGCCGCAACGGTCCTATGACCAAAGCGAACCTTGCGCTCTACAAGACGATGCTGGATGACTCCTTTGTGATCAAGGATCTTAAGAAATACAAGGACATGCCAGCCTTACTCCACACCAATTCCAGCAACTTTTTTGACAGCTATCCGCGGTTGATGTCGCATGCCGCTCAGACCTTCATGCGTGTCGACGGCACGCCGAAGATCGAGAAGGAAAAGAACACCACGGCCGCCTTCATCAACGCGCGCTCGCGCTGGGGGTTGGTCAGCGACGCGGTCCGCCTGGCATTGGCATGGCGCTGAAGAGGGTACAAGATGACGATCGCAGTGACGAAGGTTCGTGTCGAGGACAAACTTTACCAGAACCGCTATCTGGTCGATTCCGGCCGCCCCCATATCATAGTGCGACCGCACGACAAGCCAAGCGCGAACTTGCTTGCGTTGACCTACGTCTGTCCGGCGAAATGCTATGAGTTGAATGACAAGGGTCAAGTCGAGATCACCGCCGACGGCTGCATGGAATGCGGCACCTGCCGGATATTGTGCGAGAAAGGCGGCGACATCGAGTGGAACTATCCGCGCGGCGGCTTTGGTGTCCTGTTCAAGTTCGGATGATCAGCCGGTGCCAAGAGCATGCCGGCAGCGAGCAACTGCGGCACACCATGAGCCTCTCCATCCACTTGCAAAGAGCTAGTGAATATTGGGTTTCGCAATTCAAGTTTCCTCGACTTGGTAGGGGTATCCTCAGGCCACGGGGCGCCTGTGCCGGACTTACCACCGGTAACGTGGTCGAGCCCCTTTGGACAATGTCCGGCCATCGTGCCGGATGGCAGCCACAACGGCCGGTGAGCAAATGGAACGGCACAATCCATGATAAAGACGTATGTGCTAGTGCATGGTGCCTGGCATGGCGGATGGTGTTGGCGGGACGTCGCCGCCAATCTTCGCAAGATGGGATGCCACGTGACCACGCCTACCCAGACAGGTGTCGGCGAACGCGCACGTTTGCTGTGCAAGGACATCACGCCCGACACATTCGTGACCGACATCGTCAACCACATTGTAACGGAAGAGCTGAGCGATGTGATCCTTGTCGGTCACAGTCTAGGCGGCATCAGCATCACCGGCGCCGCCGACCGGATACCCGACCATATCAGCCATCTCGTTTATCTCGACGGCGCCATCGTCGAGAGCGGTCAAAGTGTATTCAGCACCATGCCCCCCGACATCGTCGCCGCCCGTCGAAAATTGGTTGCGGAGGAAGGACGGGGTATCTTCATGCCGACTCCGCCGCCAACAGCATTCGGCACTCCCGAGGGACACTCGCTCACGGACTGGGTGCGGCGCCGGATAACACCGCATCCGGCAGGCACCTACGAAAGCGGACTTAAGCTCGAGCACCCGCTCGGCAACGGCAGACCCCGAACCTATGTCGTCTGCACTAATCCACTCCACCCGCCGATGGCGGGAGCGCGAGAATGGGTCGCGAAGCAGGATGGCTGGGCGTGGCAGGAACTCGCCACTGGCCACGACGCAATGATCCTCGCGCCGACGGAAGTTGCTCTCCTTCTTAGCGCTGTCGGCTGAGGAACCAAGTAGGGGGAGCGGCGGCCGATTCTCAGGCCGTGGCCTTGAGCTCTGGTGCAAGGATGTAGGCCCAACGGGTCGTTCCGGTGGCGCCACCGAAACCACTAGGCGGGAGTGGCCTGTCCTGCCGACGTCGCAAGCTTGCGAGCGTTCCGCCGCGGCCGCAGCCCGTAGCGCCGGGCAACCTCCGAGATCACCGCGTCGGCTCCAGGGTCTCGGAGATGACTCCGTGCCTTGTCGTCCATCGACCAATGCCGCCGACCAACAGCGCCGTTGATCACCCTCGAAAACGCCGAGGCTGCCGCTCAGGGTCAATCGTAAGTTCAAGTTCAGACACAAGCCGATCTCCGATCCACCTCAGAATCGGCAGGCCCACAGATCGCGGGTCCTCCTGGAAGACACAGCGCTTACCCTTGAAATATGGAGAACCATGGCTTTGCGCCGTCGGCAGTTGAGCTGATCTCGCAATGCTATTTCCCCGGCAACGTCCGCGAGCCGGAGAACTGCGTGCTTGGCGTTCTCCTCTGGAAGGAACCAATCTTTCGGAACGTGGCAATGTCATCGACGAGCTCTCACGGGCCAGCACGATGCCGGTTCGGCGCATCGGCGCCCGCCTGAACACGAGATGGCCACTTGCGATTCTAACGATACGGCCGGACGGGGGCTGGGACCGCGGCGGACGAAGCGTGACGGCTGATCGACACAATGGAGAAGGCCGGCTGGGTTCAGGCTAATGCGGCTCGAATTCTCGGCCTCAAGCTGCGACAAGTCGGCTAGGCGATACGCCGGCATAGTATCGAGGTGAAGGAACTTCTAAGAGCCTGATGAGCCAATCGTCAGGCCAGTGGTCTTGCGCGCCCTGTGCGCGACAAGGAGTGCTTCGTGCTTCTGAACGGATTTGGACTTGCACTGTCGCAAGCAGGACAAAATTGTGTCGCGCCGGCCTGACACAATGCGATATCGACCCGAATAGTGAACTGAAGCCGCTTTTTTCAGTTGGTATGGCTCTTGCACCTTGAACCGCGACGTTACCAGCAACGGAGCCGTTTGATGTCCTCACCGACAGTTTCGATTGAGGGGCCGACTAGCACGACATCCGAGGGTCTTCTGGCAGCCGCGAAATCCGGTGGCTGCGCATCGTCTTCCTACGGCTCGTCGCCGACCAGCCCGGGCGAAGAGGATCCGGCTATTTGGGAAAGGATCAAGGATCACCCCTGCTTTTCGGAGGAAGCGCATCATTATTTCGCGCGTATGCATGTGGCGGTCGCGCCGGCTTGCAATGTCCAGTGCAACTATTGCAATCGCAAATACGATTGCGCCAACGAGAGCCGGCCTGGTGTTGTGTCTGAGAAGTTGACGCCCGACCAAGCGCTACGCAAGGTCATCGCCGTTGCCAACAAAGTTCCGCAGCTTTCGGTTCTTGGCATCGCTGGGCCGGGGGATGCCTGTTACGATTGGGAGAAAACGAAGGCAACGTTCGACCGCGTCATCAGGGAAATCCCCGACATAAAGCTGTGCGTCTCCACTAATGGGCTCGTGCTGCCGGACCATGTCGCCGAGCTTGCCGAAATGAATGTTGATCACGTGACGATCACCATCAACATGGTCGACCCGGAAGTCGGCGCGAAGATCTATCCATGGATCTTTTATGAAAATCGCCGCTACTTCGGCATCGAAGCCGCTCGAATCTTGCACGCGCGGCAGATGCTGGGCCTGGAGATGCTGAGCGCGCGCGGCATCCTCACCAAAATCAACTCGGTGATGATTCCTGGAGTGAACGACCAGCACCTGTTTGAGGTGAACAAAATGGTCAGGGAGCGGGGCGCGTTTCTGCACAACGTGATGCCTCTGATTTCGGACCCGGCGCACGGTACCCACTACGGACTCATCGGGCAGCGCGGCCCAACGGCAACGGAGATGATGGCTCTTCAGGATCGACTTGAAGGTGGCGCCAAGTTGATGCGCCACTGCCGGCAGTGCCGGGCAGATGCTGTCGGCCTGCTCGGTGAAGATCGTGGCCAGGAATTCACGCTGGACGGTATTCCCGACGATGTCGCCTACGATGCTGGCAAGCGTCAGGCCTATCGGCAGGTGGTCGCACACGAGCGCCGTGATCATGAGGCGGCGAGGAGCGAGGCCATCGGTATGGTCAAGGCAACAGACTCCGAAAAGTCGCTTCTGGTTGCGGTGGCCACTAAGGGAGGTGGACGGGTCAACGAACACTTCGGCCACGCGAAGGAATTCCAGGTTTATGAAGTCTCGCCTAGAGGGATCAGCTTGGTCGGGCATCGGAAGGTCGAGCGGTATTGCCTCGGAGGCGGGGGCGAAGACGCCATCCTCGAGGGCGTCATCGCAGCGCTCGAAGGCATACACATAGTGCTATGCGCCAAGATCGGAAATCGCCCGAAGGAACAACTCTCGCGAGTTGGACTGCGCGTAACCGACGCCTATGGCCATGACTACATCGAGACCGCAGTCAGCGCACTTTACGCGGCAGAGTTTGGGATCAGACCACTAGCGGCGACGGCCTGAGCCGTCTCGTCCGATAACCAGGAGTTAGAATGGCTTTAAAGATCATCGCATCCCAATGTACCCAATGCGGGGCCTGCGAGTTCGAATGTCCTTCGGAAGCGATCAAGTTCAAGGGCGACGCCTATGTGATCGATCCAAACAAGTGCACCGAATGCAAGGAGGCCTTCGATACGCAGCAATGCGTGTCGGTCTGTCCGGTACCGAAAACCTGCGTTCCCGCTTGATTCCTACCGAAACGGTCGGGTTCGCCGCACGACGACGCCTGCAACCCGCGACCACAACAAAAGCCTCGAGAAAGGAATGGACAGCATGTGGTCCAGACGCGAACAGGAGGTCGAAATCGGCAGACCGCCACGGTTCATGCAGGGTGAGCGGGTCCGTGCGATACGCCACATAAAAAACGACGGCACCTATCCCGGCAAGGAGATCGGCGAAAACCTCGTGCGGAAGGGCGACGAAGGCTACGTGCGCGACATTGGAACCTTTCTCCAGCAATTCTTCATCTATGCGGTCGAATGGATCGATCGTGGCACGGTCGTCGGCATGCGAGCGCGCGAACTCATTAGCCTCGACAAAGTCGAGGTTCCCTGCGGAGCTGAAGGCATTTCCAACGGGGGAACAGCCGGATGAAAGTAATGATTCGCAGGACCGCTACTGGCTTGTCGGCTTATGTCCCCAAGAAGGATCTCGAAGAGCCGATCACCGAGATTGAGAACGCTGACTTATGGGGCGGGACCGTGACGCTCAGGAACGGTTGGCGGCTCATGCTGCCCGACCTTCCGCGCGACACGCGTTTGCCGATCACCGTCGAGGCGATGAAGATTTCCGACGGGGCCTGATGCCGGTGGGTTCAGTGGCGGAGAGGAAACGCGTATGAACACGATGCTGAGCTGGGACCATCTCGTCGTCGTCCGGGGCAGTTTTGCCAAAAAACTGATTGACCTGCTGAACGGCGCTCTCAAGGCCGATCGAGTGATCCCCTATCTCGGTCCTGGTCTTCTGCAGCTTAACCCACCGGAATCCCCTGTACCTTGCACCCCTGAAGATGTCGCCGCGGCCCTCAACAAGCGGGCGCCTGCCCCTTCCAGGATTCGCACCAATATGTGGTCGGTCGCGCAGTTTATCGAGCAGCGCCGACATCGTCGGACTCTCCAAGCGTGGATGGCGGAGATATTCGCAGCCCCCGCCGAGCCGACCGTTCTTCACGCCTGGCTCGCAACCCTTCAACTGTCTGTCATCATCGACAGCTGGTACGATGGCGCCATGCGAGCAGCCCTTGCAGAGGCCGGCCAAACAGACGTTGTCGAGATACAAGGAACGACGCGCGCGACCGGAATCGGTAACATCTGGACGAGAACTTACGATTTGTCAGGAACAGAACTCGAGGCCGAACAAGTGGCTAGGACGGTGCTCTATGCGCCGCACGGCAGCGTCAGGCCGGCGGCAAACTTCCTCGTGGCTGATTCCGATTACGTCGAAGTCCTAACCGAAATTGATATCCAGACGCCGATCCCGGACGCGGTGAAGCAACGGCGCGTCAACCGGGGTTTTTTCTTCGTGGGCTGCCGCTTCAACGATCAGATGCTGCGCACATATGCCAGACAGCTGATGAAGCGCTCCACTGGCCCACATTTTGCGGTGATCGATTCGGCTACGCTGACCAGAAACGAACGTCGTTTCCTTGCCGAAGGCGCAATCACGGTCATCGACATGCCGATCCGCAACGCCGCGGCTCGCCTCGTCGGGGTCGATGCTAGCCAGGATTAATGGCCGGCGATTGCTGGTGAGTCGCTGCTTGCCTCCAAGGGCGAAAACTCAGTTGGGAATACATTCGTGAGCAGTAATGCTAGTGGCAGCACAACGTAGGCTCTGAATTCGTTGGGCCATGTGAAAGGGTCCGCTGCTGCGGGACGTGAGCACGTTGCGGCGGCATTACGCACATGATCTTGTGACCCCCGTGGCAAAAGAACTGAAGCGCCCGAGTCGCGACAACATATGCAGCGCTCAATGGCTTCGACAAAAATTCGGCACAGTTTCGACAGTTCGCATGCACCTCCAGGGTCAACGAGGTTGATTATGCCTGTTTATGTGGGTCGGCCACGCGAGCAGGAATTCCCACTACCTTTGCCCCGGCGGGAACATCTCGTGTGACCACGCAGCCAGCGCCTACCACTGCATTATCACCAATCGTGACGCCAGGCAGAATGATTGCTCCACCGCCGATCCAGACACGGCTGCCAATGTGAACAGGACGCCCGACCTGCAGGCCGGCCTGCCGCTGCTCGGCATCATGTGGATGATCGGCGGTATAAATCTGCACAGCAGGCCCAATTGCCGTTCCTTGCCCGATTTTGACCTCTACCACGTCAAGAATAACGCAGTTGAAGTTGATGTAGGCATTGGCTCCAATGCGGATATTGAATCCGTAGTCGCAAAAAAAGGGCGGACGGATGACCGTTCCGCGCCCAACCTCTCCCAGCCGCTCGGACAAAAGCTCATGCCAATGCCCCGTGGTCTGCCCCAGCGTATCATTGTACCGCTTGAGCCAAGCCCCGGTTGCCAACAGGTCAGCTTGGATCTCCGGATCCGCCGCATTGTAAAACTCGCCTGCGAGCATCTTTTCTTTTTGGCTACGCATCATAGTCTCCCGTCAGGTCGTGTCCCGTACAGTGATGCAGGAACGCACATCAAACTGCCTCGGCAACTTTGTAACTCGATCTTGCCGGGCGCGCGGTCGGTCACGAGCCGGGGCGACAGTTTCGTCTCGACCAACTTCCAAGAATTTGGATATCGGAGATCAACCGGTCGCAGGGGCCAATACCTGACGAAGTCGGCAACTGTCCAGCGGTCGAACTCACTTTCATGCCCATCTCAGATTGCGTGATATCGAGCGGTAAGCCATCAGCTAATGTATCGACCAGGTCCCGCCAGAGGATTACTCCTTTTTAGTTTGTCAGTCGCAGAGCCCCAGTACGACTGGTGGTAGAAAGCACACGGCCGGAATCTTGGCAGCGCTGTTCACACCCACTTCGTAAGCCTGGCCGATGGGCTCGGCGCCAGAGCACCAATGCTTGACCTGCTCCAGCTCTTGCTCGGCGGGTTGTTTCAGAGACGCTTGATCTCGATACCGCGTTTTCTCAGCACGTAGCCGATCTGGCGCGGGGTCAAACCGAGCAGGCGCGCCGCCTTTGCCTGCACCCAGCCACACTTTTCCATGGCAGCAATGACCGTATCGGCATCGGGCACCCTACCACGAGTCGTGGCAGGGCCTATCGGCGCTTGCCCGTCGCCGACGGGCGGGGCGGCACAGGCGGCGGAAGGCTCGATCGTAGTCGACTTCTCTGACGTCGGCTGTCCGTTCTTCCACAGCGCCGCGGCCAAGCACTGATCCGCGTAACAGGCAAAGTCAGTTCTGAGGATTGATGGACCCGTCGCCAGAACTGCCGTCCGTTGAACGCAGTTTTCGAGCTCTCGGATGTTACCTGGAAATTCGCAGTTCATTAGCACCTCAATCGCTTCGGGAGCGAAGGTCAGCGTGTGATCATTCTCAGTATTGAAATTCTTGAGAAACTGAGCGGCCAAGAGCGGAATATCACCTCGCCTTTCGCGCAATGCCGGCACGCGTAAAGTGACGACGTTGATGCGATAATAGAGGTCTTGCCGGAACTCCTTGCGTTGAACTGCCGTTTCCAAGTCCCTGTTCGTTGCGGCAATCACGCGAACATCAACTTTAATGGTGTGGTTGCTGCCGACGCGCTCAAACTCCTGCTCCTGCAGGACACGCAGCAGCTTAGCCTGGAACGAACCTGATATTTCGCCAATCTCGTCCAGAAACAATGTGCCTTTGTCGGCAGCCTCAAAGCGCCCCTTGCGCAAACTGCTCGCGTCGGTGAAGGCACCCTTCTCATGACCGAACAAGTCAGATTCCAGAAGCGTCTCGGTGAGCGCCGC
Organism: Mesorhizobium sp. WSM4935; assembly: GCF_029625735.1. Taxonomy (NCBI): domain Bacteria; kingdom Pseudomonadati; phylum Pseudomonadota; class Alphaproteobacteria; order Hyphomicrobiales; family Phyllobacteriaceae; genus Mesorhizobium; species Mesorhizobium sp. WSM4935. The sequence goes on along the minus strand of NZ_JARTVR010000029.1, from coordinate 1,025 downwards.
GCAATTGACCTTGATGAAGGGCTGCTTGGCGCGAGGCGAGAGCTCGTGAATGGCTTTGGCAACCAGCTCCTTGCCGGTTCCGGATTCACCTCGCAACAGGACCGTAGTCTTCGCCTTGGCCACCTTGACAAGGTGCTCACGCAGCTTGCGCAGCGCCTGACTATCGCCAAGCATCTCCTTGCTGATCTTTTTACGTTCCATTTGGCAGCCCATCCCACTCCGCCACCCGCCGGTAGAACTGCACTGGACGGTGAGCTGTGTTGTATTTCGCCATCATCATTCTCGATCTCACCTTTGTTGCTTCGAAATTTCCGGCGCGCGGACCCCCTCGGCAAATGGCAATGGCGCCTGAGCATCGTTGTCTTTCACCAGGACGAGCGTCTTCTCCTCCGTGCGGGCGCCCGCAATATGCGCGCTTGTTTGCGCAGGCCTTTACTCGACCGGTCGCCGTTCTGTCCGGCTTCTGCCGCACCGCAGCCTGCAAACCCATCCTTGACAAGAAAGGAGGGGAGTCAATCGAGCTCTCCTTGCATTCGTGCAAGGAAAATTGTCAGTTTGATAGAATTCTATCAAAACGGCAGAAACGCCCCGCCCCCAATTTGGCTGTACCTGCGGCGTTCAGCTTACGTGACGACATGTGCGGACTTGTCCCAATTGCCGTCCGAGTTGTGCGGGAAACAGTAGCCGCTGCGCTGTTCGCTTCAACCGCGTGATGCCGCTGACAGTAGAGGCGGCGGCTCGTCGAGCGAGGCTTCATTGTTCGGCTACTAAAGCGGCTGTGCTTTGGTGGGAGTTGGTTTCGCCCAAGTTCTGGGCCTGGGGGCGTCTAGCCCGTTTCGCCGCACAGGCTCCTCCCACATCGTCGAGGCCGAGAAGGAGGGACCCCACAGCCCTCCCTGTATCACAATGCCCCGCCCCTCAAGCAGCTAGATACGACAGGTGACCTCGAATGAGGCGTCTTGCATGGCTTCTACACCTGCCTGAATGCCAGAACTGCGTTCGTACCGCCCATGGCGAAGGCGTTG
>NZ_JARTVR010000028.1:0-36615 GCF_029625735.1 Mesorhizobium sp. WSM4935 | reverse complement strand
AATCCTGCAATTCCAAAGCCGCTATCCGCCTCAATCAACAGGCCAGATCAATGGCTTGCGGATAGTTCACGGCCGACTCACTATTTCTATGCTGAACAGTCTCGCCTGAGTATATGTTTTAGCTAGTCGCTAATTAGACGGAATTCTGCCAGTCTGCATTCCCCCCTGATCTGATGTAGAGCAGCTTCCAAGTGGGAATTAGCCCCCCATCGACCGGATCGGGCGACACGAACATGCGCTGAAGGCTTGGCGGAACGGCTACTGGGACCATGATGCTACTCGAATGCAAGATAGTGTCAGAACGTCCCGGGAAGGCTGCAGGCAGGGGATGTCAGGTCAATCAGCCTATAGATATGATACCGCCCATTCGCTGAGACTTCACGATGGGCATAGGAGGTGGGAATTCTTGCCTTGAGATGGACGCGGCTGTCGGAGCAGGCGAGCACGGCAGCAGCGATGGCCTGAACCTTCGGGCCGCTGACAAAAACGTTCACCACCGCACGCGAGCCGAACCCGTCGAGATACGTCTCGAAAGCATCGAGGTGGGCCATCAGCCCGAAAGCCTGGATGTCGCGAACTTCGCCATCTTCGAGCCGGTGGGTTTCACGTACCTTGGCCACCTGTTGATCGAGCAAAGCATCGATATGCGCATTCTTGTCGCTTCTTGGGACGAGGAGCGAGATCCGTTCCGGACTGACGATATCGATCAATCCGTAGAATACGTCGGCATCTCCTCCGATCCCCACGAGCAGGACTTTCTCTTCGCCCATTCCTCCGCTGCCTTGAAGATGAGGGACGGTGACGTATCGGTCCAAGCCGCTGGAAAAATCCTCTTTGCCGATCGCGTTCCCGTAGATACCTTCGGCGTACCCGAATTCGAGAGACTGAATCGACATTTTCTTGAATGCCACCGCAATCAGCCATTGGATGTAGATTCGCGGCATCGTCGAGCACTCGACGAAAACCTTCCGCAGGCTTCCTTCGTATGAGCCACATGAAGCGGCCATCTGAGTGAGCAGGTGATCGAGGAGATTGATGTTCTTCTGATACTCGATGGAAGGCTCGAGGGTGATCACAGTCACTTCGACGCCCCATCGGGTACCCATAGCGATGAGCTTTCGCCGGTTTTCTTCGACGGCTGGGACGTTCGCTTCCTTCAGAGCAAAGTCCAGAACCACGATCTTGCCGACCTTCAGGTCAAGATGGTTTTCGAACGCGGCGAAACGCGTTTCCCATCCAAGCGCGACGATCGCGATATCTGCCTCCATCGTTTCGCAGGTACCTGCATCTCTCGCCTTCTCGGTGACGGCCAGATGGCCGAAGACTCGATACTCGACAGTTGAAGCGGTCATTCGAGATCGCTCTCGAAAAGCGAGTGCTGGAATTCGGTCTTGAGTGCGGGCCGCGCGACGAGCTCCTTAAACACCGAGTCGGCCCAGTCTTCTGGGAGCCGATGCCTGGTAAAAAGCAGGTCGACCATCCGCGCCGCAGGGATTGTGTTGATTTCGTACGGGCCGCGATAGGAGAACCCGAAGTAAGGTGCAAATCGCCGATGCAATCTGATCATCATCTCCTTCGATGCGGGGTCGGCGCGGTCCACCTCAAAGTTGCCGGCGGCGGAGACCTCCCGGATAAACCCATCCCTTTCCGCCCGACGCAGGACCTCGTCCAGTTTTCCGCTGGGTTGCTCCAGTCGGTTCACCAGCGAGCGCATTTCCTTTAGATCAACCCTGAAAATGCCTCTCTCTGTCGTTCCTAGAGCATTTTCTTCGGCAAACTCTGTCTGGAGGCGAGCGGTCAGGTAACCCAACGCCCGCACCATGCGCACGCTCTCTTCTTCGTACGGATGTGAAAGCGCCTGAAGTCCATCAAGCTTCCGTTGAGAGGCGGCGTTCACAGCCTGTCTCTGCTGTTCGAGATGAATCTGTAAATCCGAGTTGATGAATTCCACCAGTTTTCGTGGATCACTGGAACTCGGAACACTGCGGCGGAAGATCTCTCCCATTATATCAAGGAAATCGCGTATACAGACGTCGCTCAATGATGTGATGATCTGGTGCCCTACGTACGGGTAGTCATGCAGACGCAGCATCTGGCACGCTTTCAGAAAAGCCCATCCCTGTTTCCGGGCGATCGACCTCTTCAGATTTGAAGCATCCGCCTTGCTCATGGGCCGGCGCTTAATTTCCGGGTTCATGAGCGCGAGCGCCAGCCCTTCGGCATAAGGGCGCGCTTTTCGATCAAGAAGGAATTGCTGCTGATCCGCCGTCCTCAAATTCACGGAGAGGAATTCACGTGCTGCATCAGCAAGTGCCACAAGCTCTTCTCTGCCCTCGGAATGACCCGATATGATAACCCGCTCGATGATGTCATTGACGGAAAGCCGCCCCAGCCGGTTTTTGAGCGAAAACGCGCTGAGCGCATCGTTGCGCTCGAGATCACTCCGCAGATGGTCAGGAAGCGCATAGTACAGCCGAAGCGACGACACGTTCTCGCACAGCGTGGCGAACTCCCTCGGATCGACTGAATCAAGATTCTCGACGTCCCGGTCAGCATTCGAGAGCGACTGGCCGGGTATGATCGTCCGGATCGTGTCGTAGAGGCCGCCGATGTAGGCGAGGACCCATTTCACGTTGCCGCGCGTCTTTCTCACCAAGGTGTTCAGGAACTGCTGTTGGAGCGGTGTCAGTGCTTCACAGTCGTCAATCAGTATCTTGAAGAAGGGCGCCCTGTCACCGGCGAAAGATGGGCCATTTAAAAGTGGAGTGATCGCGGTCGCGACCTTGTTAATGATCGCGCCAGGGTCTGTTGCTCTGAAGCCGGTCGCTCCGGCATCGGCGGCAAAGAAGAACGCGTTGAAGCATTCGTCGACGTACCGGGTTATCCCACCCCGCAGCTCATCGATGCTGAAGAAGTCGAGACGGGCAGGTTGGGGTATGAAGTGCAGCACTTCGCGATGCAGTGCCAGGGCGACGTCCCTATCTTCGGAGGCCCGGTATTTCAAGTGGCCGTCGCGTCTGAGCTGGCCGATGCTCTCGAGCAGGCGTTCGACTATCTTCAGCTCCAGATAGTGAGAGAAGATTACGAATTGCCGCGGGATCACGGCGGCCGTGTCGAAGCGTATCCGCTCCGGAATGAGGTTCAGAACGGCGTTGTCGATTAGGGGCGAGAATGTCTCATTGAGCTGGAAGAAGACGCCATACCAAGCGAGCTTGCCGACTTGGTCCGAGAGACTTTTGTCTTCAAGAATATGGACTGTGGAAAGCGAGCGAAGAATGCTGGTCTTGCCGCTGCCTCTCGTCCCTGCGACGAAGACCGGCTTGGCGGCGGCAGAAATCAACGCCGACTTCTGACTGAACCACAGTATCGGGCGGCTTTCGTACTCGATCCTGTTGGGGCCGAACGGATTCTCCATCGCTATTCGTCCCTTACCTTAATGCGCCAAGCCGAGTTTGCCTTGGTGAGGCCGTCTATCTCGATGAAGCGCGCCGCTTGGAGCATCAGAAGAGAGTCTTCCAGATCTAGCCCGAGCTCGGCGGAGGCAGCAATCTCAGTGATCTCGTCCCAGAAGAGTAACCCATTCCCGCGCCTGGTGGCATGGTCGCGCAGTCGGCGCAGCAGGTCAAACGTGTCGTTGTTCAGAAAGGCCTTGCCGTTGGACATGGTCGAAATAAAGCAATGTTCGCCTTCCATGACCGTCCCGTCGGCGACATTGGTGCGGTAGGGTATAAGTCGGATGCCGACGAGCTCTCCCTGATCGGTCGTGAAGAAGACGAGCTCATTGAAACCTGACTGTATCTCTGGTGCTGAGATGCAGATCAATTTGCCGTCCGGAAACCTTGGATCGTTGACGATCTCGACCGGATCAGCATGTATGTGTCCATGCAGGTAGACGATAGGCTTGTTGCCCTGCAGCAGCTGAGTTCTGACAAATCCGCTGTTGAGCATCTCCGCGTATGGCGTAATGCGCGGAGTCTTTTGTGGCAGCAGATTGTGATGGCCGATTATGATGCCGTAACGCATGTCGGGCTGCTGGAGCAATTCCTGTAGGCCTGCAAGCATCTCACGCGAGATGTATGGCGTGTCCATCTGACCGTAATACTCGTCGTCGGACGCCTCCTTGTCTGGATCGCTGGGAGGTGTCGCGGGCGAATGTCCCGAGATGTCCGGCGAGCCGAGATCTAGAGGCTCTGTAGAAGGACTGAGTGCCTCGAGACGATCACGAAGGAACGCGGGAAGGTTTTGAAGCTCCCAACTGCCTATCGCTGTGTTGACGAGGATGAAGTTTGCGCCTGCGGATCCTGTCGGAAGTCTGAAGTGCACGGGTTGGTCCACGGGAACGGTCTGCCAACCCAAGCGGGCGGCTAAACTCGCCATTTCGCTGAATTTCTCAGTCGGTCCAAGTTCGCGCGCGTCATCACGGTTCACATCGTGATTTCCCGGTACGAATATCAACGGAAGCGCCTTTGAACTGCGTCCCTGTGCGCGGCAGAGCAACGTGAAATGCTGGAATGCCGAAGCAATGAAGGTCTTGTCGCCACGGCTCGTGAAATCCCCCATGAAGGCGATCGAATCCAAGGGCTTCGAAGTCGTCAGCCGCCGAAGTTTCGTCAAGACGGCACGCAGCGAAGACGCGCGTAGCTTCTGCGTTATTTTCGGAGCGAACTTGCTATCCTTGGCATCGATGTTGCTAGAGGAAGGATGCCAGTCCGGATAGTGAATATCGCCTACTTGAAGGATTCGCACCCGCCGCATAACTCGCCCCCCTGCCGAGAGCCATAGACTAATCCGTTCGCTTTTGCCAAGCGCGAACGATCATCCGCAGTGTCCTTAACGAGGTAGCCTGCACTTTTCGAGAATTGCCACGGCGGCTATTTTTCGGCTGTGAAGCACACGAGACCCGTGACGTGAGACCCAGTTGCTCAATGCCCAGTTGCTCAATGAGCTTTCTTACGAATAAGGGAGAATTTCCGCGGCCGGACTATCTCTGAGCGAGCGTGCATGACTGCCAACGGAAGGTCTTGCACGCACCCTTGCGATCTTGAGCAATGGTCGCCATGACTTTCTTCTTGCAGGCTTTTGAGTGGCCCAGCCTGCGATCACCAGACCCCACCGATTCTAAAGAGCGTGGCAGATGGGATAGTCGAGGTTGCCCGTGCACAGTCACGCTCAGGGCTTGCGCCGCCCAGAGGACACGCTGAAAAGGCAGATTGGGGCGCAAGCACGCCATTCACGAGAGGTTCGACATGAAGACCATGCAAGAAAAAGACATTCCGGCATTCGTACAAGCAGTTGTGGACGCCGGCTGCAAAATTTGCGCGATTGGCAACTTGGGATACGTCTTTGGCGATGCTGATTTCACGCCAGCGCAACGGAGGGCCGTCGAGCCACAGCTGCGTAGGATTGCTGAAATCTACGGCGAACGCGATCATCTCATGAACGAGATAGCTGTATATCTGCGGTCGATCGGACGCCATGTCGAGGTTGAGCCGAAGACAGGTATTTCCTGATGGCCGTGATCGCGAGAAGCCGTCTTCCAACCTCTGAATCCTAAAGGAGGTGACCCCCAAGGCCGTTCGTCACCTTCGACCAGAATAACCACATCCGTGACCGCCTGAGCTACTTGGTCGATACGCGCACATGGCCAATACAGTTTCTCCATCCTTCACGAAGCGAATGAGGCTTTGGCCATTCAGCCCCGGTCTACGGGGCGTGACTTGTCCCCGATGCATGCGCGAGCTCTCCGCCCGGCTGGCCGCCGGTCGTCGCCACCGGCCGAAGGCGCCCGAATGCGCTTGACAAGATAGCGTCAGCCCGTTCAACCTAAGGCATTCACCAGGGGAGTCCCGGCAAGGGGCTGAGATACTGCTGGCTTTCGCGGCGCAGTGACCCGTTGAACCTGATCCAGTTCATACTGGCGTAGGGACGGTGCAAGCGCTTTGCGGGAGTTTACGCCCGAGGTCCTGTTGCAGCAGGTCTACAGAAGCGTCTTTTCATCCTTCCGGCACAGAACTGGGTCTCCAATGCATGAGCAAAGGAGCCTCACGATGAATGCCCTCACCCCCGCCGTATCGACGGGACCACTGCCCGCCTCGCGGAAAATCCACAAGCCCGGCGTCCTCTACCCGCAGATCAGGGTGCCGATGCGCGAGATTTCCGTCCATCCGACGGCCGGCGAACCGCCCGTCACCGTCTACGATCCGTCCGGCCCCTACACCGATCCATCAGTCGAAACCAGCATCGAAAAAGGCCTTGCCCGGCTTCGCCACGAATGGGTCACGGCGCGTGGCGATGTCGAAGCCTATGACGGCCGCCACGTCCGGCCGGAAGACAATGGATTCGCCACCGGCGAGCGCCTGACACCGGAATTTCCGATACGCAATCGGCCGCTCAAGGCCAAGCAGGGCAAGGCGGTGACCCAACTTGCCTATGCGCGCGCCGGCATCATCACGCCAGAAATGGAGTTCGTAGCCATCCGCGAGAATCTCGGCCGCGAGGTGATGCGCGGCAAGCTGCAACGCGACGGCGAAGCCTTCGGCGCGGCGATCCCAGATTTCGTCACACCCGAATTCGTGCGCGACGAGGTGGCGCGCGGGCGCGCAATCATTCCCGCCAACATCAATCATCCCGAGAGCGAGCCGATGATCATCGGTCGCAATTTTCTGGTCAAGATCAACGCCAACATCGGTAACTCGGCTGTCACATCGTCGATGGCCGAAGAGGTCGAAAAAATGGTCTGGGCTATCCGCTGGGGCGCGGACACGGTGATGGACCTGTCGACCGGCCGCAACATCCACAACATCCGCGACTGGATCGTGCGCAATGCGCCGGTGCCGATCGGTACGGTGCCGCTCTATCAGGCGCTGGAAAAGGTCAACGGCATCGCCGAGGATCTGAACTGGGAGGTCTACCGCGACACGCTGATCGAGCAGGCCGAGCAAGGCGTCGACTATTTCACCATCCACGCCGGCGTGCGGCTGCACTACATCCCGCTGACCGTCGACCGGGTCACGGGCATCGTCTCGCGCGGCGGCTCGATCATGGCCAAATGGTGCCTGCACCATCACCGGGAGAGCTTCCTCTACGAGCATTTCGAGGAGATCTGCGACATCGCCAGAGCCTATGACGTCTCCTTCTCGCTCGGCGACGGCCTTCGTCCCGGTTCAATCGCCGATGCGAACGACGCGGCGCAATTCGCCGAACTGGAAACACTTGGAGAACTCACCAAGATTGCCTGGGCAAAGGACTGCCAGGTGATGATCGAAGGCCCGGGCCATGTCCCCATGCACAAGATCAAGCAGAACATGGACAAGCAGCTCGCAGTGTGCGGTGAGGCGCCGTTCTACACGTTGGGGCCGCTGACGACCGACATCGCGCCGGGCTATGACCACATCACCTCAGGGATAGGTGCCGCCATGATAGGCTGGTTCGGCACCGCAATGCTTTGCTACGTCACGCCGAAAGAGCATCTCGGCCTTCCCGACCGCAACGACGTCAAGATTGGCGTGATCACCTACAAGATAGCCGCCCATGCAGCCGATCTGGCGAAGGGCCATCCGGCAGCGAAAACCAGGGATGATGCCCTTTCGCGCGCGCGCTTCGAGTTCCGCTGGGAGGACCAGTTCAACCTGTCGCTCGACCCCGAAACCGCACGGTCCTTCCACGACCAGACCTTGCCCAAGGAGGCGCACAAGCTGGCACATTTTTGTTCGATGTGCGGGCCGAAATTCTGCTCCATGCGCATTTCCCACGACATCCGTGCCGAGGCCCAGAAGGAAGGCATGGCGGCAATGGCGGCAAAATACCGGGAGGGCGGCGATCTCTACATGCAGGCGGACGAGACTGGCGTACCGGTCGTGCCAGAGGCTCCCAAACCATCATGAGGGTGCTCGTCAAAGGGGCCGGCGTTGCCGGCCTCACCGTCGCTTTCGAACTCGCCGCCCGCGGCGCGACGGTCACCGTCGCCGAGATGCGGCATGGCCTTGGTGGCAACGCGTCGTGGTTCGCCGGCGGCATGCTGGCGCCATGGTGCGAGCGCGAAAGCGCGGAGCAGCCGGTGCTGGATCTCGGACGCGATGCTGCCGACTGGTGGGATGCGGTGCTGTCGGGTCAGGTGACACGGGCCGGGACATTGGTCGTGGCCGCGCCGCGTGATGCCGGTGAGCTTGACCGGTTCGCCAGTCGCACGTCAGGGCATCGGCGCGTCGATGAAAACGAAATTGCGCTCCTGGAACCCGACCTCGCCGGCCGCTTCCGGCGTGGATTGCTCTTCCCCGACGAGGCTCACCTCGACCCACGCCCGGCGATGGCGGCACTTCATGACAAGCTTGCGACCATGGGTGTCAAATTCCACTTCGGCTGCGACGCCCGGCCTGTTTCGGGATTCGCCCGTCAGATAGACTGCATGGGAATGGCAGCGGCCGATGACAGGCTGCGCGGTGTTCGCGGCGAAATGCTGATCCTTCGCACGCCTGATGTCTCGCTGTCGCGGCCGGTCCGTTTGCTTCATCCACGCTTTCCGCTTTATGCCGTGCCGCGCACCGATCACCGTTTCATGATCGGAGCGACGATGATTGAAAGCCAGAGCGCCGGACCGGTGACGGCGCGTTCCATGATGGAGCTGCTGGGCGCCGCCCATGCCCTCCATCCGGCCTTTGGTGAGGCCGAGATCGTTGAAACCGGTGTGGGTGTCCGTCCGGCATTTCCCGACAATTTGCCACGCGTCGAAACAGACGGTGAGATCATCGCGATCAACGGTCTTTATCGTCACGGTTTTCTCCTCGCCCCCGCCATGGCGCGCCAGGCTGCCGACCTGGTTTTCAGTCAAGACAGAACCAAGGAGCATGCTCATGAAACTGATGGTCAACGGCGAGGCGCGTGAGATTGCCGCCACCACGCTGGCCGAGTTGCTTGCCGCGCTCGACTATGAGGGCGATTGGCTCGCCACCGCCGTCAACAGCGACCTCGTGCACAAAGCCAACCGCGCGGAGTTCCAGTTGAGCGACGGCGACCGGATCGAAATCCTCTCGCCCATGCAGGGCGGCTAGCATGTTGGAGCTTTATGGAACCGAGCTTTCGTCGCGCCTGCTTCTCGGCACGGCTCAGTATCCTTCGCCGGCCATCCTTGCCGATGCAGTCAAGGCATCGGGCACGTCGGTGGTGACCGTCTCGTTGCGGCGTGAGATGGCGGGCGGTAGGGCCGGCGAACAATTCTGGTCGTTGATCCGCTCGCTGGGCGCCAGAACCCTGCCCAATACCGCCGGCTGCCTCTCCGTCAAGGAAGCCGTCACCACCGCGAAAATGGCGCGCGAGGTCTTCGGCACCAACTGGATCAAGCTCGAAGTGATCGGCAATCACGACACGCTACAGCCGGATGTGTTCGGTCTGGTTGAAGCCGCCCGCATCCTGTGCGAGGACGGCTTTGCGGTATTCCCCTATACCACCGACGATCTCGTTGTCGCCGAGCGGCTGCTGGAAGCGGGCTGCAAGGTCCTGATGCCGTGGTGCGCACCGATCGGTTCCGCCTTGGGACCGGTCAACATGACGGCGCTGCGCTCGATGCGCGGATATTTCCCTGGCGTCCCGCTGATTGTGGATGCGGGGCTCGGACGGCCGTCGCACGCGGCCACCGTCATGGAACTCGGCTTTGACGCCGTGCTCCTGAACACAGCGGTCGCCAAGGCGGCAGATCCGGTCGGCATGGCGCGTGCTTTCGGTAAGGCGGTCGACGCCGGTCGTGAGGCGTTCAGTTCGGGAATGCTCGAACCGCGCGACGTCGCCGTGCCATCGACACCGATGGTCGGCAGGGCCGTTTTTTCATGAAGCTCGATCCCTTCTACCTGATCGTCGACAGCGCCGCCTGGATCGAAAGGTTGGCGCCGCTCGGCGTCAAGCTGATTCAGCTTCGCATCAAAACCATGGATGAAACCGGGCTGCGCGCGGAGATCCGCAAGTCGAAGGCCTGGTGTGTCCAACACAAAAGCCAGCTCATCATCAATGATTATTGGCGCCTGGCAATCGAGGAAGGCTGCGATTTCGTGCATCTGGGCCAGGAGGATTTGCAAACGGCCGACCTCTCGAGGATACGGGCAGCGGGCGTCAGGCTCGGATTGAGCACGCATGATCATGTCGAGCTGGAAACGGCCATGTTTGCCGAGCCCGACTATGTCGCGCTCGGTCCGATCTATCCCACCACTTTGAAGAAAATGAAGTGGGCACCGCAAGGGCTAGAGCGGATCAGCGAGTGGAAGCGGCGGGTGGCGCCGATCCCATTGGTCGCCATCGGCGGCCTCAACCCCGACCGCCTCGACGGCGTCTTTGAGGCCGGCGCCAACAGCGCCGCAGTGGTCACGGACATCACGTTGAGCTTCGACCCCGAAGCGCGCACGCGAGAATGGATCGAAAAGACGGACCGATGGCGATGAGACGAGAACCGCATGTGCTTGTCGTTGGCGGATCAGATTCCAGCGGGGGTGCTGGAATAGCACGCGACATCGAGACGATCTCTGCCGTTGGCGTGCGCACCTGTCTCGCCGTCACAGCGCTAACGGTGCAAACGCACGACGCCGTGATCGAAATCCATCATTCGCCACCCAGCATGGTGGCCAATCAGATGTGTGCCGCGCTACAGGCCAACGACGTAGCCACAATCAAGATCGGCATGCTGGCGACTGCCAAGATCATTGTTGCCGTTGCCGCAGTGCTGCGCAAATTTCCGCAAGTGCCGGCAGTACTCGACCCTGTGCTGGCCTCCACCTCAGGCCGCGCACTTCTGGAAGCAGGCGCTATCGCTGCCATGAAGCGCGATTTGATGCCGCTTTGCTGCATTGTCACGCCCAACCTTCCTGAACTGGCGCTCCTTACTGGTTCCGAACCGGCTTCGGATGAGGACGGTGCGCTCCAACAAGGACAAAGACTGCAGGCCGTCGGCCCTCAGGCCCTGCTGATCAAGGGTGGGCACGCGTCGGGTCCCCGATCGGCCGATATTCTGTTACGCTCCGATCATGAACCCATCCACTTCGACACGCCGCGCCTTGCTATATCGATGCGCGGAACAGGTTGCATGCTGGCCAGCGCGATTGCGGCGCATCTGGCGAAGGCGAAGTCGCTCGAAGATAGCGTGCGCGAAGGCAAGCTGTTTGTGTTCGAGAAGCTTCAGAAATGCCGGCTGAATAATCACAACGTTCTGCGTCCAGCCAAGCAGACCCATTTTCCAGAATTTTTCCAGTAGCGAGACTGGAGGGCTACTGCTTCTCTATGCCATCCTTACAACGCGTTGAGTTCCACTGTGCCGTCCAGAATTATCTGTCGTTGTCCAGAATTAAGCCGGGCTTAGAACTGAAACGAACCCGCCGAAAGGTACGAGCGGCCCTCACTCGATAAGGGTTACCAAACCTATTCCTGTGGGCTACCAATCCGCGTGGTGGGTGGCCTTAGGTTACCAATCAGTGTGGCGTCCGGAATTATCTGCCTCTCTCCGGAATTAAGCCGAGATTAGAAGATCGGTGCGGTATTGCGCCCGGTCAAACCGTGTCGATTTGCGGCGTAGCCGACGTGTCTCACGCTTGGCGGCGTCGCACGCTGGTCCCGATTGTCGCCCGAATATCTGCCTACCGGCGACAGTGAATGCGCCAAGCTAGACCTTCGTCGATAGGGCGGCTCCGGTTTACCAATCCTGTCGTCCTAGGTTGACCAATCCGTTGTCGACCGTGAGCGGGTTTACCAATAAGGGCGGCTATATTCTGCGCAAACCCAATCACCTGATGCCAATCCAGAATTAATCGTCATTAAGGGCATTGGTAAACTCAGTCTGAAACCCCACCCTTAGCCAGAAAACTCTCCTGTTTTCAATCGCATAGCCCGCCCGCCAGCAACCGATAATTCGGGACCGGTAAACCCGTGAAAGGCCCAATAATTCCGGACGTCACACCAGTCTGCCCTTTTATGCGACTTTTCGAGCACAGACCGGGAACATCTGACCGTTTCCATTCATCGCCCAAGGCCGGTTTAGCGCTGGAAAAGCCAAAGTGCGGGAGTAAGAATGGCCGCAACGGGGCCGGAAGCCGTCGGTCAGCTTTCGGGGAGTGATCCCGGTAAGTTCGCAACTCATTCGCTTCTTTTCTGCAGTCCCCGCCATTACGAGTTGGCGGTGTCGGTCGCCGAGGGGATCAACGCCATTACTGCGGCTAGTTCGGCCCTCCGGACGAGGAATGGCATGCGCGTCGTCCCATAGTGCTTGGCAAGATGGAAGCGGTGCATGCCTCCTACGATGTGAACTTGGCCTTGGTACTCGCCGAGCAAAGGCGGTGTGACACCGCGGCCATGCAGCCATCGGTAGGCGATCCCACAGCTCTTGCTCTTGTAACGTTGATGCCAAGGACCCTTGTCCCTGCTGGCGGCGTAGGTAAGCCTGCCGCCAACGTCAGTGACATCAGCGTCGATAAGAATGAAATCCGTCGAAGCGTGGTCGCTGGGATCATCGCCGTCGAACGCGAGATAGAAGTTTGCAGGATCGCAGTCCCATATCGCAGTCAGTGCAACCGGAATGTTCTTTCTTCCTTTGCACCAGATGTCGACCTTGCGTTTCTCCTGAGCGCGGGCGACCTCGAAGGCTTCGTCTAGTTTTCCTTCCGCGACATCCATGGCTGTGATGACGTTCAAGCCAAGGGCCGTCAGACGGTTGATCTCGTCCACGTTCGCCATGCCTTCTCCTCTGGCAGCAGATTATTATCCACCGTTGGAAGATGCGGCGGCAATCCAAGCCTGAGGCACGAGGGCCTGTCCACGCCATTCCTCAATCAACTTGACTCCGGGAAGCTTGCCCCAGACGTCCTCATCTGCATGATCCAGCACGATGATCTGGAGGCGACCTTTCGCGGCCATGACCTCAGCGCCTAGGAGCGCAAAGACCTTCCTGACGGCGACCACGTCCTGATCCCTCCACGCGATGAGGTCGGGGCCCTCGTCGCCCGCCGCCCGCTTAGGAAAATAGACTTGGCTAGGTTGGTCGAAGATCAGCTGACCAGGGACTGGGTGATGAGGTTCGGCCAGGAAGTAGTGCTGCAGCGCAAGCATTAGTGCGACGTGATACGCGAGCCAATTGGCGCCGCTGCCAATCTCCCACAGGTAGTCCTCACGCGTTCCCCTAGTCACCTTGACGGTCAGGTCTTCAATCAACAGCCTAATCGGGGCCTCGGGCCACTCCGCGTCAAGCTGCGGAATCAGCCGATTGGCATGATGGGAGACTTGGTGCAACGCGTTGAATAGCTTGCGCTGGATGTCGGCCTCGGAGATCGTCTTTTGCAGCGTTGCAATATCGGCCTGCAGCGAGGTGAGTTCCTGCCGCAAATCCGACGACTGGTCGGCGCGGTCGTAGACGTGCAACGCCTGCTCCAATCGACCGAGGAAGCGCTCAAGCCTATCGAAGCGATTGGCCTCGTCTCGGGCGACGTCAGAGTCCCGTTCCAGCACCGCTATCTCGCTACGGACATCGTTCAACTCAGATAGGACCGCTTCAGCGGCGCCGCGCTGGCGCAGGATTTCCTTGTCAAGCGTGTTAGACATCGCAGGGTGGGTCCGCAGTCGGATCTCCAGACCGCCGAGGTTGTCGCAAAGGGCCAAGACCTTCTCGCGGCCGCCGTCCCCGAGTGCGACCAACGGATCGGCGAACTCGTCGGCCAAGTCCCTCAGCCACGTGGAAAGGTCCAAGCGGTCACGTTGGATGCGCATGGCGTCGCCGTACGCCTCGCTGCTCTCCACCAGACGGCGCAGTTCGTTCAGGCGCTGACGATGCTCGGTAAGTCGCGCGGCGATTTCAGTTTCCGACGCACGAAGGGTTTCCAGACGCGTCAGCACCACATCGATGCCGGCCAGGCTTGGTCGAGCAAGACTTGAGTTGCTGTTCGACACGCGCCGAAGCAGGTCAACAACGTCACTCCAGTCCTTCGGCACTTCAGTGGAGGAATCGACTAGGCCAAGTTCGACTGCCTGACGCAGCCACGCCTCCGCCTCCGCCCGCCAAGCGCCAGTTGCCGACACGATCGCGCGTAGCTCAGCCTCCTTCCGGCGGAGGTTGCGCTGGAGCCGATCGATCTCAAACCGCGCCTGGAGAATCTTTGCCGTGACCGCGCCCAGAACGTACGGGAAGATGGTCTTTAGCTTCTCCCGGTGTTCCGTCGTATCGGCCTTGAAAAACATCACGTCGGGATTGGCGATCACGTTCTGAGGTTGGAACGTGAAGGCCATGAGGTCGCGGAAGCTTGGCCTTTGCTTGAATCCATTCTCTGTACCTGGTTCGAAGTCGAGGTCAGTCAGTCCTGCCAGGCGGTTCATCGCGCGCTTGACCGTGTCGACATTGGTGGTCTTGTCGGTGATCGTCTCCGGAATTTCGACCTGTGCGCCCTCCAGCAGCACCATGTCGCCTGTGCTCTGTTGGTCCCCCGGTTCGCGTCGCGCCAAGAGCTTTTCGCCCTCCAGCGTCTCGATCAGAATGCCGAACCAGCTGCAGTTCTCGCGGATTACGCCCACCGGAATCGCGCATTTCTCCGAGCCCAGACAGTAATCAACAATAGGGATAACGGCGGACTTCCCGGTCTTCGACGCGCCGCTGATGACGTTGACGACACCGGGCTCGAACTTGACGACCCGCGGCGCTGCACCATTGCGGGGCCAAAGGATCAGTTTTCGAAGCTGGAAATACATCTAGAACTCCACCCGTAACAGGTTGGCCACCTGCGCGGTCCCCAGGTTCGAAAACCAGAAACCCAATTTCTCCGAGGCAGGTCCGAGGTGCTTGACGCGCTCTGGAAGGACGAGCCTCCTCGGTTTCGGTTCTGGTACGTTTGCTCTTAAAGTAGCATCCTTGTAATCCACGGACAGCAGCCGCCCGCTCACACCGACAGCGGCCGATTGCAATGTCAGAGTACGCAGCAGCAGCGCTCGCTCGTGGACGGCGAGGAGTTGTTCCCGTTCCTTCCCGAGCTTGGCCGCGAAGAGCGCCAGTCCAGAGGGTCGGTTTGTCGAAGTCACGATTTCGAGCGTTGCGCGATGCAGGACGATTGGCAGCACGAGAAACGCCAAGGCGAACGGCGCTGGACGTTCGTCCTCAGCCTGGAAACCTTGGCCAAATTGCCACAATGCGAAAGCCCCAAGTCCTGGATTCTGGACAAGGGCGAGGTCGCTGAGCGGTAGGTGCGATCGGCCAGCCTCAATCAAGTCGCTGGCTCCAAAAGAGTCTGGTAGTCGGGATGCCAGCCGAGGCGCAGGCCGTGGGCAAGGGCGTTGAATGATCCGTGGACGAAATGACCGGGGACGACTCGACCATCGAGTGGAGGCTGCAACTGCGCGCAGCGCCTGTAAACTATTCTACCACGAACCGTTGCGGGGTGTCCGGCCTGTATGTCGTGCACCTCTGCACTGACGTGCTCATAGCGACCGACAAGATCATCGTCCCAGTCACTTAGGTTCTTCTCAAAGATTAGCCCGCTTTCGCCCCAGATCGAGATGTCGGCGAGCGTCCTAAGGTAATCGCTAACAGCCCGGACGCACGCTTCGTCTCCCACCTCGATCAGCTCGAGTTGGCGGACGAAGGCGGGACGGTCGGCGATCAATTGTTCGATGGCCTCGACAGGCGGTTGCTTGGTGAAAGACGACAGCAGCCCTGGAAGGTTGTTCTTCTGAACAAATGCTCTTTGCTCGGCCTGAAACGCGTCCACGTCCAAGATGGCGGGCTTGCCAGCTCTAATCAGCCTGTCCGCCGCCTCCTTCGCAGCGCCGATCGCGCGTTCGCACACTAGGTCGATGATGAGCGGAGAGACCGTCGGCTTGAAGATCGCGCGTATCGGATCGACGGGATCTGCATCGACGCTGATAACGGCGAGATTCTTGACCAAGGCGGCGCAATGAGCCGCATCAGCGTTCAGGAAAGCTTGGACGTCGGCGTCGCATGCCGGTGCAGCTTTCAGCTTGCTGTGGGCTTTGGCGAGGTTAGCGACCAGCGCCTCCACGTCGGCATCTGTTTTCGCGTCGTTCAGCGCGATCGCGAAGGCACCCGCCTTCACCGGTGTGACATATAGCCGGAAATGGCTGGTCGCCGGGTCGATCTCTCCCGCCGCCATGAAGCTGAGCCAGTTGGCCAGAGACTTCCACAGGTCCGCAGCCCAGTCGGATATCGGATTTTGCTTCAGTGCGCTCTTGCTTTGCTCAAGAACGACTTCGCCGCCGACCAGGTGAACCGCCACATCGTCTAAATGTTCAAGAGAGACCAAGGCGCCGCTAGGCGCGTTGAGCAGGTGAAAGCAAAGGCGTACAGGTTGAAGCGCATAGCCGAGGTATTGGCCAGCGGCGCTGTGTTTTCCCGTTTGCGTCTTCGCGTTCATTGCCCATCCCGTTCTCCCGAGTCGCACCGGAAGAAGCCAGTAACGATATTGGTATAGTTCGCCGTTGTTTACAATTGGCGCCCCGGCGATAGGACGGCTAGGCGCGATACAATTGCTGTTTAGGGCCAGCTCTCGAAGTCCAGATTCGGCAGGACAATGAATTTGCAGGACGTCCATTATGGGCACATCGGGGCCGTCTATGGCTCGGGCGATATGTCCGCTTTTGGACGAACGCGAAGTTTGCCGGAACGTCTGACTTTGGGCGCATACTTGCCGTCAAATTCGGCGTCCTTCACTGGTTCGTTCACGTATTCCGGAGAAAATTACTGTGCGAGTTGATGGATCCTCGTTCCCGGTACGACAGCCTCAGCTATTTCACATAGATGCTTATGGTGCGTCAGGTAGATGACCTGACCTGTGTTTGCCATCGCTCCGAACAGCCTGAAAACCTCCTCCGAGCGAATATGGTCGAACGTCTCCATGATGTCGTCGGCGACGAATGGGACCGAGGGCCGAAATTGCGCGAACTCGTAATAACCGGCGAGTCTTAGGGCAAGGTACAGCTGAAATCGTGCACCCTTTGAAAGCGCTTCGGTGACCTTGGATTGCCCGTCACCCTGCACAGCAATGAGAACCTCACCACCTCTTACAGGCTGGGTTGTCAGCCCCGAATACTGGCCACGCGTCATTAGCTTGAACGCGTCTGATGCGCGCGCCATCATGCCGGAGCGATGGCTCTCACGGTAGATCCGCAAAGCATTGCCAGCCGACATGATGCCAAGCTTCAGCTCTATGTAGCGAACGGCCTTCTCCTCGATTTCCAGCAGGGTTGTGCGCCGTTCAGCATCCAGGCGTGCAACCGCACTATCACCGCCGATGGCGTCCAGCTTGTCGGCCGCGCGCGTCTGCCGGATCAGCTGTTGCTGGATGGTTTCATCGAACAGGCGAAGCCGCTGCTCACCCTCAGCCTTCTCGACCGCGAGGCCGTCGAAATCGATCGCGTCCAGGATCGAGCGGGCCTGCTCGAATCCGTCGACCGCGAGCTCCGCCACTATCCGTTCCTCAAGTTCGGCGACGGTGGTGCGCAAGCCATCGCGCTCACGCAACAGCTCATCGCGTTCGACTACCTCGGGCAGAGTGGCGACACCAAAGACGCCCAGCACCTCGTTCTTGCGGCGTTCGTGTGCCAAAATCTCAGTGTCGAGGATGTCGCGCGCCTCCTTGAGGCGCTTCAGGTCGTTGCCGAGGCTTGCCTTCGTTTCACGTGTCCGCTCGGCACGCTCTAGGCGCTCGGCAAGGCGGATGGCCAACTGCTCCGGGTCGGTATCCTTCGTCGGCTCGTCGGCTTCAACCGCAACGGCGATGACCTCGACCAGAAAATTGGCCCTGTCGGCCTCCATCTTGTCGATACGCAGCTGCAGGTCGTCCCGTTCCTGCAGGCTTCTTGAAAGTTCGGCCAATTGATCGAGCACAGTGCCGACGCCGGATGCGGAGAGCCCGCTTTCGAGCCAAGTTCCCTTGAGTGCTTCGGTAATGCCGGCCAGCCATTCCTCCTCGCGACGCTCCGCCACACCTACTGCAACCCGTCGTGCCGCTAGATCCTCTTCTTTGGAGCTCACCATTCTGAGCGCCTCGGCATACTCGGCGTCCACCTTGCGCTGCCGATCCAGAAACGGCTCCGCGATGGCCATGATTGCTTCGAGGGTGTCGTTGGACTCTGATACAATGCCGACGCTTCCCAGCACTGCTCTCATTTCCAAGCGTATCTGCTCGCCGGCGTCAGCGGCTCGCTCGGCCTTCAAGCGAGCAAGTTCGATCTGCTCCCAGGCAGCGAGCGCATCGCTGCGCGCCTCGATCTGATCCTCGATCCTTTCGATCAGGCGCTCAGACGAAGGTTCCACGGCGTCTCCGAGCAGGTCCCTGGCGGCCGCGCGGATTTCCAACAATTGGGTATCCACATCCTTGCCGAGCTGTGTGCGTTGGATGCCGTTGCGTGACAGGTTGGCCGCGGCCTCGGCCAGCTCGCGCGTAGTTGCCCGGATCTCAGCCAGATCCGCCGCGCCGGCCAGCCGGCCTGCGCTGGCAATGTCATCGCGCGCCAATGCCACGGCGAAGTCGTCAGCGGTGTCACCGGTCAGCGCTGCGCGGTGCGTTGCCCACGCATCATCGCGAACTCGGCGGATGGCGGTAGCCGCTTCATCGTCGACAATGTCGCCCGAGGCACGAAGGGCATCCAATCGTGCGGCGAGCATGGCATGGTTGCCCTCGTATTCAGCAAGGCGTTCGGCAAGTACGGCGGTGTTCCTTGCCAGTTCTGACGCTACCGTCTTCCAGGCGGCAATCTGCCCGGCGCTCGGAACCGCGACGTTGGCGAGAGCGAGGGCATCTCCGTTCCATGGACGCAAGCGCGCGAGCGCCGCCTTCCATCGGATTGTTCCCGCATCTTCCGCCTCGCGAGCCGTCCTAATCTCTGCCTGGTGTCCGCTTGCTCGCGCTTTCGACAAAGCCGAGCCCAGCCTTGCCCTGGCAGGTTCGGGCACCGCCCTTTCCTCGCCGACCCGCTGCCTTGCCACCTGCAGCGCATCGAGTGCCGCCGCGGCTTCGTCGCGAGCGGCACGCATCCCGGTAGCAATCCCGGACCTCTGCTCGACCATGGCGCGAACGACGCCAACGGTGACGGCAGGCAGAAGCAGCGCGCCAGGATCCGCCTCGGAAGATCGGCCCAAGGCGGCAAGGCAGCTCGCCACGCTGTTGTTGAGGATTTGCAGCTCCATCCTGCGAGTGGGCAAGTCAAAGCCAGCCGCGGTATGGCGCACCTTGCTCTCCGCCAGCCCGCGAATGCGTTCGGAAATCGACAGGATCGGTTCGTCCTCGTCGACCGCAGTGACTTTTTCCGCCAGGCGCTCGGTCTCGTCGATGTTTGCGGACAGCCGCGTTCTGAGGCTGGCATCGTCATCGATCAGTTCGGTGACACTTCCCGTCGATGTCCGGGCTGGGGAGGCGATGTCCGGCAGCTGATCCAGCCGGGCAATCTTGCGCCGGATATCCGCCAGCATCGGCGCAGCACGCACGTAACGAGCAAAGGTATCCAGCCTGGCCACCAGCACCGCCCGATCGCTGATGGTTCGGCCGTACTGCTGCGCTGCATCGAGACGTTCGGCCTCCAGGCCCTCGTAGGTTGATGCAAGGGTGTCGATCGCATCCCTGCGCGACTTTACGTCAACAAGGCGCTTCTTCAACAGCGCCAGTTCGGTTCCATGCGCCTGCTTCCGATACAGAGCGTCTGCTTCGGCCTCGAGGGCGTTCAACGTATCACTTGCGTTCCCAAGACCGGCGCTGGCCGTGAACAGAAGCTTGCCGAGGTCGCCCCGCGACTCCAGGATAGATTTTCCGCCGGCTTCCAACGTCTCGTCATCGAGTGAGAACATCGTCGTGTAGGCGTCGCGCGACAGACCGGCGAGATGCGCCGTGATCGCCACCTCGCTTACCGGTTGGCCCGTCGCATTCAATAGCGAATTACTGCGCTGTTTCGTACGCGTGAACGTGTGTTCGGAGCCGGCCAGTTCCAGCACCCCGCCGATGCGCATGGCACTGTACTCGTGCAGGAAGTTGTAGCGGCTCCGTTCCTCGATGCCGAACAGCAAGTCTAGATAGGCCGAAAGCGCAGTCGATTTGCCGGCCTCATTCAGGCCAAACACGATATGCAGATCAGGTCCGGATTCCGGTTTGGGTCCGAAGTCGATCGAACGATCGGTGAACTTTCCATAACGAATGAGGTCAAGGCGCCGCAACCTCATGACGATCCACCGGCCTTAAGGCGGGCAGTCACCAAGTCCGCGCCCTTGGAAAGCACCTGATCGAGGAACTGTTCCAGCCCGGCTTCGTCCGTCCCAGCAAAATCCCGCCCGTCGGCCGGAAGGTCGGCGACCATCTTTTGGACGAACGCCCTCGCCTCAGCGCGGAAGGCCTCCGAGGTGGCATCGGCACGCATTGATTGCTCGAGTTCGAAAATCGGATCAGCAATATCCTCGGCGGTCTCCGTCCGAGGCGGCGCGAGGTCAAGCTCGAGCTTCTCCACCCACGTATGGCCTAGCTGTTCCGCAGCCTGTTCGGCTTCGGCAAGAAGGAGGTCCCTGTCGCGGATCAGCGCCCACATCAGTGGTGACGTTCCTGTCAGGCCAATGCGAGCCACAGCATGACGCGATCGGACGGTTGCCCGCATCTCTTCGAGTGCGAAGCGAACACGCGCGACGGCCTCGGGCCACTCCACCGCTCCGGTAAGGTCGACGCTCACCCGTTCGAACTGCGCAACGCTGGTCAGCCGTTCCTCGATCTCCACCGAACGGTCGTGGCGCACCGTCACCAGGGTGACTGATTTCTCACCGGCCTCGTTGATATCCCTCCCCTGCGGTATTCCCGGCATCACCACGGCACTGGCGCCAGGATGGACTTGGCGAGCATGGATGTGGCCGAGGGCCCAATAGTCGAAACCGTGGGCGTGCAAGTCAGCGATGCTGCAGGGCGCGTAAACGTCGTGACCTGGCGATCCAGCCAGACTGGTATGCATGATGCCTATGTTGACGGCCCCTTCACGAGCCGCCGGATATTTGGTTAACAGGCTGTCCGGCGCCTTAGGGTTCGCAAAGCTCAAACCATGGAATACGACGTCCAGACCGCCGGCTGTCTGCAATACCGACTGAGCACGACCACCAAAGATGGTAACGGTGTCGGGAAATACCAGCTGTTTGGAAATCCGCGACAGGGCGTCATGATTACCGCGGATCTTGAAAACCATGATGCCGGCCTGGTGCAGGCGTGTCATCTGCGCGCCCAAGAACCGCGCTGTCTTCATTGAAGTCTGGTCGCCATCGTATAGGTCGCCAGCAATGACCAACGCGGCCACACGTTCCTCAAGGCAGAGATCCACTATCGAAACGAATGCCTGGCGGCTGGCGTCGCCCACCAGCCCGGCAAGATCGGGATTTCGCATCGCCAGCGAACGAAGCGGCGAGTCGAGATGAATATCGGCCGTGTGTACGAATCGAAATGCCATTCGGCCTCCGCCAGCAAAAGAGGTGTTCCGAGCTTCGACAGAAATTGCAACGAGGGCGCTGCAGCGCCCCGTTACACTTCAGCTAATTTCTCGCTCGCGGATTCGCCGGCCACCAACAAGCCGTCTTGGGACCGTAACACTCCTTTGGCAACCAAATCGGCGACCCCAGCTGAAATCAGCTGCCTTAATTGTGCGCTTGTGGCTTTGAAGCCCAGCATCCTGGCAACGCCTGTGGCGATTTCTTCCTCTGTCGCACCGAGGTTGGATTTCACGACTTCCATAGCGCCTTGGGCGACCTCGTCCTGCGCAATCATTTCGGGCTTGCGCAATCCAGCGGACACGACCCCACTGCGATCCCTGAGACGAACAGGAACACCTGGCTTGAAGCAGAAGTTGCCTCGACGGGCTACTGAACCACCTCTCTGTGCTATGCTTACCCCCCGCTCGATTGCATCCTGAATCCTGCCACCGGCCCGCTGCAGACCCCAGGCGTCCCGAATACGCGAAACTATTTCGTCGACATGGATTGGCGTTTCTGTAGCCACGACCTGCTCGACCAGTCCGGCCATGATTCCGCTGGGCGTCTCGTGGAGTTCGAACGATCCCGGTCGCTTTAGTTCGGCCTCTTCGTAGGCTCGATTGGGTGTCTCGGATCCGTTTGTGCTTTCGAGACCGATTTCCGTCACGTTGCCTCGGTCGACCGTAACAACCTGCACGGCTACAGCTCGATTTCTCTGGACCCCCAATTCGGCCCGCTCATCGAGTTCTTTTCTGGCGGCCTCAATCGCTAGTATGGTTCGCTCCAGCTGCTCACGAGGCCGTTGGAACCAGTCAGCGCTCCAGATGCGATGGATGATCCAACCATGGTCTTCCAGAACCGACTGCCGAAGCCGGTCTCGATCTCTGGCCGAGCGAGATGAGTGATATTCTGCGCCATCGCATTCGATGCCAAGAATATAGCGGCCTGGCCTCTCTGGATCCGCAACTGCGAGGTCGATGAAGAAGCCGGCAATGCCCACTTGAGCATGAACCTGATAACCCATTTCGATCAGCGCGTTGGCTACCTGTTCTACAAAGATTGAATCCATTTCGCGAACCGTGACTTGGGCAAGCGAAATTCGCCCTGTTCTCGCGTAGTGCAAGAAGAGCTTGAAGGCGAAGATGCCTTTCCCTTTGCCACGCTCCAGGTCGATGTCCTCGTCTGTGATGGACGCGAATACTTCGCAGCTGCGCTTGGCGCGGCTTATGAGGACGTTGAGCCGACGCTCGCCGCCTTCCGCGCCAAGAGGGCCGAAACGCATGGCCATGTATCCCTGGGCATTCTTGGCATACCCCACCGAGATCATGATCACGTCGCGCTCATCGCCTTGAACATTTTCGAGGTTCTTGACGAAGAATGGCTCGCTTGGATGAGCGTGAAAGAATTCCTCGGTGTCGGGATTTAGTCGCCGCAGCGCTTCGAGTTCATCCTGGATCGCGCGGCGTTGGCTAACCGAAAATGTTGCAACGCCTAGAGTCTCTTGCGGGTTCACCTTCGCATGACGGATGATCGCCTCCGCTACTGCTCTCGCCTCTACCGGATTGGTTCCTGTGCCGCCGGAATCGAAGACCCCCTCCGGCACATGATGAAACCGCAACCCCATACCTGCCTCTTGGGTATAAGGGCTTGGCACGATGAAAAGCCGGTTCTCGTAGAACTGGCTGTTCGATACTGCGATTAGAGATTGGTGACGGCTACGGTAGTGCCAGCGCAGCATACGCTGCGGCAAGCCGCGGGCCGTGAACAGGCCGAGGATGCTTTCAATGTCGGCGACCTGCGCGCCCTCACCCTCGTCATCTTCAGACTGCGAGCCTGTCATCTTCGCGAAGAATGTCGTGGGTGGCAGTTGGCGTTCGTCGCCAACGACGACCACCTGACTGGCCCTGGCGACCGAGCCAAGTGCGTCCACGGGCTGGATCTGAGACGCCTCGTCCATCACGAGCAGATCGAAGGACATCCGGCCGGGCGACAGGAATTGCGCCACCGAAAGCGGGCTCATCATGAACACTGGCTTCAGCGCCTGGATGGCAGGGCCTGCCTTCTGCATCAATTGCCGGATGGGCATGTGGCCTCGTCTGCGCGCCATCTCAGAACGAAGCAGTCCGACAGGTCCAGCTCCGCCGTCTCTTGAAGGAATTTTCCGGTGATGAGCCGTTACAACTTCGATGGCGCCGGCCTTGATGCGCTGGCGGTCCAGATCTGCGAAGTCACGTACAGCCCTGGAATGCAGTTCCCCGTCGAACCTTGCCAGCTCCGGCTCATCGGTCGCCATCGCCAGAAACATTCGTTCGTAGTAGGCCATATCAAAAACTGATCGAGCCGATCCTGTTGTAATCTGGCCGTTGGCTAGGCCGTCTATCAACTGTCCCAGTCCAGCCTTTCGGGCCGTTTCGGATCGCTCTTCATAGGCAACCCATTTCGAGAGCTGCTCCTGATGATCGAGCCAACCCTGCAGCCGAGAAACGACCTCGCCTATCGCGACGTCCGGAAAATCGACTACTCCAAACAAGGAGGGAGCATCGGCTTTCAAATCCCCTGTAAGCGCCTTCAATTCCCGCGCTGCCGCTTGGGCCGCTTCACGTGCTGAACGTGCCGAGTTTGCGATCTCGATTCTTTCAGGCAACCGCGCAGCCAGATGTCGGATCGAGCCATTTTCTTTCAGCCAAAGCTCGGCTTGCGTGAGAGCGGCCCAATCGGATCCTCGACCGTGCCACGACGAGCCGAATACGAACTTGCCAAGGCTCTCTCCCGCATCGATCCCTTGAGCAAGTGCTTGTAGTCTGCCTAGTCGGCGCAGTAGCTCCACCCGCTCAGTGATTAGATCCGGAACGTCAGTCAGAACCTGTCGTGACGCATCATCGGCTTGAGCTACAGTGCTCGCCTTCGCTTCCATCAGTTGCAGCGAGGCCCGCTCGGCGGAAGCCACGTCGCCTAGCATGGATGACGCGAGGTGCCCGAGATCGTTCCAGAAACCTTCGATAATTGGCCGACCGATTTCGATAACCTTGCGAACGCGCGCTGCACGCGCACCGGCCTCGGAGCGTTCCGCCATCCGGCCGGCGATAATCCGAGGTTCGGGGCCTAGCCCTCGTAGAGTCCGCATCCACTCCACTAGCGCGAGCAGTGGCGCGGAAGCCGATCGCTCCCCACGCCAATCTGCCCCGAAGGCGGAACGGCCAAAAGCGTCGCCTTCGCGGACTCTTGCTGCGGCAGCCTGACCCTTCATCAAAAGGTCGAGGAGACCAACTATCTGCGTCGCAGGCGCGCTAGGGTCGACCACAATAGTCCGCGCAAGTGCTGTGGCGCGACGGTAGTCGCCGTTCAATGCTTTCAATATTCCCGTGTGTGTGGCGAGCGCCTGCCGCGCCGCGGCCACCTCGGTGCTCCACGCCGCGTCAACAACCTTGCCCTGAAGGTCGGCTCTGGCAGCCTCAAGCGTCGCTACGCTGTCGGCAAGGTCGCCTGCCTGCTCAAGTCCGGAGTCCCAAACGGTGGCTGCGAAGGCCTCCGGACTTGCGTCAGGTGCTGCCGCTACTCGCTCGCCGGTCACGGCCAGCCTGAGCAAGCCTGCCAACGTGTCTGGCAATATCGCCGATCCGAGTTCCTGATTCAGGCGCTCAGCTTCTTCCCTCAAGCGTGGGAGCAGAATGGTGAGCTGTCGCGCACGATGGAAACCATCTTTCGGAAATTCCGAGGGAAGCTTTGCAAGCTCTGTCTCGAGACCTTCAATTGGCGTGTCGATAGCCGTTGCCGCCAACTGCTCCGAAAGTTCCTCGGACTTGCGGGCGAAATCCGTTCCTGACCAGAGAAGCGATGAAATGTCTTTCGGACGCTCATCCCATACCGGCGAGACGAGCGCCTCGGCAGGAAGTCCAGGCGCGGACGCGAGAAGCTCAGCGCGATCTTCTATCTCGCCGCTGTCGCTGAGAATTTTCGGAGGCTCGGCCTTGATCCGCTCAGCGATACCGACCAGTTTGGCGTGCAGTGCCTTGGCTTGGTCCAGCAACGCCGCGATGCGTGGGACGAGCCTCTCAATGGTCGTTGGAAGAACGACATCCAGGCCAACTCCCCGCCACGGGTGGTGGATCGGCAAGCCGATCTCGTTGATCCGCTGAGAGACCTCATCGAGCAATTTGCGACGTTGCGAAACGCCGTCAGTTGTCCAGCTTGTGGCATCCGTAAGTTCGATGTCCACTGGTTTCTGACCGACCTGCCTTAGTCGGGTTAGCTGGCCGAGAACCTGATAAGGAGTGAGTTCGGACGCTCCGAACGCAACGTGCATTCGTGCAGCATGTGCGTTGAGTTTATCGCGAGCCTCCAGCAAGCGATCAGTTAGGGAAGAAGGAAGCTGGCCCCTGGGCGATCCGAGTTGCCAGGTTCGCCGCAGCTCCTCTAGCATCATGCGCTTGTTCGCCTTGTTACTATGCAGCTCAAGGCAGGCGTCCCCCACCCCAGCAGTGTCAAGCCGTCGCTTGACGACCTCCAGCGCTGCCATCTTTTCGGCCACGAACAGCACGGTCTTTCCGTCGGCAACGGCCGACCCAATAATGTTTGCGATCGTCTGCGATTTTCCTGTCCCAGGCGGACCTTGGATAACGAGGTCGCGACCTTTTCTGACGTCATGGATCGCCAGTGTCTGAGAACTGTCACTGTCGACGATATGCAACATTTCGGCGGGCGCAATGTGCGGATCAATCGCTATGTCGTCCGACATAAGCGGCTCGCGTGTTTCGAAACCATCTGAAAGAAGCGAGCGGATCTTCGGTTGTTCGATAATCTTTGCGCCATCGGGCCAGAGATCCGGATCCAGATCACGGTACATCAAGAACTTCGCAAACGAGAAGAAGCCGAGCACCATATCGTCGCGAAGCACCTCCCAACCCTCTTTGGTCGAAATTGCTTCGGCAACGGCATCGAGATAGGCCGAGACGTCGAAGTCATCTCCCACCTCAAAACGCGGCAGAGCGAGCTTGTGAATGCGGTCGAGATAGAGTTCCAAGGAGAGGTTTGCGGTAAGATCTTCCGGCCGGGCTCGTAGGCGGAATTTTTCTCCAGCGGCCCCTCGCTCAAGCCGAACCGGCACCAAAATGAGGGGGGCCTGACGGATGTTCTCTTTGTTGTTCGGGTCAATCCACTTCAGCATTCCAAGGGCCAGAAAGAGGATATTGACGCCCTGCTCTTCCTCGAGTGTGCGGGCATCATGGTAGAGATCAAGGAGCCGCCGCTGCAGCCCAGTTGGGGTCATACGCGTCTGCAGCTTGGTGTCCGAGTGCCGCGCGGATATCCCTCTGTTATCGACTCCATCGTCCTCTGGTTGGGCGAGAGCGACGGGGGAATAGTCGATCTCTTCGTCTGGAGGGCTGCTTTCATCCTGGCCCGCTTTCGGCCTATCGGGCTTGCCGGCCAGGAAGGTAAAAGCCTTTCCTTCGGTCACCAGCAATCGATAAATTTCGGACGACTTCTCATCGACGATATCGATCGTCTTCGCGCTCTTGGAAAACCGCGGCACATTCAAAAGTCGATTGCGGGCGGAAAGATCGAGCAACTCCATCCTGGCGCGCTCGAGTTTCTCCTTTAGAGGGAGATCGCTTTGGAAGACTGACTGTTTTACGTCCAAGACTTACATCCCCTTTGAAAGGAGAACCAGCTAGAGCCCGCGTAGAGCGTTCGCGCAAGAAAAAACAGCCGTGTTCAATTAGAAACGACTGCGATCACTTCTGGACACCGTCCAATATTGCGACGTGTGATATGGGTCAGAGCCTGCATTCTTGGCCCCCTTTGCCTAGTCGCTATCCGACGAGGATTCTCGCTCCCTGCCCCCGTATTTAGCCGCCTCCACAATGTCTTTTTCTGACACAGAGAGTCCGTTGCGGACCCGAATGGCTCCCGCACTTGGAACGCGGTCCAATTCAGATCCAGTCTTTGCCTTATCCTTCTGGGGCTTAACCTCCGGCGGCGGGTCTTTCGAAAATGTCATGCGTAGGTCCTACTCGTCCAAATCTAAATGCATCCGCCTGTGAGCCTCAAGCCGCTTTCCTGGTCATACAAAGAAAACGCCGCGCCCAATCAATCCACCGTCTCTCGTGGTTCCGCATTCTGATTGGCGCTTTAACATTCATCACTATTAGCGCCTGGCATTTAGTATCCTCCCTCTACTGGTTTTTTTAGCCGATAAGTAATAGATCGGGATTTCACTGCAGAAGTCCGGAGCCATGAAGTGACTGACGAAATCCAAAATACGGCCACCGCGCTGATGGAGCTTACCGCCGATATCGTTGCGGCTTATGTGAGCAAGAATTCAGTGCCGGTCTCCTCATTGCCGGACCTTATTGCCAGCATCAATTCGTCATTAGCGCGTATCGGCCAGCCGTCCGAACCGGAAAAACCCGACCAAGTTCCCGCGGTCAACCCCAAGCGCTCAGTCACTCCAGACTACATCGTCTGCCTCGAAGACGGCAAAAAGTTCAAGTCCCTCAAGAGACACTTGAACACGCATTTTGGACTGACGCCCGACGCCTATCGCCAAAAATGGGGCCTCTCCAACGATTACCCCATGGTCGCGCCTAACTATTCAGCCAATCGCTCCAGATTGGCAAAATCGATTGGCCTCGGTCGCACAGCAGCCGCGCCCAAGAAAGCAGCAGCCAAGAAGTCAAAGACGCGCTAGCAAAACATTTGGCAGCTTCGCAAAGGATCGAAAATTGAATCGCGATCGCTATTCCCATCGCCGCAGCTCGCGGCCAAGACGCGGCCGGGTTTCAATTATGCGCAAGCGTTTCTTTTCACATAAATCATTAGCCGCGATCCTGGTGATCACGCTAGCAGTGGGCGCTTATGTCACCTCCTACTTTACAGGGTGGGGCAACCAGATCGCGGGACCCAATACAGCAAGCGCACTCGGGTCAAAACCGAAGCCTATCGTCGGCGTAGCGTCCATCGTTGACGGGGACACGATCGAGATCCACGGACAGCGTATTCGTTTCAATGGCATCGACGCACCTGAAAGCAGCCAAAACTGCAGCGACGCAAGCGGGCAAGAATACCCATGCGGCCGCAAATCCGCAGAAGCACTGGACATCTTCCTCAGTCAATCCCGACCCATCCAGTGCAACTTTGTTTCGTGGGATCGTTACAACCGCTTCGTTGGTGATTGTCAGCGGGCGGACGGTGCTAGCATTGCGTCTTGGATGGTCGAACAGGGTTATGCCCTGGATTGGCCTCGATACAGCCATGGTAGTTACGCGTCACAACAGGCAGATGCCCAAAGGGCCAAGATTGGCATCTGGGTTGGCACTTTCACAGCCCCTTGGGATTGGCGAGCAACACATGCAGCCAACAATAAACCCGGTAATGACACATCCTACGGCCTTACAGGCCGTCGCCAAATAGCTCAGAGCTATTCGTGTCAACCGCGTCGCTATTGTAAGCAAATCTCCTCATGCGATGAGGCGCGCTGGTATCTCAATAACTGTAGCTGGGGACCCAAATTGGACCGGGACGGCGACGGAATTCCGTGCGAAGGCATTTGCTGACCAAGCCAATTCCTTAGCGCGCTTTCAGCAAGCCGGACTGGCCACCAGCGTTTCGGTGCATTTGCGCGAGTGCCAATAGAGCCTGGCAAAAGGGCTGGCTGACGTTTGTCTTGGAAAATTCCACCAGCTCGTTGAGCCCGGATGGGCTAGAAAACCGCAAGGCTTCGTAGCGACAGACAGGGATCTGCCGATTATCTCTGAAGCGTTTGTCGGGTCCGCCATTCTTATTGGGATGAGCCCAGGTATAGCTCACGATCTCAGCATCAGATGGAACTTTGCCGGTCTCAATAAAATTGCTGGGGGCAAATTGCGTCCTGAGGTCTCCATACCCAACGGCACCGTACTGGTTTCCGTCCTTCACCAAAATCATGTCTGGCATGAAATAAAGGATTTGCCGGCCGACGTGTATCGACGGTGGTGTGACATTGCTGCGAACAACCGTCGGCAAGGAAGCTTGGAGCGTCGTCGACTTTTTATCGACCAACATCGTGGCTCCCGCATTGCGCTTCCAAGTCGTCAGATCCTCTATCTTGCCACCAGCCGCGACATGCCAACTCGCCGCGCAGCGTGTGAGCGTGTCAAAGGCGGCGACAAGTCGCCCGTAGGCCGCCTCCGCGTCCTGCTCCAAATCATAGTAGAGCACGCTCACCCGGCGGTAGCTGTCCAACCAGTTGCCAATAAGCATGCCCGGCAAAAAGGCAGCAATACCGATCAGCGCCACCCCACCTCCCAGCATTGCGCCTGCGATCAATCCGGCGATCCCAAACAGCACGGCCAGGATGAGCGACATTCGCGTCTGCGATTGCCTCGCATTGATTTCATCAAGCACATTGGCAAATGTCTCATCACGCATCTCGATCACATCGGCGGACTCGATTTCTCTCATCACGACGCCACCGCTGACATATTCCACGGGTGAGGATGTTGGATGGGGCTTTGGCCCAGATGGGAATTCAGACAGTTGCAGCGTCTGCTTGGCGCTGCGCTTTCCCAAAGTGCCTCGGTAGTAGAGACCGCCGACGCCTGCATGAATATAATGCCCTCGTGGGCCAGTCCCGATACGAAGACCTTGCACGCCAACGGACGCGCCAACCCCGCCAGACGAGAAGTTAAAGCGGAAAGGTCCCGCACTAATCGATTTTCGAACGTAAAACCCCATCCCCGCAATCCCCCCCAAGCCCTGTGAGCGAAACCCAAGGGCAGTTCGCCTCACAACTTTGGTACCGGAACCAGTCCAATATCTGTCTCTCGCGAACGTTGCCTGACCCTGATCTCAATTCGCCTCCTCGCCTTGACGTCGCCGGCCTGTGCGCCGTCGGTGAGCCGGTCGCCAGGCAATATCAACTGGCCGCCGGACATTGGCAGGATGGTGAAGCCTTTCAGTTCCGGCATATCGCGCAGGATGCCTGTGACGGAGATCGCTCGCGCTAATCCAAGCCCGGCATTGTCGGCAGGATGGAGTGTGCCAATGTCCATCTTGCGCGCCAGTACGGGCTGAAGGCCTCTGTCCATATTCGATGAGTCACCGGACATCGCCTGCTCGTCCGTGTGGCCAATCACCTCAATGACGTCCACACCATAGGAAGTTGCAATTCCAGCAATGGTCTTCGACATCTGCCGCAACTTCGTTTTGAAGCCACCGGAAAGCTCCGCACTTCCAGTATCGAAATTATAGCCATCGAGCTCGCTAAGACTGATGATCGGTGGCCAATCGTGTGGCTTGTCAGCAGAGGCCTCGTTCCTTGCCTTCTTCAGTGCGTCAGCAAGATCCTTGGACGTCTTGCCCGTGCCAACGTAGCCGAGCTCGCGCAGAACCTTCATCTTCTCGATCATGGCTTTGGCCTGATCAACGTCGACGTCGTTGTCAGAGAGGACTTTGGCGGCCGGCGCGCTTTTCACCGCTTCCTCAAGGGTCAGTCCCACTTTTTTGATTGCCTCTGCGGCCTCTTTGGCCCGGACCAATTCACGCCATTCTTGATCTGGTACATTGCGTCGACTTGCAGGCTTGACCATGGCATTCAGCTGAGCCAGCAACCGCTTGTTTTCCTCGTCAAGCTTGCGAGCGTTCTCATTGAGGGACTGCGCAATCTTCTGCGCTGCCGCAGCCTCTTTCTTTGTCTTGGCGATGAGCGCGCCTGCAGCAAGCAAAAGGCAGAAAACGAGAAGCAGCATCGTCTCAGCCATCGTCAGGCCGAGTATCAGGCCGCGGCCATAGCCCTTGCGCTCAAACGTAATGGCTGTTCCGCTAACCTCACTCACCTGCCCCACCAACTTGCTCTCTTTGGCGGTTCACCCTTCTCCACCTCCGCCGGACTGCTTAACGATCGGAAGGTGTCGCCCTCCGTGTCATCCGAAACCTTGATTGGCGTCTCCACAGGGGAGGCAACAGTGGAAGGTGCCGCCACTCGCTCGACATCGTTCGCTATCGCATTGCTCAGAGGCTGGGGAGTGCGCACGGCCGGGAGGCTATGTTGTGTAAGGGTTGCGACGAGGCCGCGTGTTTCATTGCTGTGTTTCTGCATCACAGCCATGAACTCCTCAGTCAAACGCTGCTGCGCTTGGACAGTTTCTGCGGTCTTTTCTGCGGCCGCTGCCGCTCTCTCCACTCCAGTCGCCACCTTGATCACTGCGTCGGCAAGACCGGTCATCCGCGTTTGCTGCTCTTGCGAGGCTGTTTCGGTTTTTATCGCATATTGTGCGACAGCATTACCCAGGAGCTTGACCATCGGCGCCAGATCGTTCTTCAGCACCTCATCAGGAACAACCACCTTTTCCAGCTTGGCAGCCATATTGTCGGCTTGATTACCGAGCTTTCCAACAGAGTTGGACATCGAGCTGTTGGCTTTATCCAGCAAATCCGCTGCAGCTCCAACGCGGTTCGCTATCGAAGCAAACTGGGTTTCGACTTGCCCGAAATTGTGCTGCAACGCGTCACTGAGCTTGGCAGACGCCTCTTGGACAGGCTTGATCGATTCCATGGCAATATTGTCCAGGGCAGATCGAATGTGCTCCCCATTGCGTGCCGCTTGCTCGGCAATCTCTGCAAAGCCCTCTTCGAGCATTTGATGGCTGACACGACGAAAGTCGGCGAACTCCCTGGTTACGCTTTCCATCTCGGCTCTTACACGCCGTGTCATGTCGGCAAGTTCGTGCCTCGCCGTTCGCTCAATGTCCGCGGGATCGCGCCGCATCTGATTGTAGAAAACCCTCAGAGCAATACCGGTGATCGTCGACGTGATCGCGATGCCAAAATTTTGGACGATCGTGTCGGTTGAGCCTTCCGTTCCAAACTGAAACAGCGAGACCCCAAGGCTCGTCAGGGTGAACAGGAAGCCCATATAGTAGAGGTTATCGCCGGTCTGCTCGTCGTGCAGTTGTAGCTTTCCAGCAAAGATCGAAACCCCGAGATAGAAAAACATCAGGCAGGCCGGTGCTACCGCCGCGACGATCGGATTTACGCCTGAGAGTTTTGCAATGGCGATGAATACACACCCGCCGAGTGTCAATGCCGCGAAAACCACGACCGGCAGACGTGGATGATCCAGCAAAGGTTTGTCGTGCGCTCTCGCCATCAGTTTAACCCATCCAAGCCAACCAGCTTTTCGAACTCGCCGTGATGGTTCTGGACCCAATGTGTCCAGAACTCCGCGTGATCCAGGGTCTGAAATGGCTTCTTTGCCCGATCGATATAAAGAATTGTGATGCCCACCCCATCCAGCGACGTCCCATATGTGCGGTCGGCGGCGCTGTTGAGGTATTTTTGGTAATCCAGTCCCGATCGGTACTGCGAGTAAATCGTCGTATGCTCGATCATGTCAGAGGCGACCACCAATCGCTTGGGACTGCCCTGTTTGGCCAAGCTGCTATCGAAGAGCGACAGCTTGATTTTCTGAATTCCAGCCATGATCGGAGATTGGCTCGCGGAAGCCGCATTCGGGATTTCATCGGGAAGTTTGTTCAAAGGATCGCCGAAGGCGTTTTCCCACTTCTTTTGACGCCGCGCAGGATTGTTGGTCCAACTATCGACGGTCGACCCATCACCGGGATTGCATCCATCGAACATCACCGTCAGCTCACCAGGCGCCGAGCTCAGGGTATAAATCCTCACATACCCACCCGGCTCGACCTGCCCAATGGTCTTTCGGAACTCGTTCTTGAGATCAGCCATCGTCGTTGCCGAAATTGGATCAGTGGCGTCGATGAGGACGGCGGTCAGGCTGGAGGGTCCGTCCAATGGGCAATTCGTGTTGGCGTCGATATGGCCATTGCCAGACCTGGTCCACATCCAGCCGAAGCCGGCCAACATCGCAACGGATAGCACACCAAGGGCAATGGCCGCGGCAATGGTACCCGCATTGCCTTTCTTGCGTCTGCGGGTTCGCCTAGACATTCACGCTGTCCGGGTGAAGCTTATCAAGATCTCGGTACTGCTCAATTCCCCGTTCGCATTCCTGACCAATCAGACGAACCTGCTCGTTGAGTTCCTCCTGCGCCTGGCGAATTGATGCGCCAACATCTCCCTCATTCCACTCCCGCTCGCCGGTGACGTATGGCTTGATGCGATCAAGTTTGTAGGGCGTTCCGAAATGCTTGGGCGCCGGCTCGGTCCTCGCCTGGATGTTGGCTTCCCGATACATCGACAAAAGCTGATTGCAGGCTCGCTCCAATTGGTCTTGATGCTGCGCAAAAAGAGCCAGAAGCCTCGATCGATGATCGACAATCGCGCGGTGCTCGCGCCGGCGACTACCAAGCTGCTTGACGATTTCCTCCACTTTTTCGTTGTGGTCGTCGCGGACATCCTGCAGCTCTTCGATCAGTTCCTTCTTTCGATCGATGTAGTCATCGCGCCGTCGAACGAGCCGATTTTCAACGCCAG
This sequence comes from Mesorhizobium sp. WSM4935, assembly GCF_029625735.1. Taxonomy (NCBI): domain Bacteria; kingdom Pseudomonadati; phylum Pseudomonadota; class Alphaproteobacteria; order Hyphomicrobiales; family Phyllobacteriaceae; genus Mesorhizobium; species Mesorhizobium sp. WSM4935. The sequence goes on along the minus strand of NZ_JARTVR010000028.1, from coordinate 2,738 downwards.
TGTAGCCTGGGTAAGGGTCGAGCACGAACCAGCCGTCGATAAAAGCGAAAAGCGAAAACATCAGGCCGATCGCAAACAGCAACCAGGACTTGATGTCCGTGAGACCCGCTGGATTGGCGAGCATATTACGGATGACCTCAGCGCCGGCGCCGTCAGCGAGCGAGCCGCTGACCTCACGGTAGTGCGCTAGCGCCAAGTTTATCGAAATCGCCAAGCCGATATAGAAAAGGATTGAAATGATCCCAACGAATTTTACGAAAAACGACCGATGGGTGACGAGACGAGCGCAGAAAACCGCCAGGAGCAAAGCCGCCCCGATGTTGATGAAAGAGAATGCCGCAGCCTCAAGGATGCCACCAAAAAATCCCTGCTCATTGCCCTTGGCCAGGAAGTTGCCGTTCATCGCTGTCTCGACCAGAAACAGAAATAGCAGAAGCGATAGCCGGAAAATGTGAGCGGCACCGTGCTGCACACGCGCGGCACGAACGAGACCGTGCTTCTCCTTAAACCATGCATGCTCTTTTTCGGCGTCGTTCAGGGCCCTTCTCAGGCCGTGAAGTTCATCGAGGCCCACGGCGACCGAGGCTTTGAAGTCCGAAACGCTAGCGGCATTCGTCTGACGGATTAGACCGAATTGTTCCTCGAAATCGAGGCCGGCAAGACGACCTCCAAGGAGTTGCAGGTTGTCCTCAAGAGTGTGATGCGCAGCCTTCTTCTCATCCTCAACGCGTTCCACGATGGCATGTTCGACATCGTCGAGATTCTTTGCCGTTTTCGGGGGTTGGTTCACCTCGCCGCGCTGCTTTCCGCGGTTAATGACATCCAGGTCGCCGTCGATCTTGGCAGGGTCCAGGCTGTTGAATAGCTGAGTGCTCGCCCGAAAATCGTGGTTGGATTCTCGCAGTGAGTCACGCAACTTATTTAGTTTTTCGAATTTAGAGCCCACGCACTCACAACCCCAACTTTACGCCCCCCGGCAGAGTGGTTTCTATGCATAGTAGAGCTAAAGGGCAACCGCACATTCACTTCTATCCACTTGCTAGTGCGGATCAGGCTCAATTGAGTTCCAACAAATGATCATGGCTGCTGATCAACTGGTTGATCGGCCGCGACTAGTCATGTCATGAGCCGTGCTGCGATGCTCTAAGGACAGAGTGCTACGAGCGGGTTCGCGACTGGGAAATTATCCACAGTCGTATACGTGTACTGGATCTCACCGCCCAGGCGAACGAAGGCAGATAGTTCCTCCGCACGACAGACATAGTTTTTGGTCATTTCATCGATCTTCTGGACATAGACCGGCCGCGAGACGCCAGCAGCCAACAATTTGGCGTCTACTTCCGCATCGGTCTGAGCCCAGGTGGCGTTGAAAACGATCCTTGGCCCGATTGCGATGATGCTCCGAACGGAGATGTTCGAACTGATCAGCATGGGCAATGCTGGAGCCATTTCGGTTTGCATTTTTTTTGCGTAGGCGCAGACGTCGGTCTTGGTGTACTTCGAGAGGCATTCATTTGCCGTCGCCACCCTTGGCCATGTCAGCAGGATCGCCAACGGGACGTGCATCAATCGCAATCCATCCAAAGTATTCTCCTCGCCCGATCTTGGCCTGCACAGAGGAGCATCTATCCTATTTGTGTTCACAGTGCCACGAGCAGCTTGTGCCCGACCGGCAATAGTGCTCTGTCTGAAATACTTTGGGAGGGCAATAAAATGAAAACAACATTTCTCGCGGCTATGGCCGCTGCAATAATCGCTTGCGCGACCGGCGCGTTTGCACACAGTGGCGGCACTGATGCCAACGGTTGCCATACCAACCATAAGACCGGCGCGTATCACTGTCACTGAAGGTCACGCCTTTCTGAGGGACACAAACATGCTGAAGAACATCATGTCAGCTCCGCTGGGCCTCCTCTTCATGCTGGGCGGGCCGATCACCTACGTGATGAATGTCGTCGACACATGGCAGGGCCATGCATCAGTGGTCGTAAAAATCCTGATTAACTTGAGCCTGGATGCGATGTTGGCGTTCATTTGGCCGATCACTTGGGCAATCTGGCTTTTCAAATATATGGCGGGCGCCGAAACTCCACTAACAACCGTGCTGGGCGTTTGAGGATCAAGTTTGCTGAAAATAATGCTTTTCGACGCCGGCCGGAACGGTCCGGTTGGTCTGCATCTGTGTAGCTATTGCCTCGCTGCTGGCGGTAGCGCCATGGCCGTACGGCTATTACCAATTCCTCCGCGTGGTGGTCTTTTTCGCCGGGATCTACTGCGGAGCCATGGTGTGGCGATCAGGCCCTGAAAATCGCACCCTGGCTTGGGCGCTGTTTGGAGCGGCAGCGATCTTCAACCCGTTCATGCCGGTTCATTTGCCGCGCGAGCTGTGGGCAATCTTCAACGTCGCAGCGGCTACTCTGTTCGGCTTTGTCGCATACCGGCACCGGAATTAAGCCGATAATCTGAGATGGCCAAGAGTGGACCTGAGACGCCGAAGGTCAAGGCGCGCCCGAGGGTCACCGTGTCACAGCCGTTGGCGCTTTATGCGGGAGATCTCCTCGAGCGGACGAAGGAGTACTTCGAGGCTTTCAACCATCTAGGCTCGGAGTCGGAAAAGGCGCATCTTTTTGCCCGTTATTTTCTATTTTCGCATGCCCTAGATGTGGAGCTTCAACAGGTTGTCCTCGATCAGGGCGAGGCGACTGATAGGCGTTTTTGACTTTAGGCTGCCATGTGGA
>NZ_JARTVR010000027.1:0-40110 GCF_029625735.1 Mesorhizobium sp. WSM4935 | reverse complement strand
TCTTGGCTCAATCGCTTCAATCCCACGAAATCTCTCTCGTGGAGATACAAGGTGGCTCGGCGAAGCCGAGACGGAGTGGGGGTCGACCAGGCTACATTGGACAATGCATGCGCCAAGCTGCCATGCACGCTATCGCCACAGGCCAGCCGCCTGGAAATGTGTGCATACCGCAGCCGAAGTGGGGAGGGGCGCCTTAGGTCACTCCGCTGCCACGAGTCCCGCCATCTCGCGGTTCTTCATCAGCTTGTAGACGATCGAATCCATCAGCGCCTGGAAGGAGGCATCGATAATGTTTTCCGACACGCCGACCGTCCACCAGCGGGCGCCGGTGGAATCGTGCGATTCGACCAGGACGCGGGTGATGGCTTCGGTGCCGCCGTTGAGGATACGCACCTTGAAGTCGGCAAGCTCGAGGTCGACGATCTCGCTCTGGTATTTGCCCAGATCCTTGCGCAGCGCGATGTCGAGCGCGTTGACCGGGCCGTGGCCTTCGGCCACCGACATCTTCTCCTCGCCGTCGATCTCGACTTTCACGATCGCTTCGGAGACGGTCTTCAGATTGCCGTTGGCGTCGAAGCGGCGCTCGACCATGCAGCGGAAGGAGGTGACGCTGAAGAACTCCGGCAGGCCGTGCAGCATCTTGCGCGCCAAGAGCTCGAAGGAGGCGTCGGCGCCTTCATAGGCATAGCCTTCGGCCTCGCGCTCCTTGACGACCGCGATCAGGGAGTCGAGCCGGTGGTCGTCCCTGGGCACCTCGATGCCGCGCCGCTTCAGCTCGGCGAGGAAATTTGCCTTGCCGCCCTGGTCGGAAACCATGACCCGGCGGCGGTTGCCGACGGCTTCCGGGGGCACATGTTCGTAGGTCGCCGGCTCCTTGGCCAGAGCCGAGGCATGGATGCCGGCCTTGGTCGCGAAGGCGGAGGACCCGACATAGGGCGCCTGCGCTTCCGGCGCGCGGTTGAGCAATTCGTCGAAGGCCCGCGAAAGCCTGGATATTCCTGTCAGATCTTCGGCCGAAATGCCGGTTTCGAAGGTGTCGGCGAAGGCCGGCTTCAGCGCAAGCGTCGGAATGATGGTGATCAGGTTGGCGTTGCCGCAGCGCTCGCCGATGCCGTTCAGCGTGCCCTGGATCTGGCGCACGCCGGCCTCCACGGCGGCAAGGGAATTCGCCACCGCCTGGCCGGTGTCGTCATGGGCGTGGATGCCGAGATGGTCGCCGGGAATGCCGCCGGCGATCACCTTTTCGACGATGGCGCGCACTTCCGAAGGCTGTGTGCCGCCGTTGGTGTCGCACAGTACCACCCAGCGCGCGCCGGCATCGTAAGCGGTTTTGGCGCAGGCCAGCGCGTAATCGGGATTGGCCTTGAAGCCGTCGAAGAAATGCTCGCAGTCGACCATCGCTTCCTTACCGGCGGCGACGGCCGTCTCGACCGAGCTCTTGATCGACTCCAGGTTCTCCTCGTTGGTGCAGCCGAGCGCGACGCGGACATGATAGTCCCAGCTCTTGGCGACGAAGCAGATGGCGTCGGATTTCGACTGCACGAGCGCCGCCAGCCCCGGGTCGTTGGAGGCCGACACCCCTGCCCGCTTGGTCATGCCGAAGGCGACGAATTTCGCGCTCTCAGTCCGCTTCTTCTGGAAGAAGGCGGTGTCGGTCGGGTTGGCGCCCGGATAGCCGCCCTCGACATAGTCGATGCCGAACTCATCGAGCAGCTTGGCGATCGCGATCTTGTCCTCGACCGAAAAGTCGATGCCCGGCGTCTGCTGGCCGTCGCGGAGGGTCGTGTCGAAGAGGTAGAGGCGTTGCTTTGTCATGGCAGTAGCTCGAAATGCCGCGCTCCTTCACCATGGAGCGCGAACGTGCATCACTATTTCCCCGCGAACCGATCCGTCGCCCGGATCAGCCGGTCCAGAATCCCGGGCTCCGAATAGGCGTGGCCGGCGCCCTCGATGAGGTGGAAATCCGCCTTCGGCCAGGCCTTGTGCAGCGCCCAGGCATATTTCGCCGGGCACGGCATGTCGTAGCGGCCGTGGACGATGGTGCCGGGAATGTCCTTCAGCTTCCAGGCATCGCGCAAAAGCTGCCCCTCCTCCAGCCAGCCGGCATGGACGAAATAGTGGTTCTCGATGCGGGCGAAGGCGACAGCATAGTCGTCCTGGGCGAACGGGTCGCTGGTCTCGGGTTCGGGAAGCAGCGTGATTGTCTCGCCTTCCCAGATGCTCCAGGCGCGGGCGGCCTCGACCTGTGCCTTGCGGTCGGAGCCGACCAGCCGCTTGCGGTACGCGGCCATCATGTCGCCGCGCTCGGCCTCGGGGATCGGCGCCAGGAACCGCTCCCATTTGTCGGGGAACATTTCCGAGACGCCGAACTGATAGTACCATTCGAGCTCGGCGCGGGTCAGCGTATAGATGCCGCGCACGACGAGTTCGCTGACGCGCTCGGGATGGGTTTCGGCATAGGCGAGCGCCAGCGTCGAGCCCCAGGAGCCGCCGAAGACAAGCCATTTGTCGAAGCCGCACATTGTGCGCAGCCGCTCGATATCGGCGACCAGATGCCAGGTTGTGTTGGCCTCCAGCGAGGCGTTGGGCGTCGACTTGCCGCAGCCGCGCTGGTCGAACAGGACGACATCATAGAGCTTCGGATCGAACAGCCGCCGGTGTTTCGGCGAGATGGTACCGCCCGGGCCGCCATGCAGGAACACGGCGGGCTTGGCGCCCCTGGTGCCGCAGCGTTCCCAGTAAACAATGTGGCCGTCGCCGACATCGAGCATGCCCGACTCGAAGGGCTCGATTTCGGGATAGAGCGTGCGCAAGGAACTGCCGTGGATCGTCATAGTTTCAGGCCCTGCTGCGGCCAGTTGGCCGTCTCGTGATCGGGATGCTGGAAGGAGATGATCTGCTCCTGCCGCCGGTAGTAATCGGGGTCGTCGTGGATCGGCGCCTCGAAGATCTTCTCCACCCAGGGCAGCCGCACGGCGTAGTTGACCTGGATTTGCGGCGCGAGGTCGGAGCGGTCGTCGAAGGCGCCGATGGCGATTTCCAGCCCGCCCGGCTGGCGATAGGTCAGCGGCGTGCCGCAGCGGGGGCAGAAGCCGCGATCGATGTTGACCGAGGATTGGAAATAGCTCGGTTCCTCATGGGTCCATTCGACGCCGTCCTTCGGCACCGTCACGAGAGCGCCGAAGAAATTGCCGAACTGCTTTTGGCACATGCGGCAATGGCAGATGGACGGGCGCCCGAGCTTGCCGTGGATGCGGAAGCGCACGGCGCCGCATTGGCAGCCGCCGGTTCTAACTTCATCGGTCATGGTTTTTCCTCCGGCGGCCATTGGTCGGTGTCGTGGTCTGGATGCTGATACGAGACGAGCTCGGCAAGATAAGGCGCCGACGAGACATCGCCCATCGTCTCCTCGGATGGCAGTTTTGCAATGCCGTCGACATAGGGAAGCTTCGCCTCGACGCCCCACTGGATGGTGGGCGCGATGCCGGCCGGATCGTCGAAGGCGGCGATCGCCAGCGCCACGCCGTCCGGCGCCTCGAAGGTCAGCGGCGTGCCGCATTCGGCACAGAAGCCGCGCCGGGCCGCGTTGGACGAGCGGAAGCGCTTCGGCTCGCCACGCGTCCACTCGAGCCTGGCGCCGCGCACCGAGACCAGCGGAAGGTAGAAATTTCCGCTCGCCTTCTGGCACATGCGGCAATGGCAGACCGAGGCGTCACCCAACGCGCCCTCGACGCGGAAGCGCACGGCGCCGCACTGGCAGCCGCCGGTGTAGACCGGCCTATTGTCGAGGCTCATGACACACCTCCAATCATCGGCTCACTCCGGCTCATGGCAGACCGCCTCGACATTGTTGCCGTCAGGATCGAAGACGAAGGCGCCGTAATAATTGGGATGATAATGCGGACGCAGGCCCGGCGCACCATTGTCCCTGCCGCCGGCAGCAAGCGCCGCCGCATGGAAGGCGTCGACCTCGGCGCGGCTGCGCGCGGTGAAGGCGACATGCTGGTGGTCCTTCGGCTTGTCCTTGCCGGCGCTCAGCCAAAACACCGGCCGGTCGCGGCCATAGCCGCCGACCTTGGCGCCGCCGGTATATTGCTCAGGCACCATGTAGAGCAGCGAAGCCCCCAGCGGGGCCATCGCCTTGTCGTAGAAGGCCTTCGATGCGTCGAAATCGGAAACGGTGATGCCGAGATGATCGATCATGTAACGAGCTCCTCCGTTGGGGGCGCGGGCACATCGGCCAAGCCGGCCACGATGACGATGTGCTGGCAGACATTGTCGATATCGCGGATCACGTCGTCGTTCCAGAAGCGCCTCACCGCCTGATCTCCCATGTCGTCACGCGTTCGCCGGTGGCGGGGTCCTTGCCGTCCTTGAGCTGCACGCCCTGCGCCAGGAGTTCTTCGCGGATGCGGTCGGCTTCGGCCCAATTCTTGTCGGCAATGAACTTCAGGCGCCTGGCAATCGCCTCGGCGATCGCGGCTTCGTCCACCTTGGCCGCGCCCACGTCGAAGCCGAGGAAGGCGAGTGCCGCCTTCAGCGAAGCAGCGGCGGCGTTCTGGCCATCACCGCTGAACTCGACCGCCTCTCCGGCGAGCTGCGTCAGCCGCTGGAAGGCAGTGTAGGTGGCGAGGTCGTCCGACAGCGCCTCCACCACTTCGGCCGGCAATTCCTTGGCCGCCTGAGACGCGAGGTCCGCCGCCCGCTTCCATTTGCGCAGCGTGTTCTCCGCCTCCTCCAGCTTGCGCACGGAAAAGTCGATCGGCTCGCGGTAATGCGTCATCAGCATCGCCAGTCTGAGCACCTCGCCCGGCCAGGTGCGGCCGCCGAAAGTCCCGGTCTCCAGCAGCTCATGGATCGAGAAGAAATTGCCGAGGCTCTTCGACATCTTCTGGCCTTCGACCTGCAGGAAGCCGTTGTGCATCCACACATTGGCCATGACCTTGGTGCCGTGGGCGCAGCGCGACTGGGCGATCTCGTTCTCGTGGTGCGGGAAGATCAGGTCCAGCCCGCCGCCATGGATGTCGAAGACCTCGCCGAGATAGGCGGCGGACATGGCCGAGCATTCGATGTGCCAGCCGGGCCGGCCCCTGCCCCACGGGCTTTCCCAGCCGGGCTCTTCCGGGCTCGACAATTTCCACAGCACGAAATCGCCGGGATTCTTCTTGTGCGCGTCGACCGCGATGCGGGCGCCCGCCTGCTGCTCGTCGAGATTGCGCTTCGACAATTCGCCATAGTCGGGCATCGAGGCTGTGTCGAACAGCACCTCGCCGCCGGCGACATAGGCGTGGCCGCGCTCGATCAGTTGGCGGATCAGCGACAGCATATCGGCCTTGCCGTCGGCGCGGGGTGCGACGAACTCGGTCGCGCGCGGCTCGTAGGTCGGCGGCAGGCAGCCGAGCGCCGCGACGTCCTTGTGGTACTGGTCGGCGGTCTTTTCGGTGACCTTGCGGATGGCATCGTTGAGCGAAAGCTTTCCGGCGGCGATGTCGCCGCCGAAGTCGCGCAGCGCGCGAGCATTAATCTTGTCGTCGACATCCGTGATGTTGCGCACATACGTGACGTGGCTTTCGCCGTAGAGATGGCGCAACAGACGGAAGAGAACGTCGAAGACGATCGCCGGGCGCGCATTGCCGATATGGGCAAAGTCGTAGACGGTCGGGCCGCAGACATACATGCGCACATTTTGCGGATCGATCGGGACGAATGGTCCCTTGGTCCGCGTTAGCGTGTTGTAGAGGCTGAGGCCCTTCGTTGCGTCCGACATGCGGTCCCGGTCCTTGATTTGGATTCGCTGAAACCAGCGCTGCGCCAAAGGCGCAGATCGGGCTCCAGCCTGCTGGCCGGGGCGTTTGTCCAATCTAGGGAAAGATAAGGCGAAAACGTCCGGACCAGCGCGAGGCTAGCCAATAATGCAAATGCCACAAATGGCGAAAGACGTTTTCATGGCCGGCTTTATCGCGCCGGCGGGTGTTGCCGTCAAGTCGCTCGGCTTAGGAAAGATGTCGCTGGATCACAGGGTAAAGACGGGGCGAAACATTTTATTAAACATGTCGGCACAGTGATGAAACATTCGCTGGCTAGACCGCCAGATGTCACGATTTGGACGGAATCAGCCGCCAAACGCTGAACACGAAACTGTTACCAGGGAAGAGAAACATGGCTCGCAACAAGCAGGAACAGAACCGACAAACGCAGCCGGCTCTCGCCAGCCACTACCGCGCAATCGGCCCTGCGGCAATCGTCGCGGCCCTCCTTCACACCGCGAAGAAGAAGAAGCCCGCGCAGAAGATCGTTTCGCCGCGCGCTGCCTGAAAACGGCACGACCGGCACGGTCCCCAACGATGGGAACGCCGGTGATGAGGGCGCTGGAGCGCCCTGGAGATGAAGGCCTCCGGAAGCAGCCTCGCAAGGCAGATAACCTTCGCTAGAACAAGCTCATCTGGTTTTCGTCCGCGCCCGGCTTCGGGCGCCTGGGCTTTTCGGCTTGCGGCGAAACGATGCCGCGCTCCTGGATCTCCGGCCCGGTGTTGGCGACCTTGTTGACAAGGTCGGAAACCGGGATAGCCTCGAAGAAATCGGGCTCGGCGGGCTTCAGCAGATCGAGCACGTCGCGCGGCTCTTGCGTGCGGCAATCGAGCCAGCGGGCGAAGTCGCGCTCCTCGATCACCACAGGCATGCGGTCATGGATATGGGCGATGCCGGCATTGGCCTCGGTCGTGATGATCGCGCCGGTGTCCATCTCGGAACCGCCAGGCTCGGAGTAAGTCTCGATCAGGCCGGCGAAGGCGAGAACGCCGCCGCGCCGCGGGCGGATCCAGTAAGGCTGGCCCTTGGCCGAACCCGACTGCTGCCACTCGTAGAAGCCAGATGCCGGCACAAGAGCGCGACGATGGCGCATGGCTGCCTTGAACGAGGCCTTTTGCAGCACGCCTTCGGAGCGGGCGTTGATGAGCAGCGGAAACGCTTTGGTGTCCTCGACCCAGGCTGGGAGCAGGCCCCAGCGCACCAGCATCGCCTGGCGGTCCGGCAGGTTCGAGCCGGGTTCCCGCGGCGGTCCGGCAAGCGCCATCAGCACCGGCTGTGTCGGCGCGATGTTGTAGCGCGCCGGAAATTCCTCCAGTTCGGCAAGGCCGAGAAAGGCTGCGGTCTGGTCCGGCGTGGCGGTCAGGGCAAAGCGTCCGCACATGGATTTGGGGCTCATCAATTGAGGGTCCATGAAAGTGGCGATGGAACCGCCCGGCCGCAACGGCTAAAGCTGGATTCGCCCAATCGGTCCACAAATGGCTGCAGAAGGATCGGCACGCATGAAACAGCGCAAGATCATACCGGCCGTTTCCGTCGCCGTCGTGCGCGGCGGCACCGTGCTTCTGGTCAAGCGTGCGCGGGCGCCGTCGCAAGGGCTTTACGCCTATCCCGGCGGCAAGGTCGAGCCGGGCGAAACGCTGGCGGAAGCGGCGGCGCGCGAATTGCTGGAAGAAACCGGGCTCGAGGCGACAGGCTATCGCCCGCTGCGCGACATCCATATCGACGGCCGTGGTGAGAATCACGCGGTCGACTACCTGCTGACGGTGTTCGGCGCCGCCTATGCAGGCGGCGAGCCCCTGGCAAACGACGACGCCGAGACCGCGGCGTTCTACACGCTGGCGGAAATGGCAGGGATGCCGCTTGCCGGCGACGTGTTCTCGGTCGCCGAGGAGTTGCTCGGCCCCGCGCAAGGCGCCAGGCGGTGAGCATCCAGAATGGCCTTGCCGGCGACAAAATGTTTCGCCACAAAGCCCTGCCCTTTCATTGCAAGGCTTTGATGACCCGCGCTTCCGCTTATCTCGCCGCGTGCCTCGCCGTCAGCATGGCTGTACCGGCACCGCCGGCGCTCGCCGCCGAGGCGCCTTTCGAGCCTGGATTGATGCGGCTGGCCGAAGTGCTCGGCTCGCTGCATTTCCTGCGCAATCTCTGTGGCGAAAAAGGCGACCAGTGGCGGGTCGAGATGGAAAAGCTGCTGGAGTCGGAAAATCCCGATCCCGACCGGCGCGCCCGCTTCATCGCCTCGTTCAACCGCGGCTACCGCTCCTTCAGCGGCACCTACACGCAATGCACCCCTTCGGCGACCGAGGCCATCGCCCGCTACATGAAGGAAGGCGAGACGCTGTCGCGCGATATCGCCTCCCGCTACGGCAATTGAGCCCGGCTCGTCCGGCAATTGAGCCCGGCTCGTCCGGCGGCAATGTCATAAGCATTTTTTTGCGGCGATCCGCGTCAATGTGACGTCCCTTATTGCCTCCTGTCCCGCTCTGGGGCAATCATGTGTTGCACCTGCGCAACAGCGTTAATGAAACGTTAGTGCGCAATTGTGGAATTAACTCAAACTGAAGGTTTTGATGCCGCAAGCCGGTGTAATCGGCTAAGCTCGGCATCGATTGAGGGCAGTCTCGCCGACAATGTAGATTTCGACCCTAAAAATGTCGTATTTACAACGACTTAGTAAAGACTGCCGACGAACTGGCAGACCAAGCCGGATCCATCGGTCGGATCGCTGCTTGCAGAAGGTGGACATCGCAATGGAACATGGTGTCAGCGACATCGACGCGTTGGTCAGGGAAGAAAAGCGCCTGACTGCCGTGGAGAGCCACAGCGAAGCCTGGGCGGAAGGCCTGTCGGCTGGCATTGAGCCGGAAATCATCGCCGAAGCAGCACTGGAGACGGCTTTCGGCGAGATGCTGCGCGCCAATGGCGAGACCTCGGCGCTCGCCTTGCTCGACCGCATGCGTGAGAAAGTGATCGCCGGCGCCTTCGAGCCTGGACGGCTGAAGCACTAGTTCCCCCTTTTCGATAGCGATTTTTTGCGAGCGACTTTTGACGGCGGCGCGCCGGTTGGGCATCATGCCCATGCTCTTGATTACTCAGAGCGCCGCTCGGATCGGGCCAGGTAACAATGGAGAGGTAAGCGGTGAGACTTTCGATGTCAGGCCGGCCGCACGGGCAGGCCCTCAACATCCTGATCGCCGCTTCCTGCCTTGCGCTGCCGCTGTGCCTCGCCAGCACGCCTTCCTACGCGCTGAGCGAGATCCAGCGCGAGGACCTGCCCTCCCCGGTCACCCCGCCCGCCAATGAGGACAGCGGCGCGCCCGGCGCCACAGTGCCGGTGCCGGAGGCGCCCGGCACCAAACCTACGGACAGCGGCCAACCGGCCGACGACACCGACAAGTCGGAGCCGGAAACGCCGCCCGCCAATGGCGGCATCACCAGCCCGCGCGCCGATCCCGACGCGCCGCCGCCCGCGGTCGTCTACGACCTCAACACGCTTCCTGAACCAGTAAAGCGCATGCATGGGCTGATCATCGAGGCCTGCAAAAGCGGCGACATCGAGAAGCTGAGGCCGCTGATCGGCAAAGGCGATGCCATGACGCAATTGTCGCTGGGCGACATTGACGGCGACCCGGTCACCTTCCTCAAGGGCCTCTCGGGCGACGGCGCCGGCCAGGAGATCCTCGCCATCCTGGAAGAGGTGCTTTCGGCCGGCTATGTGCATGTCGACACCGGCACGCCGCAGGAACTCTATGTCTGGCCGTATTTCTTCGCGCTGCCGCTCGACAAGCTCGACCCCAGACAGCGCGTCGAATTGTTCAAGCTGGTCACGGCCAGCGACTATGACGACATGAAGCAGTTCGGCGCCTACATCTTCTACCGTGTCGGCATCACGCCGACGGGACAGTGGCTGTTTTTCGTCGCGGGGGATTAAATCGGCAGCGCTTCGGAAAACTCCACGGCCCTGCCCTGGCCGGACGTAACGATCTCGCCTTCCCACATGACGCGCGTGCCGCGCAGGATGGTGCCGACCGGCCAGCCGGTGACCTCTTTGCCGTCATAGGGCGTCCAGCCAGCCTTGGAGCCGGCCTGCGCGTTGGTGATGGTCTCGCGCCGCTTCAGGTCGACGACTGTGAAATCGGCATCGTAGCCGGCCGCGATGCGGCCTTTCCTGGCCATGCCGAAAATGCGCTGCGGACCATGGCTGGAAAGGTCGACGAAGCGCTGCAAGGTGAGCCGGCCGGCATTTACATGGTCCAGCATGATCGGCACCAGGGTCTGCACCCCTGTCATGCCCGACGGCGAGGCCGGATAGGGCTTTGCCTTCTCGGCCAGCGTATGCGGCGCATGGTCCGACCCCAGCACGTCGACGATGCCTTGGGAAATGCCGTGCCAGACGCCGTCGCGGTGGCGGGCGGCGCGCACCGGCGGGTTCATCTGGATCAGCGTGCCAAGCCTGGCATAGTCGTCGGCGCTCAGCGTCAGATGGTGGGGCGTGGCCTCACAGGTCGCAACGTCCTTGTGCTTTTCGAGGAAGTCGATCTCCTCGGCCGTCGAGATGTGCAGCACATGAATGCGCGCGCGCGCCTCCCTGGCGATGCGCACCAGCCGCTCCGTGCAGCGCAGCGCCGCTACCTCGTCGCGCCACACGGGATGCGAGGACGGATCGCCCTCGATGCGTTCGCCGAGCCGTTCGCGCAGGCGGAACTCGTCCTCCGAATGGAAGGCTGCGCGGCGGCGGGTGTTGCGCAGGATCGAAGCGACGCCCTCGTCGTCCTCGACCAGAAGATCGCCGGTGGACGAGCCCATGAACACTTTTATGCCGGCGGCGCCCGGCAGCCGCTCCAATTCGCCGACATCACGGGCATTGTCGCGCGTGCCGCCGACCCAGAAGGCGAAGTCGCAATGCATGCGGTTCGTGGCACGCCGCACCTTGTCGGCCAGCGCTGCCTCGCTGGTGGTGAGCGGATTGGTGTTGGGCATTTCGAAGACGGCGGTGACGCCGCCCAGCACCGCGGCGCGGGAGCCGGTCTCCAAGTCTTCCTTGTGCTCCAGACCCGGTTCGCGGAAATGCACCTGGCTGTCGACGACGCCCGGCAGGATGTGCAGGCCCGTGCAGTCGATGGTTTCGCCGGCCGAAGCCTGGCCGAGATCGCCGATCCGCGCGATGCGGCCACCCTTCACGCCGATGTCGCGCCGGCCCTCGCCGTCATGGTTGACCACCGTGCCGCCTGTCAGGATGAGGTCGAAGGTGGTCGCCATAGGCAGGTCCAATCTCTTGCGGGGGGAGTGCGGCCGGCTTACGTAATGAGCGAACGTTTTGCAAGATCAGGCCGATTTCACACCCATGCCCTTTGCCCGCCTCAAAGATCGTGCGCTCATTTCCGTGTCAGGCCCGGATGCCGAGCATTTCCTGCAGAACATCCTCACCACCGATCTCGATACGCTGAAGCCCGGCGAGGCAAAGCCCGGCGCGCTGCTTTCGCCGCAGGGCAAGATCCTGTTCGATTTCCTGATCTCGCGCGCGGCAGACAACAGCTTCCAACTGGAATGCCGGGCCGACATCGCCGACGACTTCGTGCGCCGGCTGATGCTTTACCGGCTCAGAGCAAAGGCTGAGATTGTCAAGCAGGATCAGGTGCTTGTCACCGTCGAATGGGATGGCGATTCAACCGCCTCACTTTCCGATTCAAGGGCGCTTGCCGACACGCGGTTCCAAGATATCACGGTTAGGCGCAGTTATGGCGGCGAAGCACGGGACGGCAGCGACCCGAATGGCTGGCTGAACATGCGCATTGGCTACGGCATTGCAGAAGGCGGTTCCGACTACCAACTCGGTGACGCTTTCCCGCATGACGTTCTGCTCGACGAGACCGGCGGCGTCGGCTTCAAGAAGGGCTGCTATATCGGCCAGGAAGTGGTCTCGCGCATGCAGCACCGCGGCACGGCCAGACGCCGTGTCCTGATCGCTTCGGCCGACGCCCTCCTGCCCGTTCCGGGAACCGAGCTCACCGTCGCCGGGCGGCCCGTAGGCACGCTCGGCTCTGTCGGTGGCCGGACCGGTCTTGCGATTGCCCGCATAGACCGCGTCAAGGCCGCGGTCGATGCAGGTGAAACCATTATGGCCGGCGATGTTCCTGTGACACTTGCCATCCCCGCCTGGGCGAAATTCACCTTCCCGCAAGATGCGGTAAGCGCGGAGGAGGCCTGATGGCGGCCGACCGGGCCGGCGCGCCGCCGCGCGCCTGGCAACGCATGCTGTCCGGCCGGCGGCTCGACCTGCTCGACCCCTCGCCGCTCGACATCGAGATCGCCGACATCGCGCATGGGCTTGCCCGCGTCGCCCGCTGGAACGGCCAGACCAGCGGCGACCATGCCTTTTCCGTCGCGCAGCACTCGCTGCTGGTCGAAGCGCTTTACGGCGAGCTGGTGCCCGAGGCCACCGCCGAGGCGCGGCTTGCGGCGCTGCTGCACGACGCGCCGGAATATGTCATCGGCGACATGATCTCGCCGTTCAAATCGGTGATGGGCGGCTCCTACAAGGACTGTGAGGTGCGCCTGCAGCGCGCCATCCACCTGCGTTTCTCGCTGCCGGCGGAGCTTAATGCGGCCTTGCGCAAGGACATCAAGCGCGCCGACCAGATCGCCGCCTATTACGAGGCCACGCTGCTGGCCGGCTTCTCGACGGCGGAGGCGACCGAGTATTTCGGCCGCCCGCGCGGCTTCTCCGCCGACCGTTTCGACTTCACGCCAAAATCCGTGACCTGGGCGCAAACGGCTTTTCTGAAGCGTTTCAAGATGCTGGAAGCCAGGCGCCAGTCTTCGCTTGCGGTAAATTCAGTCCCATAAGAACGCTAAATTAACCGGCAACCCGGACAGTATTGCGTTCGGTCACGGTCCGAAGGCGTGCTCATGCCTGGCGCTCATGTCAAGACTGGTTCGGTCGCCAGCAAGCGAAGAGCGGCCGCTATTGGCCCGGTTCGACGAATAGCGGAAGAACTTCGTGCCCAGAACGAGCGCTTCGCGGCGGCTGTCGAGAACATGTCGCATGGGCTGTGCATGTTCGACGCCGATGAGCGGATGATCATCTGCAACCGCAACTACATCGACATCTTCCGCCTGGACGCCAAAGTGGTGAAGCCGGGCATTCGGTTCTTCAACATCCTGCAGCACAGTGTCGACATCGGCATCGCCGCGCAGAGCGCCGACGAGCTTTATGCCATCCGCAAGCCTTACATCGACGGCGCCAAGCCTTCGACCTATGAGGAAATTCTGTCGGACGGACGCATCATCGTCATTTCGCACCGGCCGATCGCCGTTGGCGGCTGGGTGTCGATCTACGAGGATGTGACGGAGCAGCGGCGCGCTGAAGCCGAGTTGAAAGAGCAATACCGCCGCTTCGACGCTGCTTTGGCCAACATGTCGCAAGGCCTGCTGATGTACAACGCCGAGGGCCGCCTGATCGTTCGCAACCAGCGCTTCCTGGATCTTTGCAACGCGAAAGCCGCGGATTTCGCGCTCGGTATGACGCACAGTCAGATGCTGAAGAAACTCGTTGCTCTCGGCATCTTCGTACCCGTTGAAGTCGACAACGAGGTGGCAAAGACGAAGGCGGCCCTGGACGCTGGCCAGTCGCGATCGAGCTATCGCGAACTCGTCGACGGCCGCACGCTGTTTGTCTCCCGCCGGCCGCTCGCCGGCGGCGGCTGGGTGGCTACTTTCGAGGACGTCACCGAACGGCGCCGCGTCGAAGAGCGCATGACGCATCTTGCGCATCACGACACGCTGACTAATCTGCCCAACCGATCGATGTTTCGCGAAAAGCTGGATCAGGCGCTCGGCGAGGCCAAGGCCAAGCCGCTGGCGATCCTCTCGCTCGATCTCGACCGATTCAAGGCCATCAACGACACGTTCGGCCACCCGGCCGGAGACTGGCTGCTGAAATGCGTCGCCAAGCGGCTGCAACATGCCGTGCGCGGCAGCAAGGACGTGGTGGCGCGCTTCGGCGGCGATGAGTTCGCCATCATCCAGTCTGGCATCAAGAGCGCCGCCGACGCCGAAAAGCTCGCCAAGCGCGTCGTCGAGATCGTCGGCAAGCCCTATCGCGGCAAGGGGCGCGAAATGCATGTGGGCGTGAGCCTCGGCATCGCACTTTACCCCGCCGACGGACACGATGCCGACACGCTGCTCGCCAACGCCGACATGGCGCTTTACCGGGGCAAGAGCGAAGGGCGCAACGTCTATCGCTTCTTCGAGCCAGGCATGGATGCGCTGATGCGGGAGCGCCGGGCGCTTGAGGCCGATCTCGAAGCAGCACTCTCCAAGCGCGAATTCGAGCTGGATTTCCAGCCGATCCTGGACATCGCCTCCGGCAAAATCGTCGGCGCGGAAGCCCTGATGCGCTGGCGCTCGCCCTCGCGCGGCCTGGTATCGCCGGAAAACTTCGTTGCCGCCGCCGAGGAGACAGGATTGATTGTGCAACTGGGCGACTGGGCGCTGCGCAAAGCATGCAACGTCGCCGCCAATTGGCCCCGGGACATGCGCATGGCCGTCAATGTCTCGGCCGCGCAGATCAAAAGCGGCGGCTTCGCCCGCAGCGTGATCTCGGCGCTCGCCTTTTCCGGCCTGCCGGCCGACCGCCTTGAGCTCGAAATCACCGAAACGGTGATGATGGACGAGAGCGAGGCGGTGCTAAGGACGCTGAGCCAGTTGCGCGGCCTCGGCGTGCGCATCGCGCTCGACGATTTCGGCACCGGCTATTCCTCGCTCGGCTATCTCCGACGCTTCCCCGTCGACAAGATCAAGATCGACCGCTCCTTCATTCACGACCTCGACAAGCGCGACACGGCGGCGATCGTGCGCACGGTGGTCGGCCTTGGCGCCGAGCTCGGCATCACCGTCACCGCGGAGGGCGTCGAGACCGAGGCGCAGCTCGACATGCTGCGCAAAGCCGGCTGCGGCGAGGCGCAAGGCTATCTGATCGGCGTGCCGAGCAAGGCGTCCGACATCGGCCGGCTGCTGCGTTCGCAGGCGCTGCAGCGCCAGTCGGGCTGAGTGACGCCGTCCGTCAGCGTAGCGCCCCGATATATTTCTCGTGGAAGCTCACATAGCCGGGCTCGACCACTTTGAGATGCCGCTCGATCAGCCGATGGAATTCAGGCAGCTGATGGAACGGCACGCCGGGATAGGCGTGGTGCTCCGCATGGTAAGGCATGTTCCAGGCGAGCTTGCGCACGAACCAGGTGGTCAGCGTCGTGCGGGTGTTTTCCAGCATGTTGGCGACGAAGGGACAGCGGCCGTGCTCGGCCAGCAGATAAAGCCTGAGGAAGGGCTGGCCGAGCAGCGCCGGCACGATCCAGACATAGAGCAGCACCGACGCCTTGAACCAGACCGCAAGCGCCAGCAGGACGACATAAGACGCGATCATCGCCCGCGCCTCAGCCTTCACCTTCGGCAAGCCCTTCGGCGGCACGTAAATGTCGCGGCAGCGCCCCATTGCATTGGTGTAGAGCGTCTTGAAATGCCCCCACCACACCGGCAGGCCGGAGACGTGGACGATGTATTGCCACACTGTCTCGGGCTTCGGGAAGGCGAGCTCCGGATCGTTTTCGGGGTCCTGGGTGAAACGGTGATGGGCGAAATGGAAGTAGCGGAACCAGTCGGCCGGCAGCGCGATCGCCAGGCTGCAGAAGCGCGCGACGGTATCGTTCAACCACTGCGTTTCGAACGCTGTCCTGTGCACGGTCTCGTGCAGCAACGTGAACAGGAAGACGATCAGGATACCCTGCGGCAGCATCAGGACCGGCCAGAACGGCACTCGTGCTCCGATCAGCGCGCCAAGGACGATGATCGCGCCGAGATGGAGCGCGAACTGGACAAGACCCGGCCCATCCGATTTTCCGGTCAGCCGGCTGCGTTCCTCATTCGTCAGCGAGGCGATAACCGAGCGATGGTCGACGGTCGCGTCGTGGTCGATTGCGTTCATGGGACCACGATAGGCAGAAATAAACCTTTCGAAAACCGAGGATTTCTGCGAAATAGATAAGATCACCTTATCTTTCTAATTGCCATGGTCGCCCTTCCCTCCTTGCGCGGACTTCAAGCCTTCGAAGCGGCGGCGCGCACAGGCAGCTTTGCGGCCGCGGCGGAGGAACTGTCGATTTCGGCCGCGGCCGTCAGCCAGCTCATCCGAACCGTCGAGGAGCAGATGGGGCGCAAACTGTTCCATAGGGTCAACAGGCGCGCCGTGCTGACCGAGGCCGGGGTGGAGATGCTGCCAAGGCTTACCATGGCCTTCCGGGAAATCGGCAGCGTCGCGCGCGATGTCAGCGGCGATGCATTCCGGCCGAGGCTCATCGTTTCCGTACCGCCTTCGATGGCGATGGGCTGGCTTTCGGAACGCATCGTCCGCTTTATCGCGTCCCATGGCGCCGCGGACATATCGCTGAGAGGTGACGACGATCCGGTGCCATTCGATCATGAATTGATCGATGTTCGCCTCTCCTACGGTCCGCACTATCGGGAGCATCCGACCGAGGAGATCGTCAGGGACGCCGTCTATCCCGTCTGCGCGCCGGCGCTGGCCAGCGCGAACGGATCCGACAGCCTTGCCGGCCTGCCGCTCATTCACACCGACTGGGGACCGACCGGCGCGTCCTTTCCGTCCTGGCGCAACTGGTTCGAAGCGGCACGCATCGAGCCCGGCCGGACCGCGCAGCGCGGCCTGTCGGGCAACTCGTCGCGAGTGGCGCTCGACCTTGCCATTTCAGGGCTTGGCGTGGCGCTGGCGCAAGGCATCTATTGCGCCCAGGCGCTGGAGGATGGCAAGCTGGTGCGAGCCGCCGCGCCATCCCTGGAACTGCGCCAGCCCTATTGCCTGACCATCCCCGAACGCAGCGCGAGGCGCGATGTCGTAGGCGCATTCCGGGAGTGGCTGGTCGGAGAATGCGTGCGCGCCGTCAAATCGCCGGCACTCGGCGCCCAGTCATTCACGGGCTAATTCAGGGAATTACGGTGACGGGGCACCTGTTTCCTTCGCCCCCTGCCCCGCTTTTCCGTCGAACGAAGTATTAGGAGATTTTTGATGGCGCTCGAACTCATCAATCCAGCCGATCTGCCGGTTCCAGAGATGTACACGCAGGTTGTCGTCGCGACGGGATCCAAGCTGGTTTTCATCTCGGGTCAGCAGCCCGAAGATATACACGGCCAGCTTATCGGGCATGGTGATTTTGCGGCGCAAGCGCGCCTGGCGTTCGGCAATCTCGGCCGAGCGCTCAATGCGGCGGGTGCAAGGCCCGACCAAGTCTCCAAAATCACGGTCTACGTCGTCGACTACAACCGCGATGAGCACGTTCCGATCATCGAAGCCGCGCAGATTTCGCTGTTTGGAGATCACAAGCCAGCGAATGTGATTGTCGGCGTGGCGATAATGTCCCCTGGCTACCTCATAGAGGTCGACGCGATAGCGGTCATTTGACCAGGGGGCCGGACGCTACGCGCCCTGACGCCTTTCAAAGATGCGCCGCCAGGGCCGCGGCCATGTCCTTGCTGGTGGCGACCGGCACGATCTCGAACTCGACCAGGTCGTTCCATTCGATGGCCCAGCGCTGCAGGATCGTGACGTCATCGGCCTCCACCAACAGGAAGCAGCGGCTCATGTCGGCCGCGATCCAGGAGTGGTGGACGACGAGCTCGTCGGGCTTCAGGCGGCCCTTGTCGCGGAAGCGGCGATAGATTTCCTTGCGGTCCGCACCGTGAAAATCCTCGATCACGAAGAACAGCATTCTTTCCCTCGGTTTGAATGATTGGGAATTGAGGAACTGGAGAATTGAAGAACTGAAGAACTGAAGAGATTAGGAAATGAGGAGCTGATGCCGCAAGGACGGAAGGTTCCGCCAGACACTCCATTCTTCAGTTCTTCAATTCCTCAGTTCTCCAGTTCCTCAATTCCCCAGTTCCTTTTTCTCCCAGTGCTACTTTTCCGGCCTCTCCAGGCGTTCCAGGAACCACTGCGTCAGCCGCACCCAGAGCTCGTCCTTCTCGCCCGAATCCTCCCAGCCATGGTCGAGATTGGGATTGTCGTTGACCTCGATGACGAAGACGCCGTCCTTGGTCTCCTTGAGGTCGACGCCGTAGAGCCCGTCGCCGATGCATTTCGCCGCCCGCACAGCGGTTTCGACGACATGCGGCGGCGTCTGCTTCAGCGTGAATGTTTTGATGCCGCCCTGGTCGGGCTTGCCGCTGGCCTTGTGGTTGACGATCTGCCAGTGCTTCTTCGCCATGAGATAGTGCACGGCAAACAGCGGCTGGCCACCGAGCACGCCGACCCGCCAGTCATATTCGGTCGGGATGAATTTCTGTGCGATCAGCAGGTCGGAATCTTCCAGCCACTCGGTCGCGAGCTTGGTCAGCTCCGCCATGTTCTCGCATTTCTTGACGCCGCGCGAGAAGGACGAATCCGGGATCTTCAGCACCAGCGGAAAGCCCAGCGTTTGCGCCGCCACCTCGAAGTCGGATGTGCCGGCGATCATCACCGTCGGCGGCACCGGCACCTTGTTGTAGGTCATCAGCTCGTTGAGATAGACCTTGTTGGTGCAGCGGATCATCGACAACGGATCGTCGATCACCGGCATGCCTTCCTGCTGGGCGCGGCGCGCGAAGCGGTAGGTGTGATTGGAGATCGACGTGGTCTCGCGGATGAACAGCGCGTCGTAATTGGCAAGCTTGGCGAGGTCCTTCCTGGTGATCGGCTCGACCTCGACGCCCATCTTCTCGGCGATCCTGGCCCAGTAACGCAGCGAGGAGATTTCCGAAGGCGGCAGTTCCTCATGCGGATCGACCAGCGTCGCGAAGGTATAGCGCGCCGGCGTGCGGCCCTTGGTGTCGCGCCATTCGCGGTTGGTGTAGGTGTCCAGGCATTGCAGGAAGACCTGTTCCTCGTCCTCGGTCATGCGGGCGAGCGGCAGGAAGCCGATCTTGCGGATCGAGGCCCATTCGGCGCTGTCCTTGATGTGGACTTCGAGCGCCGGCGCGCGGAACCAGTCGAACAACAGCTTGGCAAAACGGTCCCACACCTTCGACGGACCGATACCGAAGAAGATCGCCACCTTGGCCGGAAACGTCCCCCCAAGGTCCTTGCGGCATTTGTTCAAGGCAAGCTCGAGCTCCGGCAGCGCGTGCTCGTAGAGCTTGCGCTCCGAAAGGTCGATCATGGTCTCGACCGTCGGGATGACCCTGTGGCCGCGCGAGCCGGCCAGCAGCGAGGCGTAGTAACCGCGGCTCTGGTAGCCGTAATTGTTCGACAGGTTGATCACCTTCGGCCGCTGGCCGCGGAACAACGCCGGATGCGCGAGATAGTCGCGGTTGGTGATGATCTTGTGGGGTGTGGCCACCTGATCGATGTCGTTCTGCCTGCCTGTCAGGATAACCCAGGTCATTGTCTCAGCGTTTTCCCAGAGTGATGGCCGCGCGCAAGCCGTCGCGGCCGAACTGCGCCATGTTCATGAAGATGTCGTAGGGTACCGGAATGTTAGCGGCATCAAGGATCGTTTCCTGCCTTTCATCCTCAACCCAAGGGTCGTGGATCAGGATATGGTCGCCATCGTCGCCGATGGCCAGCACCCAATGCGGCACCTTCTTGCCGAACATCAGGAAGCCGCTGACCAGCACGATAACCAGCTTCCCCTCGGCTAGGGCGTTACGGATGTCGCCGATGCCGAACGGACGGTAATTGACGGGGATGCCGTAAAGCTCGGCGCGACGGCGGAAATCGACCTGGGCGAGCTCCATCACCCGGCGCTTGTCCTCGCTTCGCACCGACTGCAGGAACAGCGCGCCATAGAAGGAGACGAATATTTCGGCGGCGAGCCCGCTCTCATATCCGGCGACCGCCAGACCGAAGGGCTCGCAGCCGCCGGGACCCGACATCATGAAGACCGTGGTCGCCTCTCGCCACAGGCGGATTTCCATGACCGGATCGGGCACGAAGCCACCGTCGAAATTGGCCATCGCCATCATCAGGCAGCAAGGGCCGCAGGTGAACTCGCAGGTCTGCTGGTAGAACGGCACCTTGGTCGCGGTCGGCGTGTCGCCGCGCAGCGTCTTTTCATAGCGCAGCGCGGTCGCGCCGTCCTCGTAATAGTCGGGCTCGCGGCCCAATTTCCGATAGCCGGCCTGTTCGTAGATGCGGATGGCGCGCTGATTGTCCTCGCGCACTTCGAGGCGCAGCAGCAGCCGGTCGTGCTCGAAGGCCGCCTCCTCGGCAGCCGCCAGCAGAAGCCGGCCAATGCCGAGACGGCCGAAGAAAGGTCCGACGGCGATGGAATAAAGCCGCGCGACGCCGCTGCCCTTGCGAAACAGCACCACTGCATAGCCGGCGACGCGGCCCTCGTTCTCGGCCACCAGCATCTCGGCGGTTTCCCGCTCGATGAACTGGCGGAAGGAGCGGCGCGAGAGCCTGTCGCCCGGAAAAACAGCCTTCTCGATGGCGGCGAGGTCATCGACGTCTGACGCGCGGGCCTTGCGGATCTCGGCAGGCATGCGGGCTTGGGAGAACCTCGATTGGGTTAAGAAACGGCCCCGGTGGATGCGTCGCGAATACTGGCCGAAGCGCCAGTATTCATCAAGCGCTATCGCTCCTTGATTAGGGCCGAATTGTGACAGTTTCCGCCATGGCAGAAAAGGGCCGAGCACTTGAACAGAATTGCCGTTCAAAGGACTGCCGGTTACCGAAAAATGCAGCCGGTTCAGCTCGATATGCCGGCGACGAGCTGACCGTAAGCGCTCTTTGCGACGTCCGACAGGCGCTCCGGCGGCAACGAGCCGACGACCGCGCAGGCATAGCCTTTGTCGAGCCAGTAGACAGCCTCGGGTCCGCCCGCCGCGGCCGTGTAGGTGCCTTTGGACGTCTGCGACGATTCGGCGGTGACGTAGAGCGAGATGCGCTCGCCCTTGGCGTCTTCATAAAGCAGCATCGCCGCCTTGCCCTGCCCACCGGCCGGCAGCAGCCGGCCGCCGACGAGATCGAAGCCCTCGGCCGCCAGATCGGGCGCGACCAGCTTCAGTCCGACACGGTTCGACAGCCAGGTCTGGAGATGATCCTTGTCGCTTGCGGGAACCTCGACGGCATGGCGCTTCTCGGCGGCGTAGATGACATGGGCGGCGATCGCCTGCTCGGCGAGCTGGTCGTCGCCGTCGCCGCGGGCGATGCCGTCGATGCCCGCGACATAGCCGCCGAGCCCGCCGAGCGCGAGCATCACGGCCGCGGCAGCCGACAGCCACCAGCGCGAGCGCCAGGCCGACGCTTTTGCAGGTGCCTCGCCAAGCACGACCTGCCGCAGCCTCGCCGGCACCGGCTCGTCCATCACGCCTGCGAAGGCGGCGCGCATGGCGGCGCGGTCGGCAATGTAGCGCGCGGACTTCGCCTTCATCTCGGGATTGGCCTCGAGCCAGGCGTCGTAAGCCATGCGCTCCTCGCCCGGCAGTTCGCCATCGAGGGCCATATGGATATCGCGTTCGGAAAAATCGCGGCGGGTCATTTCTCGACGATCCTTATCGAGCGACGGCGCGATGTGTCGTCGAGCAATCCTCGCAATTCCTCGCGGCCGCGCGCGATGCGCGACATCAGCGTACCGGCCGGCACGCCAAGGATGTTGGCGGCCTCGGCATAGGAAAAGCCCTCGATGGCGACCATCACCAATGCCGCGCGGCGATCGGGGCTGATCGCCTGCAAGGCATCCATGATCTCGCGCGAGGCGATGGTCTCGACCTGATCGGCGGGCGCGGCTTGGGCCTCACCGGCTTCGAGAGGCAGCATCGCCGCCTCACCGCGCCGGTTGACCTTGCGCATCTGGTCGATGAACAAGTGATGCATGATCGTAAACAGCCACCTCCGGGGGCTCTCTCCAGTCTGCCAGTTGTCGAGCCGCACAAGCGCCCGCTCCAGGCAATCCTGGACGAGATCGTCGGCGGAATCGCGCTCGCGCAGCAGCGAGCGCGCATAGCGCCGCAGCCGCGGTATTTCGCTTAGGATCGCTGCCTTCTTGTCGTCCATGACCGCTTGTTTCGAGGTCGCTTTCCATCCCGATAGAACGCGCCTTCCGGGCGCGGTGCAAGCAGTCAGCGCGAAGCGGCCGAACCGCTGCGTACCCAAGCACATACAAAACGATGGCGCAGGCCGGTTTATTCCTGGCAATCGGCGGGAAAGCCTAACTATCTCAAATCGGTGAGCAGGAAATCATTGCCTTTGTAGAGCAGCGGAGTGCCGAGAGCTTTCGCGCAAGCATAGGCAAAACAGTCACCCAAGTTCAGGTCGGCTTGATGACCAACGGCCTTGCCATAATGAGCGCTGGCATCGAGAGCGCGCGAACCGATCTCGTCGCCGATCGGGACATTTTCCCCGCCAATTTCCACAATGAGTTGATCTACCAGATCGCGAGCTTTGAGGAGCGCTTCGGCGGTCGGCTTGCGGGAACCTGCGCCGGCTCGCGCCAGAGCCTGCGTCGCCTCAAAACGGACCATGGCAGAGATGTGGAAGTCGACAGATCGGGAGAGTTGTTTGGACAATTCCTCCCAGCCCGGTTCCTGGTTGAGAATTGCGACGATCACCGAAGCGTCGACAAACATCAGCCTTCCCACATCTCGTCAGTGAATTTCTTCATATCGAAGTCGGGATTGGGCAGACCGATCTTCTTCGCCTCCGCTTGAAGCCTGACGATCCGATCGCGCAGCGGCACCTTGGCACGATTGCGTTCCAGTTCGTGCATAAGAGCTGTCCGCACCGCTTCGGTCTTGCTGGGCGCGTTCGTCTCGCGCTGCAATTTGGCGGCCAGCGCGTCCACTTCATCGTCACGTATGTAGAGCGGCATTGAAATATCCCTTTATGAATATTCTAGATATCCCAGATTGGATATTCCTTCAAGAAGCCTCCTTCACTGCTCTCGCTGCCCGCGTCAGCAGCCGCTGATAGAACAAGCCGATGCCGATCAGCACGGCGCCGAGGCCGATGAAGGAGAGCGCGCGCAGCACGCCTTCCAGCTCCGACATGTCGAAGAGGAAGACCTTGACCACCGCGACCGCGATCAGCACCGCGGAGGCGATGCGCAGCACCTGCGATTTCAGCCAGACGCCGGCGGTGAGCAGCGCCACGCCGATGACCAGCCAGAGCGCCGAGTAAGTGTAGGTCTCGAGCTGGCCGAGGCCGCTCCACAAGGCGATGAACTCGCCTTTGAACAGGCGCCGCACCGACAGCGTGGCGTAGGCAAAGGCAAGCAAAGCAGCGATCAGCGCCAGCATCGCCGCATACCATCGCGGGCGCTTGTCGCGGACATAGAGCGCCAACGCGCCGGCTGCGACTGCCGGCAACAGATAGGCAAGGAAGAGAAGGTTGAAGACCGGGATCGTGCCGGTCGACTCATCCGTCAGCAGCGGGTTCAGCACGACGAAATGCTGGACGGCGATCATGGCCGCCGAAACCACGCCGGCGGCCATCGAGCCATAGCGCAGCACCGAGCTTGGCGAGCGCATGTCGATGGCGACGAGGATCGCGCCGGCGCCGAGCGCGACCAGCGTGTAGATCGCCTGTTCGGCAAGCGTCACCGTGCCGGTGTCGATGACGCCGCCATGCATGGCGTGGCGGACCAGCATGGCAACGGTGAGCAGCGCGAACAGCGCCGAGGCCGCCTCCATGGCAAGGCGCGGCCTGCCGTCGGTGGTGCGGGCGAGCTGCCAGGCGGCGAAGCCGAAGGCGAGCGCCGGCACGCCATAGCCAAGCAGCAGCCAGTTGAAGACCGGCGTCCTGGCGAGAGACGCCGCGCCGACGATGGTCGGATCGAAGGCGACGCGGCCGAGCACGGCGACCGCCGCGCCCACCGCGATCCAGCCGAGCACGGGATAAGACCGCCAGCGTGTGGCCAACGCCGGGACGATCGCAGCGGCTCCAAGCGGCACGGTCGTCCAGCCGGAGCCGAAGGCCATATGCAGCATAAGCAGGCCGGCGACGCCGGCCCCGCCCAGCGCGAACGACACGGCCGGGCCGCCGCCGAGCGGCGGCTCCTCGGCGCGCGCGATCCATTCGCCGCCGGCGGCAAGAGCGAGCGCCAGCAACAGCGCCGGCAGCGCGTAGCCGAAGTCGCGGTCGATATCGCCGAAGGTGAGCCATAGCGCGGTGAGCACCACAAGCGGGGCGATGACGCCCCAAGCCGCCCAGCAGGCCGCGCGCCGCGGGGCGGTGGCGGCGAAACGGCGCGCGGCCCAGAAGCCGGCGGCGATGAAGACAAGGCCAAGCGCGATGCCGATGCGGAAAGTCGGCGTGTCGGGTGACGCCAAGGGCTGGGCGTCCAACCCGACATCGAGCGCATTGGCGCCGATCGTGGCGGGCGGAATGATGCCGAGATAGATCAGCACGGTCGCGATGCCGGCGGCAAAGACCAGCGGAAGCGCGCTCGGCCGATAGAGCGCCGCCGCGACCAGCGCAACCAGCAGGACGGCGCCATGCAGAGCATCGCCGGCGCTGGCAAAAGCCGGATCGACGGACAGGCCCAGCGCGCTCAGGGCGATGAAGAAGCCGGGCACGATCGATGGCCAGTCGAAGCCGCGCGCCTGTGCGTCGCGGCCATCGGCCGAGAAAAGGCCGAGCCAGACGAAGGCAAGCACGGCAAGTGTCGCCAGGCCGATGAACAGGACAGCGGCAAGGTTCACGTCCGGCGCGTCGACCATGTAGAGAATGGTCCAGATGCCTGTGCCGGCGAAGGCAGCCGCCACCAGCGCCTTCCAATCGCGGATGCGGGCGGTTGCCGCGGTCGCCGCAAGCACGACCGCCAGATAGACGAACAGCGCCCAAGGATTGGGCGCCTGCGAGGCGATCAGCGCCGGCGTGACCATCGCGCCGACAAGGCCGATGCCGGCCAGCGCCAGGCCATGCACCAGCGCAGCGCCAATGGTGGCGACGCCGATGACGCCCAGCAGCGCGAAGGCGGTCGCCGGACCGATGAAGCCATAGATGCCGTGCGCCGCGTAGACCGTGCCGAACAGGATGAACGCGCCAGCCGCCGTCAGGATCGACGGGATATAGGCGCCGGCGGCGCCCTGCACGGGCACCTTGAAGCCGGTGCGGCGGATGAATTCGGCACCGGCAATCAGCGCCAGGCCGAGGATGCCGGCCATCGTGAGTCGCACGCCCGGACCGAAAATACCGGCCTCGATGGTGTAGCGGATCAGGAACAGGCCGCCCAGCGCCAGCGCGATGCCGCCGACCCAGACCGCCCAGCGCGTTCCCAGCGCCGTCTCGACATCGGTTTGGCGCGCCGCCCTTGCAGGCGCCGGGGAGCCTGCCGCAGGCGTCCCGGCCACGGCAGCGGGTTGCACCGGTTCGGACGGCCCGGCGGATTGCGCCGCGGCCGCCTGGGTCTTCGTCCAGGGACCGGCCACGGCCTCGCCCTCGGCGCCCTCGGGCGTCGCGACGACCTCCTCGGCCACAGTCGTGCCGTCAGCCAATGGCGCGGCAGGCGCCGCGGCTGCCTTGACCTCCTCGGGAA
The DNA here is from genome assembly GCF_029625735.1 of Mesorhizobium sp. WSM4935. NCBI lineage: Bacteria > Pseudomonadati > Pseudomonadota > Alphaproteobacteria > Hyphomicrobiales > Phyllobacteriaceae > Mesorhizobium > Mesorhizobium sp. WSM4935. Next base: position 14,773 of record NZ_JARTVR010000027.1, on the reverse strand, counting down.
GACCTTCCTGCGCGGCGTCCGGCTTGGGCGCGGACAGCGAAGCGCCCGATTGCACCAGCCCGCGCAGGACTCCGAGCTCGCGCTCGACCAGCGCGATACGGTTCTGCTGTCGTGAAACGATGACGAAAAGAGCTATGACGGCGGCAATGGCGATCAGGCTGAAAAACATGGCGGTTTCCCTCAAAACCAGACCAGTCGTGGCCAACAAATGCGGCAATGAGACGGCTGGTCGAAATCAGCGGCTCGCCGGCTAACAAGATCGAGCATGTTTCGTCGCCGATTGCCAGCAACTTGCCGGTTTTTCCCATGCCTGGCCGGCTGCGCCCCCACTTTTGCCGACGGAATTGCGTGGCCTCTGCCGCGAAATACTCGTGCTATTCTCGTGCGGGCGAAGAAAATGTCGCGAGGTGACCGATGCCGCAAAAGAGCGCGGGCCTGCTGATCCACAGGCGCATCGCCGGTGTGTTCGAATTCCTGCTCGTCCACCCGGGCGGCCCGTTCTGGGCCAGAAAGGATGAAGGCGCGTGGTCGATCCCGAAGGGCTTGATCGGTGACACTGAAGATGAGCTCCAGGCCGCCAAACGGGAAGCCGAAGAGGAACTCGGCGTCGCCATCGAAGGCGATTTCCGGCCGCTCGGCAGCTACAAGCAACCGGGCGGCAAGATCGTCATCGCGTGGAGCGTCGAAGCGGACATCGACGCGCATGCCGTCAGGAGCAATATGTTCACCATGGAATGGCCGCCGAAATCGGGACGTATGAAGGAGTTCCCAGAAGTCGACAAGGCCGGCTGGTTTTCGCTGCCCGAAGCGGGGCTCAAAATCCTCAAGGGCCAGCGCGCCATGCTCGATAATTTCCTGGAGCAGCGGAGCGCGGATTAGGCGCTCGCCTTTGCTATCCTGCCCCGCCCGCAACCGCCTTCACCGCCGCATGATGCCGGCGCAGCGCGGCGAGGAAGCCGGCGCGGGCGTCGGGCGGCTCGAGGCCGCGCGGCTCATAGACATGGCGGGTGAAGAAGAAGCCGCTCAGCCGGAAGGCGTCTTCCAGCGCCGCCGCATCGGCGCGCAAGCCGGAGCCGCGCTGGAGGAAGGCGGGCAGCGCCAGCATCTTGTCGTGCCAGGCAGCACCAGCGGCGCGCGACACCGCGCGTCCGGATTTCGGCGAGACATAGGCAAGATCCTGCCTTGTGCCGGTCGCCGCGCATTGGCTGAGATCGAGGCCGAAGCCCAGTTCGTCGAGGATGAGCAGCTCGAAGCGGGCCACCAGCTCGCCCGCCGCATCGGCATCGCCGAGATGCGAGATCATCACGGCCAGCGCCTCGTAGAGGCCGCCATGAGCATCGCGCTCCGGCAGGAGCCTCAGATGCGCGGCCATGGTCTGCAGGCCATAGACCGCGATGGCGCTGTCCATGAGCCGCGCGGCGTTCATCTCGATCGCCTCGGCCTGGAAGACACCGAGATGCTCGTCGAGCCGCGCCCGCCACAAAAGATCGACACGGTTGCCAGGCTGCAGCACCGGCTGCTGCTTGCGCGAACGCCCTCCCCGCACCAGGCCGAGATGGCGGCCATGCGCGCGGGTCATCACCTCGAGGATGGCGCTGGTTTCGCCATGCTTGCGGGTGCCGAGAACGATTCCCTCGTCGCGCCATTCCATGGCCAGAGCTTTTCACCCGTTGGATGGCGAAATCAAGATTACGGCACGCTGTGCTCGATCTGTACTGACATTCGCAGGCGTCGTTTCACGCCCACCTCTGATGATCGGCAAGCACCTCGTCGATCGCGCGACGCTGCCTTTCCACCTCCGTCTGATTGGCGTCGTGGCCGGCGACGGTGATCAGCGCCTTCCACAAAGCCCAGCCGCGGCCGCGCGCCCAGGTGGCGTCGTCGACGGCGATGCGGGCGCGGAAGGCCTCGCGGCTGGCGCCTTCGAAGAAGGTCCAGGCTATCGCCAGATCACAGGATGGGTCGCCGATACCGGAGGTGCCGAAATCGATGACGGCACTCAAGCAGCCGTCCTCGACCAGAAGATTGCCCGAGGCGACGTCGCCATGAAACCAGACCGGGGAGCCAGACCAGGTGGCGGCAAGCGCTGCTTCCCAGACCGTGGTCGCGGCTTGAGCGTCGATCCGGCCTTCAAGCGCGGCGATGGCCTGTGTTGCCTCGCCGTCATAGAGGGCCAGCGGCCCGCCGCGGTGGAAATTGTGCTGGCCGGGCATAGGACCGTCCGTCGGGTCGATGCCCCTCAATGCGACAAGGAAATCGGCAAGCGAGAGCGCGAACGCGAGGGGATCGGCGATGCGCCCGGTCTTGGCCGTCTCGCCCTCGATCCAGCGATAGACCGACCAATGCCAAGGGTAACCTTCGGCCGGTTCGCCCATGGCCAGCGGCTCCGGAATGGGCAGCGGCAGGACGGGTGCCAATTTCGGCAGCCAGCGCTGCTCCTTCTCGACCTGCAGCGAATAGGAGGCCGCACTCGGGAGCCGGACCGTCATTTTGTCGCCGAGATGGAAGGTGCGGTTGTCCCAGCCGCCGAAAGCGACCGGGCTTACCGGCAGATGCCGCCATCGCGGAAACTGCGCGTCGACCAGTCGGCGCACCAGATCGGTATCGATGGTCGGTTGCGGATCATCCATGCCGTCGTCCCAAAGCCGATAAGCGCTTTTGGGCGACAAGCATCAATGAGGAAACTCCAGCCCCATCTCGCGGTAGCGCTCGGGGTCGTCGCCCCAGTTCTCGCGCACCTTCACGAACAGGAAGAGGTGGACCTTCTGTTCGAGGATCTCGGCGATCTCGGTCCGTGCGGCCTGGCCGATGGCGCGGATCGTCTCGCCCTTGTGGCCGAGCACGATCTTCTTCTGGCTGTCGCGCTCGACATAGATGACCTGCTCGATGCGCACCGAGCCGTCTTTCTTCTCTTCCCATTTCTCGGTCTCGATATGCGAGGAATAGGGAAGCTCCTGATGCAGCCGCAGATAAAGTTTTTCGCGCGTGATCTCGGCCGCGAGCTGGCGCATCGGCAGGTCGGAGATCTGGTCTTCCGGATAGTACCAGGGACCCAAGGGCAACGTCTCGGCGAGATAATCGAGCAGGTCCTTGCAGCCGGAACCGGTGAGCGCCGACACCATGAAAGTGCGCTTGAACGGCACGCGTTCGTTCGCGGTCGCTGCCAGGGCGAGAAGCGTCTCCGGCTTGACGCGATCGACCTTGTTGAGGACGAGCAGCATCGGCTGCTTAACGTCCTTCAGCCGGTCGAGGATGGCATCGGCGTCGCCCTTGATGCCGCGCTCCGCGTCGATCAAAAGCACGACGACATCGGCATCCTTGGCGCCGCCCCAGGCGGTCGTCACCATAGCGGTGTCCAGCCGCCGCTTCGGCTTGAAGATGCCGGGCGTGTCGACGAAGACGATCTGCGCGTTGTCATGCGTGGCGATGCCGCGCACGATGGCGCGGGTGGTCTGCACCTTGTGCGTGACGATCGATACCTTGGCGCCGACCAGCTGGTTGACCAAGGTCGACTTGCCGGCATTGGGCGCGCCGATCAGCGCGACGAAGCCGGAGCGCGTCGCGGAGGCTTCAGGGGTTTGCGTATCGCTCATGCCGCGCTCCATACGCCTTCGCGCAGCAAAAGAGTAGCCGCGGCAGCCTGCTCGGCCTCTCGTTTGGAGCGGCCGCTGCCGGTCGCCGGCGCGAAAGAGCCAACCTTGACGCTGACGGTGAACAGCGGATCGTGATCCGGCCCCTCGCGGCCGTCTACGCGGTAGGCCGGCACGGCGCCGGCGGCCGCCTGGTGCGCCCATTCCTGCAATTCGGTCTTGGCGTCGCGCCGCGCAGCGCCGATCGCTTGCGAGCGCGGCTGCCAATAACGGTGGATGAATGCGCGGGCAGCCTCAAGGCCACCATCCAGGTAAAGCACGGCAATCAGCGATTCCAGCGCATCGGCGCGCAGATTGGTGCGCTTGCGCCCGTCGAGATTGCGCACGTCGGAGCCGGCGCGGATCAGCTCCGGCAGCCCGATCTCCTCGGCGATCTCGGACAGCGCCTCGGCATTGACCAGCGCGTTGAGGCGCAGCGACAGCTCGCCCTCGGCGGCATCGGGAAAGGTCGCGAGCAGCATGTCGGCGACGACGAGGCCGAGAACACGGTCGCCCAGGAACTCGAAGCGCTCGTAGTCGACGCCGGCATGGGTCGAACGGGCGCTGGCATGGGTCAGCGCCCGCTGCAGGCGCTGGCGGTCGGCGAAGGCGTGGCCGGTACGCTCGACAAGCGCTTCGGCCAGAGCATCGGCGGTCAAACGCTTGCTGGCCGCCATCGCTCTAGTGGACGAAATGGAACAGGCGCCCGGCGCGCATCAGCGACGGCCACTTCCAGATCTCGAGCGGGCTTGCCTTGCCGGCGATCGAGAAGAAGATGAGGTTGGCGCGGCCGACAAGGTTCTCCGCCGGCACATAGCCGACGGCGAAGCGGCTGTCGGAAGAATTGTCGCGATTGTCGCCCATCATGAAATAGTGGCCAGGCGGCACGACGAATTCGCGTGTGTTGTCGCCGATCGAATCGGAATTGATGTCGAGCGTATCGTAGCTGACACCGTTCGGCAGCGTTTCACGATAGACGTCGATCGGCCGGTTTTCCTCGGTGACGTCGGGATTGTCGATCTGGCCGGTCTTCACACGCGGCACGCCGACGTCATTGATGAAAAGCTGGCCGTTCTTCATCTGGATCTTGTCGCCGGGCAGGCCGACGACACGCTTGATGTAGTCGATCGACGGATCCGGCGGGAACTTGAACACCACCACGTCGCCGCGCTTGGGCTCCGAGCCCCAGATGCGGCCGGAGAAGAGATCGGGACCGAAAGGCAGCGAGTAGCGCGAATAGCCATAGGCCCATTTGGTGACGAAGAGATAATCGCCTTCGAGCAGCGTCGGCCGCATCGAGCCGGACGGAATGGAGAAGGGCTGGAACAGCAACGTGCGGATGACGAGCGCGAGCAGCAGAGCCTGGATGATGACGGAGAAGGTTTCACCAAGCCCGCCGGATTTCTTCTGCGATTTTTCAGCCACGCTCATGTCGTCCTCGATTGTGCGATGTTGGTATAGAGTCTTGGCGCGCGCTGGGCAACGTCATGCCGCTGGTGGTCAGATGGAATCAATGTGGCGCTTGTTCGGCGGGTACCGCCTCGATGATCACAAAGGCTTGAGCAAGCGGGAAATCGTCGGTGATGGTGAGATGGATCACCGCGCGGTGGCCTTTCGGCAGGATTTTCTCCAGCCTGGCCGCGGCGCCGCCGGTCAGCGCCATGGTCGGCGCGCCGCTCGGCAGGTTGACCACGCCCATGTCACGCCAGAACACGCCCTCGGCCATGCCGGTGCCCAACGCCTTGGCGCAGGCCTCCTTGGCGGCGAAGCGCTTGGCATAGGAAGCCGCGCGTGCCGCGCGCATTTCCGACTTGGCCTGCTCGACCTCCGTGTAGATGCGCTGGACAAAGCGCTGGCCGTGCCGCTCCAGCGATTTTTCGATGCGTCTGATGTCGATCAGGTCGCTGCCGATGCCGATGATCATTCCGCCGGCACTTCCCGTCCGCCCTGCCGCGACTTCTTCGCGGCGCGCTCGGCCATGCGCTTCCTGCGCTGCGCGCGAAACGCGATCATGCCCCAGCGCGTGATGCCGTAAAACACGAGCCCGAAGACGAGGCCGAGCGGCACCGCGCCAACCAACATCGGCTCCAGAACAGGGTGCCAGAGCTTGGCGAAGGAGAGCTTGTGCATCATTTCGCCCAGATGCTCGGGCGGCCCGTGCCTCGGGAGATGCTCATGCAGGAGCAGCTTGCCGGTTTCCCAGGATGCGCCCCACAAAAGCGGGAAGGTCAGCGGATTACCGAAAAACACGGCGCCGAGCGCCGCCGCGACCAGATTGCCGGCGATGATCCAGCACAGCACAGCGGCGACGATGAAGTGGAAGCCAAGCGGGAAGAAGGAAGCAAAAACACCCGCGGCGACGCCGGCGGCGACCGAATGCGGCGTCGCCTTCAGCCGCAGGATGCGTTTGGAGAAATACTGCACGGAACGTGAGAACGAGCGGCGCGGCCATAGATAAATACGCACCCGCTCAAGGAGGCCATCGGGCTCTCGGCGTCGAAAAAGCACTCTGTTCCAGTTCCCGGTCCAACACGCGCTGCCCCTGCCACCACCGGGTCGCGCCAAACTATCTTGCGCTCCGAGGGCGCAGAAAGGCAACAAAACTTTGATATAGCGACGACTGAGCCGCGCGACAACGAAACGCCGCCGCGATCGTCTGCCGCAGGCTGTAACAAGGCCGTCATTCTGGCGAAACTGAGGAAGACAATCGGGATGCGGAGCCAAATGATCACCATTCGACCGGCGCGGGCCGAGGACGCCGAGGCACTGCCGCAGATCGAACAGTCCGCCGGACTGGCGTTCCGCGCCATCGCGGAACTGGCGTGGCTCGCCGATGGAGACAATGTCAGCGTCGAGCGACACAGCGTGCTGATCGCCGCGGGCGCATGCTGGGTTGCCGCAGACGAGAAGGACCGGCCGGTCGGATTCCTGAGCGCCGGGATGGAGGGCGATGCGCTGCATGTCTGGGAGTTGGACGTGCACCTCGATCGGCAGGGGCAGGGCATTGGCCGCTCGCTGCTCGAACGGGCGGTCGCGGACGCGAGGCGGCGCGGCCTGGCTGCGGTGACGCTGACCACGTTTCGCACGGTGCCCTGGAACGCGCCCTTCTACCGCAAGTTCGGATTTCGCATTCTGGAAGATGCCGAGATCGATGGACGGCTGGACAGTCTGCTCGGCAATGAGGCCGAGCACGGCATGGCTTTGGACCAGCGCTGCGCCATGCGGCTCGATCTCAGGTGAGCGGATACTCGCTGACCTCGACCAGATTGCCGTCCGGATCGCGGAAATAGACTGACATCATCGCGCCCCGCGCGCCGGTGCGCCCGACCGGACCGACCTCGATCGCCACGTTATTGGCTTCGAGGCTCGCCTGGACTTCGGCAAGCGGCACCGCCGCCACGAGGCAGAAATCGCCGGAGCCCGGCGTCGGCGCCTTCGCCTTCGGCTCGAAAGTGCGGCCGGATTCGTGCAGGTTGATCTTCTGCGAGCCGAACAACAGTGCGGTCGGCCGGTTTGGCTCATCCAGCCGCCGCATGCCGAGCACGCGCTGGTAGAACTCGCAGGTCGCCTCGACCGAGCGGACCGTCAGCACGAAATGGTCGATGCCGGCGATCACCGCGACCCCGGCGGCTGCCAGAGAGATTCAAGCGACGCGCCCAAGTGCTTGTTTTCCTGCATCAGATGTTGCGGCTTCCCGGCTTAACGGCTGGAATGGCGGCAAGTTCCGGCGGCAGACGGTCGGCGGGATAGGCCGGCACTTCATATTCGGCAAGGGCGATCAGCGGCACGCCGACATCGGTCTTGCCGGCCGAGCGGTCGATGATGCAGGCCGCCGCCACGACTTCGGCGCCAAGCTCGCGCAGGCAATCAATGGTCTCGCGGATCGACAGGCCCGTGGTGACGATGTCCTCGACGATAACGACGCGCGCGCCCTTGGCGATCTCGAAGCGGCGCAGCCTGAATTCGCCCCCTTCCCGCTCGACCCAGATTGCCGGGACACCGAGATGGCGCGATGTTTCATAGGCCGGGATCAGGCCACCGATGGCCGGGCCGACGACATAGTCGATCCTGCCGGGCACCTCCTGGCGAATCTTCTCGGCCAGCGCTTTGCAGAGGCGCTCGGTCTTGTCGGCATGCATGAAGACCCGCGCCTTCTGAAGGAAGACCGGACTGCGCAGGCCCGACGTCAGAATGAAATGACCTTCGAGAACGGCGCCGGCCTCGCGGAAAATGCCCAGCACTTCGTCGGTGTTCATTGTTCGCTCCATGCCTTTGGCGAGTGGTGAATGGTGAATGGTGAATGGTGAATGGTAGTGAGAGCGCCTTCTTTCACTATTCACTATTCACTATTCACCCGTTGACGCGCCGCGCATCGCTGACGCTCGAATTGTCTTTGAGTTGCGACAGCAGCCGGTTGAGGTGCTTCAAATCCCAGACCTCGAGGTCGATCAGCATCTCGGTGAAATCGGGCGCGGTGCGCACCATCGACAGCGTGTGGATATTGGCGTCGTTGGACGCCACTACCTGGGCGATGTCGGCCAGCGAACCCGGCGCATTGATGGCGGTGACCGAGATGCGCGCCGGGAACCGCTCCTTGGTGCGCTCGTCGATGTCCCAGCGCACGTCGATCCAGCGCTCGGGCTGGTCATCGAAGGCCTGCAGGGCCGGCGACTGGATCGGGTAGATGGTGATGCCGGTTCCCGGCTGGATAATGCCGACGATGCGGTCGCCGGGCACGGCGCCCTCCGGCGCGAAGCGCACCGGCAGGTCGCCGCGCACGCCGCGGATCGGCACCGCGCCGTCGCGTTGCTGGTTCTTGCTGTCCTTGCGCGCGGCGCGGGTGCCGGGCATCTGGAACAGCATGCCGGCGGCGTTGCGGATCTTCGACCAGCCTTCCTCGCGCGGCTTGGGCGGGGCGACGGTGACGCGCTCGTCCTTATAGTCGGGGAAGACCGCCTTCATGACATCGGTCGAGCTCAGCTCGCCGCGGCCGACGGAAGCCAGCACGTCCTCGATGTCCTTGCGCGCCAGCCGGTGCAGCACCGGCTTCAGGCTCTCCTTGGCGAAGGTCTTGCCGGCGCGCTCGAAGGCGCGTTCGAGGATGCGGGCGCCGAGGCCGGAATATTGCTTGCGAATGGCATTCTTGGTGGCGCGGCGGATGGCGGCGCGCGCCTTGCCGGTGACCACGACCGACTCCCAGGCGGCGGGGGGCACCTGCGCCTTGGAGCGGATGATCTCGACCTCGTCGCCATTCTTCAGTTCCGTCATCAACGGCATGATGCGGCCATTGACCTTGGCACCGACGCAGGTGTCGCCGACATCGGTGTGGACGGCATAGGCGAAATCGATCGGGGTGGCGCCGCGCGGCAGCGCGATCAGCATGCCCTTGGGCGTGAAGCAGAACACCTGGTCCTGGAACAGCTCCAGCTTGGTGTTCTCGAGGAAATCCTCCGGATTGTCGCCTTCGGCCAGCTGCTCGATGGTGCGCCGCAGCCAGGCATAGGCGTTGGTCTCCCTCGAGATCGCATGGGCCGTGCCGTTCATCTTGCCGCCGGTATCCTTGTAGATCGAATGCGCGGCGACGCCATATTCGGCTATCTTGTTCATCTCCTTGGTGCGGATCTGCAATTCGACGCGCTGGCGCGACGGGCCGACGATGGTGGTGTGGATGGAACGGTAGTCGTTCTGCTTCGGCGTCGATATGTAATCCTTGAAGCGGCCGGGCACCATCGACCAGGTGGTGTGGATGGCGCCAAGCGCGCGGTAGCAGTCATCGACCGTATCGACGACGACGCGGAAGCCGAAAATGTCGGAGAGCTGCTCGAAGGAGAGCGCCTTGGCCTCCATCTTGCGGAACACCGACCAGGGCTTCTTCTGCCTGCTCTTCACGCTCGCCTTGATGGCGTGTTTTTCAAACAGGCCGGACAGCGCCGTCTCGATCTCCTGCAGGACGCCCTTGTTGCGCTCGAAAATCTCGGCAAGCCTTGCCGTGACGGCGCGATAAGCCTCCGGATTTATGTAGCGGAAGGCGATTTCCTCCAGTTCCTCGCGCATGCCTTGCATGCCCATGCGCCCGGCCAGCGGCGCATAGATATCCATCGTCTCCTCGGCAATGCGCAGGCGCTTGGATTCCGGCATGTGGTCGAGCGTGCGCATGTTGTGCAGGCGGTCGGCGAGCTTGACCAGAAGAACGCGAATATCCTCGGAGATCGCGAGCAGAAGCTTGCGCAAATTCTCCGCCTGCTCGGCCTTCTTGGAGACCAGATCGAGCTTCTTCAGCTTGGTGAGGCCCTCGACCAGCTTGCCCATTTCGGGGCCGAACAGCTCGTCGATCTCGGCACGGGTCGCCGTCGTGTCCTCGATCGTGTCGTGCAGCAGGGCAACGGCAATGGTCGCCTCGTCCATGTGCATGTCGGTGAGGATGGCAGCGACTTCGAGGGGATGCGAGAAATAGGGATCGCCCGAGGCGCGCTTCTGATGGCCATGCTTCTGCATGGCATAGACGTAAGCTTTGTTGAGCAGCGCCTCATTGACGTCAGGCTTGTAGCGCTGCACGCGCTCGACAAGCTCATACTGACGCATCATGGGCGGGATCTCGCGGTGCTGAAATGATTGATGCGCCGCACCGACGTGCGACGCATCCCATAGATAGCCACGAAAGTTACGAGACGGAAGTACCGGATGCTTGATCCAGGCGAACTCGGAAGCTTTTCAGAACCCGCTCAACTACCAGCTGAGCAGAATTGTCAAAAGCTCTTAGTAGTCGTCGCTCTTTTCCGGCGGCACCAGACCTTCGATGCCGGCGAGCAGGTCTTCCTCGCTCATGCGATCGAAAGCGATGTTTTCCTCGGCATCGTCGGCGTCGGCCGCGACAGCGGTCGCGCCGGTCTGGTCGGTGATCGCCTCGCCCTCGGCCTCCGGCTCGTCGACCTCGACATGCTTTTGCAGCGAGTGGATCAGGTCTTCCTTGAGGTCGTCGGGCGACAGCGTCTCTTCGGCGATCTCGCGCAGCGCGATGACCGGGTTCTTGTCATTGTCGCGCGGAACGGTGATCTGCGCGCCCTGGCTGATCTGGCGGGCGCGATGGCCGGCGAGCAGCACAAGTTCAAAACGGTTGTCGACCTTGTCGATGCAATCTTCAACGGTTACGCGGGCCATGGACTGCCCCTTTCATGCGATGGATTTGATGGAAAGCTGACGCGCTCCATAACGCGGGCGCGGGCGAAATACAAGCTTTATGGCGCCGGCGCCGGCTTTGCAGCCTGTTGCCCGGCTCATCATCGGAGCGCGCGATGATGGCGCTCACATAGTCGCGATCACAATTGCTTGCAATGCCGGCCCTGCCCTTGGATATCCACAAATTGCGCGTTATCTCGAATGTGACGGCAGCGAGGTCCATTTGTCGGACCTATTCGTCAAACGCTTTTAGACGACAGAAATTTTCGAAAGGGATGTTTTTCAATGTTCGATCCCCGTGAAAAGATCGCTCTTTTCATCGACGGCGCCAACCTCTACGCCACGTCCCGCGCACTGGGCTTCGACATAGATTACCGCAAGCTTCTTTCGAGCTTCCAAAAGCGCGGCTATCTGCTGCGCGCTTACTACTACACGGCGCTGGTCGAGGATCAGGAATATTCCTCGATCCGGCCGTTGATCGACTGGCTGGACTACAATGGCTTCAAGGTGGTGACGAAGCCCGCCAAGGAATTCACCGACTCGACCGGCCGCCGCAAGATCAAGGGCAATATGGACATCGAGCTGACCGTCGATGCGCTGGAGCTCGCCGATGTCGTCGACCATTATGTAATCTTCTCCGGCGATGGCGATTTCCGCACGCTTGTCGAGGCGCTGCAGCGGCGCGGCCGCAAAGTGTCGATCATCTCGACCATGGCTTCCCAGCCGCCGATGATCTCCGACGATCTGCGCCGCCAGGCCGATCATTTCATCGACCTGATGACGCTGAAGAGCGAGGTCGGCCGCGATCCGTCCGAGCGGCCGGTGCGCCGGCCGGAACCCGCCGAAGTCGACGAGGACGATTATTGACAGGCGGCGGCCTTGAGCGCCGCGCCCTCCCCCGAACCCAGCCGTGACTGTCCGCTTTGCCCGCGGCTGCATGATTTCATCGCCGCCTGGCGCGAGCGTGAGCCGGGCTGGTTCAACGCGCCGGTGCCGACCTTCCTGCCGCCGGAAGGCGAGAATGCGGTCAAACTCCTGATCGTCGGGCTGGCGCCTGGCCTGCGCGGCGCCAACCGTACGGGACGGCCCTTCACCGGCGACTATGCAGGCGACCTGCTCTACGGCACGATGATCGCGCATGGCCTGGCGCGCGGCGAGTTCAAGGCAAGGCCGGATGACGGGCTCGAGCTTGTCGGCACGGCCATCACCAATGCGGTGCGCTGCGTGCCGCCGGAGAACAAGCCGGTCGGCGCCGAGGTCGCCACTTGCCGGACTTTTCTAAAGCCGACGATTGCGCGCTTCCCCAATTTGCGCGCCATACTGACGCTGGGTTCGATCGCGCATCAGTCGACAGTGCGGGCGCTGGGCGAGCGCGTCGCAGCCTTGCCGTTCCGCCACGGCGGGCGGCAGGAAGCCGGCGGCATCGCCTTGTTTTCCAGCTATCACTGCTCGCGCTACAACACCAATACGGGCGTGCTGACGGAGGAAATGTTCGTCAACGTGTTCAGGGAGATCGCGGCGTTCCTGAAGAGCTAGATTCAGGCGCGAACAATTCAGCCAGCGTCTCGCGGCTGCCCTTCAGAACGTTCAGATCCACATCGCCTTCGATACCGTCGACGCGGCCCATATTGTGATACTGCCAGTAAACCCAGCCGTTCTCGCGTGGCCTCATCGCCAGCGAACGCAGCCAGCGCTGACGGGTCATGATGCTGCCGGAATAGGCAACGGCCGCTTCGTCGGTCAAATAGACGATCGCCTGCTTGCCGAACGCCGCCTCGACAGGGCCGAGGAAAGCGGCAAGCTCTGCGTTCAACTGCCCGGGCGACGGCCGTTGCGGGCAGTTGCCGCCGAATTCGATGTCGACCACCGGCGGCAAGAGCGGCTCGCCGCGCGGCACAACCGAAATGAAATTCTTCGCCTGATCGGCGCCGGGCCGGCAGAAGGTGAAGAAATGATAGGCGCCGACCGCAAGGCCAGCCGCCCGCGCCTCGCGCAGATTGGTCGAGAACAGGGTGTCGACATGCGTGCCGCCTTCGGTCGCCTTGATGATGGCGAAGGCGACATCGTCGGCCGCGACGCGCGGCCAATCGATCTTTCCCTGATGGTGGGAGACGTCGATGCCCCGGATCGGGAATTCCTCGCGATCGGGCGAAAAGCCACGGAACCAGAAGAAGGCACCCGCCGCCACTGCACAGGCGACAACCACGCCGGCGAGGCCCCAGAACACAATCCGCTTGCCCAAGACCATCCCCCGTCGGAAGGCGCGTACGCGCCGGACCGGAGAACCGGCCGGCGGCTTTTTTCAGGCGATCGGGTGCGGCGAGCTCGGAAGCTCAGCCGCGCTCCTTCAGCAGCCGACCCTTTTCGCGCGACCAGTCGCGCTGCTTTTCGGTCTCGCGCTTGTCGTGCAGTTTCTTGCCCCGGGCGATCGCGAGCAGCAGCTTGGCGCGGCCGCGATCGTTGAAGTAGATTTTCAGCGGCACCAGTGTCATGCCCTCGCGCTCGACGCTTTGCGAGAGTTTCGCCATCTCGCGCTTGGAGACCAGCAATTTCCGGCGCCGGCGCGGCTCGTGGTTGAAGCGGTTGGCCTGCAGATATTCCGGCAGATAGGAATTGATCAGCCAGATCTCGCCGCCCTCGGCCGAAGCGTAGCTCTCCTGGATGTTGGCCTGGCCCTGGCGCAGCGACTTGACCTCGGTGCCGGTCAGCACCAAGCCGGCCTCGATCGTGTCGAGCACCTCGTAGGAAAAGCGCGCCTTGCGGTTTTCGGCGACCGTCCTGTTGTTGGGGTCGGCTTTCTTGACTTGATTCATAATGCGGAGAGGTGGCGCCTCATCCCTAATTAATCAAGCCGGCGTGCTTCAGCGCCGCGTCGAGCTTCTCGGCGGTCGAAGCTTCGACCGTCACCAGCGGCGAGCGGACCACGTTCTCGATCTTGCCCAGCTTCGACAGCGCGTATTTGGCGCCGGACACGCCAGGCTCCATGAAGATCGCCTTGTGCAGCGGCAGGAGACGATCCTGCAGCTCGAGCGCCTTGGCACTGTCGCCCGAGAGCGTCGCTTCCTGGAACTCGGCGCAGAGCCGCGGCGCGACGTTGGACGTCACCGAGATGCAGCCGACACCGCCATGGGCGTTGAAGCCAAGCGCGGAAGCATCCTCGCCGGAGAGCTGGATGAAATCCTTGCCGCAGGTCATGCGCTGCTCGGAAACACGTTCGACCTTGCCGGTGGCGTCCTTGACGCCGGCGATGTTCTTGAAGTCGTGGCGCAGCCTGCCCATCGTCTCGGGCGTCATGTCGATCACCGAGCGCGGCGGGATATTGTAGATGATGATCGGCAGGCTGGTCGCGCGCGCAACGGCAGCGAAATGCTCATAAAGGCCGCGCTGCGTGGGCTTGTTGTAATAAGGCGTCACCACAAGGGCGGCGTCGGCGCCGGCCTGTTCCGCATATTTCACCAGGCCGACCGCTTCCTCGGTGTTGTTGGAGCCCGCGCCGGCCACGACCGGCACCCTGCCCTTGGCCACCTCGATGGCGACCTTCACGACATGGCGGTGCTCCTCATGCGAGAGCGTCGGCGACTCGCCGGTGGTGCCGACGGGAACGAGGCCCTTGGTGCCCTCGGCGATCTGCCATTCGACGAAGGCGCGAAAGGCTTTCTCGTCGAAGCGCCCGCTCTTTTCGAACGGTGTCACGAGCGCGGTGAGCGAGCCTCTCAGCATATCGTCCAAACTCCTTGGAACTTTGTTCGTTTGTGCATGTCGTTACCCCAAAGCCGGTTCCCACTTTTGGGCGACATGCGTCGGCCTCTTATTTGCGCGCCTTCTAACCGAAAGCGAAGCCGCGCACCATAGTCTCGACATTGTTCAGCGGCAAGGATCACCATGGTGCCAGCAAGCGCAATTCGAACGGCCTCGATAACCTTTTGTTTACGAGCCCTTCACGACCTAAGTTTAGGCTTCGCATCGGG
>NZ_JARTVR010000026.1:0-44687 GCF_029625735.1 Mesorhizobium sp. WSM4935 | reverse complement strand
CTACTCCCCTACTCCCCTACTCCCCTACTTCCCCTACCTCAACCAACGTCGAGGACGATCTTGCCGATATGCTCACCCTCTTCCATACGCTCATGCGCCCGCCAGGCTTCGGTCAGCGGAAAGATCATGTCCATGACGGGTGCCACCTTGCGCGTGCCGAGCAGCGGCCACACCTGGGCCTCAAGCGCGGCGGCGATCGCCGCCTTGAACTCGACGGTACGCGGCCTGAGCGTCGAACCCGTGTGGGTCAGGCGCTTGACCATGAGCGTTGCGAAATTGGTGCTTGCGACAGCACCGGCCTGCACGGCGATCTGGACAATGCGCCCCTCGACGGCCGCGGCCTCGTAGTTGCGCGCGACATAGTCGCCGCCGACCATGTCGAGGATGACGTCGACGCCCTTGCCACTGGTCGCATCCTTCACCGCGGCGACGAAATCCTCCTCGCGATAGTTGATCGCCCGGTCGGCGCCGAGCTTGAGACAAGCGTCGCATTTCTCCTTACTGCCTGCGGTGGTGATCACAGTGGCGCCGAAAGCAAAGGCCAGTTGGATGGCGGTGGTGCCGATGCCGGACGAGCCGCCATGGACAAGCAGGGTCTCGCCCTTCTTCAGGCCGCCGCGCTCGAACACATTGTGCCAGACGGTGAAATAGTTCTCCGGCACGGCGGCGGCCTCCGAATAGGTGAAGCCGGCCGGGATCGGCAGCACGCTGCCGGCATGGACTTTGACATATTCGGCGTAGCCGCCGCCCGGCGTCAGCGCGCAGACCCGGTCGCCGAGGCGCCAGCGCGATATCTCGTCGCCGAGCACCGCGACTTCGCCGGCCACCTCGAGGCCGGGCAAGTCCGAAGCGCCGGGCGGCGGCGGATAGGCGCCCTTGCGCTGCTGGACGTCCGGCCGGTTGACGCCGGCCGCATGCACGCGGATCACCACCTCGCCCGGACCAGGCGCGGGCACGTCGCGCGTCTCCGGCTTGAGCACTCTTGGCCCACCGGGCTGCGAGATCGCGATGGCTGTCATCGTCGCCGGAATCTTCTGACTTGCCATGGCTTGCCGTCTCCTTATGTCGATCTGTTGTCGGCCGTTTGCATCGGCGCCCCTGCCCTATGTATTCTGATTGCCAAATCAGGCAAATGGCCAAGCAAGGGAGAAGCGACGATGGCGATCTTCGACGACGAACCCAGGAAGAAGCCGCGCCCGCACGAGATCGGCCAGGACCTCTCGCTGCTTTCCGTCGACGAATTGTCCGAGCGCATTGCGATGCTGCGCGACGAGATCGCCCGGCTGGAAGAGGCACGGGCCGCCAAGGGCGCCACCAAATCCGCGGCCGAGGCGCTGTTTCGCAGAGGATAGTTCCGCCGGCGCGCCAGTCCGCCCCGGAAAAGCCTGATTGCGACTGCCAGACGCTGAAACAGACCTGCGCCCGAAATTCCAGCCGGATCAGCCCATGTTTGCAACCTACAGACCGATCCTCTCGCTGCTGCGCGGCACGGCGTTCCTGCTCGCCGCATCCGGCCTGCATGGACTGCTCCTGCCGCTGCGCGGCCAGGTGGAAGGCTTTTCGACCGCTTCGCTCGGCCTGATGGGCACGGCCTGGGCCGGGGGCTTCGTCGCCGGCTGTTTTTTCGCGCCCCGCCTCGTGCGCCGTGCCGGCCATGTCAGGGCCTTCGGCGCCTTCGCCGCGTCCGGCGCGATTATCGCGCTGCTCACCGGCCTCATCATCGACGAATATGTCTGGATCCTTTTGCGCGCCTTCACCGGCTTCACCATGGCCGGCGCCTTCATGGTGATCGAGAGCTGGCTGAACGAGAAGGCCACCAACGAGAACCGCGGCACCGTCTTCGGCCTCTACATGATGGTCACCTATGCCTCGATCATGGGCGGTCAGATGATCGTCGCCGGCGGCGACGTGCGGTCGGCCTCGCTGTTCATGATCACCGGCATCCTGTTTTGCCTGTCGCTCATCCCGACGGCCGTCTCGACGCAGTCGCATCCGAAGCCCCTGCAGGACGTCAAGCTCGACATCAAAGGCCTCTATGCCAATTCGCCGGTGTCGGCGGTAGCCTGCCTCCTGATCGGCATCGCCAACGGCGCCTGGGGCACGCTCGGCGCCGTCTATGGCGCCCGCATCGGCATCTCCACTGCCGAGATCGCACTGATGATGAGCCTTGTGGTCATCGCCGGCGCCGCCATGCAGCTTCCGGCCGGGCGCCTGTCGGACACGACCGACCGCCGCTTCGTGCTGGCGGGCGCTGCGTTCGGCGCCGCGCTGGTCGCGGTGCTGATCTTCCTGTTCGCGCCGCGTTCGGGCGTCTTCGTCATCGTGATGACCGCCGCCTATGGCGCCTTCGCCTATACGCTCTATTCGATCGCCGTCGCGCATGCCAACGACCACGCCCGCGCCGAGGACTTCGTCAAGGTTTCCGGCGGCCTGTTGCTGCTCTACGGCTTCGGCACCATGATCGGCCCGCTTTTGGCAGCGGCCTTGATGGGTTCGGTACGTCCGGAAGGGCTTTTCCTGGCAACCGCGCTCGCCCATCTCGGCCTCGCCGGCTACACGCTGCTGCGCATCCGCGCCCGCGCGCCGGTGCCCATCGAAAACCGCGATGCCTTCAAGACGCAGCCCGCGGACCGCGCGGTCACGCCCGAGGCGACGCGGCTCGATCCGCGAAGAAAGGTTGAAACCAATAGTTGAGATTCGCAAGACTTTGCCTCACAAATAGAGGCATGATGTTTTCTGACGCCTTCGTGGCGATAGCCGATCCCAATCGGCGCTATCTCTTGGAAGAACTCCGGCGCGGCCCGAAGACGGTGAACGAATTGGCGGCCGGGCTGCCCGTCTCACGCCCGGCGGTTTCCCAGCATCTGAAGGTTCTGCTCGATGCCGGCCTGGTCAACGCCAAGGCCGAGGGCACAAGGCGCGTCTATACTGTCAGCAGCGCCGGCTTCCTGAGACTTAACATCTGGCTCGACCAGTTCTGGGAAACAGCGCCGGGCGAATAGTCCGCCGGCTGGAGGCTCAACTCGCCGCCAGTGCCGTCCCGAGCGCGTCGAGCAACTCGCCGGTGCCGTGCTCGCGGATGGCCGGTGAGTCGATGCCGTCGAAGAAGGCGCCCTGCTCCGTCAGGATCAGCCGCGTACCCTTGCCTTCGGCGATGAGCTCGATCGTCGCGAGCGACACCGAAACCCGGGTCTCGCCGAACAAGAGCTCGTAGCTGTAGACGATGCGCCGGTTGGGCACGATGTCCTGATAGACCGCGTTGTAGAAATGCATCTGCCCATCGCTGGGACAGCCGGCATTCACCTCCTTGCCGCCGACACGGAAGTCCATCTCATGCCGGCTGGGCATCGGGTTGTCGGGATCGAAGAACCAGCGTTTGTTCGCCGCCGAATCGCTCAACGCGAAATAGACCTTCTCCGGCGCCGCGGGATAGACGCGCTCGATGACGAAGGTGGAATGGACGACGGATCGTTCAGTCATGACGGCTTCCTTCAGCTTTCATCCTTGGCTTCAGCGAGAAAATCGCCGAGCCGGTCGGGCCGGCGCTCCCAGGCGAGCCGCCGCTCATTGATCCAGTGCTCGGCGGCCCGAAGCGCCTGCGGCTCGATTTGGCAGGTCCGCACCCGGCCAAGCTTTTCGGTCCTGACCAGGCCGCTTGCCTCGAGCACGTTGAGATGCTGGACGACGGCCGAAAGCGACATCGCCAGCGGTTCGGCCAGTTGGCTGACCGATGCCGGCCCGCGCGACAGGCGGTCTACCATCTGGCGCCGCGCCGGATCGGCAAGCGCCTGGAACATAAGGTCGAGCTGGGCCGGATCGTGCATCATCGCCGGCTAGCCGTTATTATACGGAAAGAACTTGAAATAAGGTCCCGCTTCCTCGATCACGCGGGCGAAGGACGGGCGCGCAAGCAGCCGGTCGTGATAGGCTTTGATCGCCGGAAACTTGTCCCCGAACGGCTCGACCTTGTTGGCATAGAACAGTGCCGGCGAGGCGGCGCAGTCGGCCATGGTGAAGCCTTCGCCTACAGCCCAGATCCTTCCCGCCATCTCCTCTTCGACAATGGCGTAGGAGTTGCGCAATTGCGCACGAGCCTCCTCGACCCCGAACGGATCGGTCTGATCCTTTGGCCGCAGGCGGTCGCCGACGATCTTCTGCATTGGATGCTGCACGTAGAAATCGTAGAAGCGGTCGGCCTGCCGGACTTGCAGGGCAAGATCGATATCGGCCGGAACGAGCGCCACCGGCCCGGGGTAATGCGCGGCGAGATATTCGACGACGATGGTCGATTCCAGCACCGTGCGATCCCGCGCGTCGTCACGCAGCGCCGGCATCTTGCCGGTCGGCGACACCTTCAGGAAAGCCGCGCGGGAAGCTTCGTCGCCGAGATCGACGATGACCGGCTCGAAAGGCGTGTCGTTCTCGTAGAACGCGATCAGCGGCTTCCAGCAGAACGAGGCCAGCGGGTGGAAATGCAATGTCAGGGACATTCTCGCTCTCTTTCGATACTTAAGTACTCACTTCACTATTGCTGCGAACGGCTTGAGTCAAGGCAGCTTCCTATCGGTTAGCCGTGTTCGGCGATGGCTTCGATGATCTGCGGCCAGTCATTGCGGTGCAGTTCGTGGCCACCGCCTTCGATCTTGACCAGCCTTGCGCCGGGAACAGCCTTGGCGAGCGCCTCACCGTGTTCGATCGGGAACAACGAATCGGCGCTGCCGTGGATGACGAGCAGCGGTGCGCGCAGACCCCGCACCGTGCGCTGCGGGCCGCCGCCCTTGAGCAGGAAATGGTTGGTCGCGCTGGCGAGACCGCCGGACCGGTCGTAATCCTCCTCGATCATCTTGCGCGTCCGCTTCTCGTCGAACGGATGCAGCGTGCTCGCGATCACGCGGGCGTCCTTGACCATGAAGTCGAGCACCTGCGACCGCTTCGACCAGTCGACATTGGCGCCTTCCGCCGAATGTTCCCTATAGGCCTCGGTCGTTCCCGGCAGGCCGGACGTATCGAAGCCGAGCGGCGAACAGGAGATCACAGTGAGCGCGCTGACGCGTTCGGGATATTTCAGCGCCATGCTCTGCGCGAGCATGCCGCCCATCGACATGCCGGCGACATGCGCCTTGCCGACGCGATGGTCGTCGAGCACGCGGAGGGCGTCGTCCACCATGTCCTCGAATGTGTAGGGCGGCGCGCCCGGCGGATATTTGGTCGACAGGCCGGTGTCGCGATTGTCGTAGCGGATGACGAAGCGGCCGCGCCCGGCAAGCTGCCGGCAGAAGGCTTCCGGCCACCACAGCATCGACGCCATTGCGCCCATGATCAGAAGGATCGGCGGATCTTTCGGACTGCCAAAGCTTTGCGAAACGATGTCGGGGCGCCGCGTTTCGGGGGTCATCTGCTCCTCCAATCTGATTGCATTTTGCAATCAGTTGCACGATAATAAAACCGATATCATAATGCAACTGGTTTTTCTGGAGAGTGCTATGAGCATCGACCGCCGGTCCGGCTGCCCGATCAATCTGTCGCTCGAGGTGTTCGGCGATCGCTGGAGCCTGATCATCCTGCGCGACATGATCTTCGGCGGCAGGCGTCATTTCCGCGAGTTGCTCAACGGCTCGCTGGAAGGCATCGCCTCCAACATCCTGGCCGACCGGCTGAAGCGGCTGATGGAGCTCGGCCTGCTGACCAAGGCCGACGATCCCAGCCACAAGCAGAAAGCGATCTACAGCCTGACCGAGATGGCGATCACGCTCGTCCCGATCATGGCGCAGGTCGGCGCCTGGGGGCGCGTCTGGCTGCCGGTCACGGAAGAATTGTCGATCCGCGCCGAGCTGCTCGAAAAGGGCGGTCCGCCGCTATGGGAGCAATTCATGGACGAGTTGCGCCATGAGCATCTCGGCGCGCCGTCGAAGACGCCGCCGGGTACGCCGACGGTGCGCCAGCAACTGCGCGCTGCCTACGACGAAGTGGTCGCGCGAAAGGCTGAGATGCCGTCAGTTTAAGTTGATGTCGCGACTGGCCGACCGCATCGACACCGAAAAGCCGGCCAGCACGTCGAACAGCGCGATGATCATCAGCGTGAAGAAGACGGAATGCGCCGCGCCCTTCACCAGCAGGAATTCGACCAGAAAGGCGATGAAGACCAGTGTCGAGAGCAGGTGGTCGAGGATCGAGGCATTGGTCGTGCGCACCGATTTCGAGATCTCGATGAACAGGAAGATCAGCCCGATCAGCACCATCAGGTCGCCGAGCGTCATCGAAAAGACGCCGCCCGACATCATGCGGAAGGAGAACATCTCGATCATCCACGGCTCGTCGCCACCGCCGAACAATCCGAGCAGGCCGAGATTGTAGAGGACGAAGGGCACGATCAGCAGCGGGACGGCACCGAACATCTGGGTGACTCCAATGGGCACCCTTTTGTAAAATCCGCGGCAAGCGCGCCGTCAAGGCTTTTCGCCGGCAACCGCGAACACGCTCTAAGACCTAATGAAATAACGATGTCAGCCGGTTGCCCTGGCTTTTCTGCAGCTCGCGACGCCAACCGGGGCCATACGCAAAAAGACCGGCCCGAGGCCGGTCTTTCGAAAGTCGGAAACCCTTGGAAGCCTCTCAGCTTTCCTTCGGCTCCAGCACCTGGCGGCCGCGGTACATGCCGGTCTTCAGGTCGATGTGGTGCGGGCGGCGCATTTCGCCGGAATTCTTGTCCTCGACATAGGTCGGGGCCTTGAGGGCGTCGGCCGAGCGGCGCATGCCGCGCTTCGACGGAGAGGTTTTTCTTTTTGGAACGGCCATGGATATGCTCCACTACATGGTCAAAATGCCCCGGCAACCCTCGCGAAAGGGCCGCATCGAGGCCATAATCTGAGAAAGTCGGGTGCCTATACACGCCTTGCGCCCTTTTGGCCAGCGCTGGCCGCGAATTTTTTTGAGCCGGCGCCGCTTCGTCCTAATCCAGGCAACCGACATACGCGCCTGAGCGACTGGCGCGCCGCTCGATCAGCGAGGCCAACCGCCGCAATCCCGGCCCGGGCTTCGCCGGATTGCGCGCGATGGGATTGGGCAGGCTGACGGCGAGCAGCGCCGCCTGCCTTCGCGACAATTGCTTGGCCGAGACGCCGAAATGATGCCGGGCGGCGGCCTCGATGCCGTAGATGCCCGGCCCCCATTCGGCGATGTTGAGGTAGATCTCCATGATCCGCCGCTTCGACATCACCGCGTCGAAATAGATGGCTAAAGGCAGCTCGACCACCTTTCGCACGCTGCCCAATGGCCGCGACCACAGAAAAAGGTTCTTCACTGTCTGCATGGTGATGGTGGAGGCGCCACGCGTCGCCTCGCCGGCCAGCGCATCGTCGACCACGCCGCGCAATTCGCCGAGGTCGACGCCGCGATGGAAGCAGAACTGCCCGTCCTCCGACATGATCACCGAATGCGCCAGCACCGGCGCTACGTCGTCGATCGACACCCAGCGCCGGTCGTAGCCCGAAAAGGTCACGAGGTCCTTCAGCATCAGCGTCGAGACCGGATGCACGAAGGACGGCAGGTAAAGGAAGGTGAGCACGACCGGTATGGCCGCCAAAACGATGGCGACGACCAGGCAGCGCCGGCCGAGGCGCCTCAGACCGGCGCGGTTCAGGCGCCGCGGCCGCGCCATGTCCAGCCCTTCGCTTCCATGTTCGACGATCGGTTCCGTCACGCCGTCCCACCCGTGCCTCGCCCCCATCGGCATAAAGGCGCGCGCCTGCTTGCGCAATGTCTGAGTGTCGGCTACCGGTCCCGGCCATGAGCAAAGACGACCAGATCGCCTTCGAAACCGCGCTTTTCATGCGCGCCGCCGCCGTCGAGACCGAGCTGCGCCGGATCCTCGACGCGCGTCCGCTCGCCGGCGAGATCGCGCGGCCGGAGCGCCTGATGGCGGCGATGCGCCACGGCGTGCTCAATGGCGGCAAGCGGCTGCGGCCTTTTCTGGTCCTGGAAAGCGCAGCTCTTTTCTCCGCCGATGGCGAGGCGGCGCTCCGTGTCGCCGCCGCGCTCGAATGCGTGCATTGCTACTCGCTGATCCATGATGACCTGCCTTCCATGGACGACGATGATCTGCGCCGCGGCCAGCCGACGGTGCACAAGGCCTTCGACGAGGCGACCGCGATCCTCGCCGGCGATGCGCTTTTGACTTTGGCCTTCGACATCATCGCCGACGAAGCGACCGCGCTGTCGGCCGAACGCCGCGCCACCCTCATTCTCGCACTTGCCCGCGCGGCCGGCGCCGGCGGCATGGTCGGCGGCCAGACGCTCGACCTTGAAGCCGCGCGCAAACGGCCGGACGAGGCCGGCATCATCACCCTGCAGGCGATGAAGACCGGCGCGCTGATCCGCTTCGCCTGCGAGGCCGGCGCGATCCTTGCCGGCGTGGCGCCCGCCGACCGGGAGAGGCTGGCGGAGTTCGGCTCGGCGATCGGCCTTGCCTTCCAGCTCGCCGACGACCTTCTCGACCTCACCGCCGACGCCAAGCAGATGGGCAAGGCGACCAACAAGGACGCCGCCGCCGGCAAGGCGACGCTTGCCGCGCTCAACGGCCCCGGCTGGGCGCGCGAGCAGCTCCACGGCCTGATCGAGCAGGCGCATGCCCTGCTCGAGCCCTATGGCGAAGCGGCCGAACTGCTCAAGCAAGCGGCGACCTTCGTGGCGACGCGCAGCAGCTGAACTGCGGCACGGGCGGGCGGCCGATGCCGACCCGGCACTAATCCTCTGCCCTCGGCGAGAATGCGCGATGCCGGCTTCCGGAAAGCGTAGCCACGAAGGAGCTGCCGGCTCTGTGTAGAGGCCGACAAAGGCTCCGATTGTTCGCTCCAGCCGAATACTGCTGTCGATAGCCGGGTGATTATCCGGGATCGGCAGCAGTCTATATCCGCTCCAGGACAACGAACGGAGATCGGTCCGGCCGATGACGCCTCGCCGGCCGCCTTCGTCCGGAGCTGTGATATCCAACCCGAAAGGAACCTGGAAATGCCCTTCGCCAACTTCAAGATGCCTGAGGCCGCCCTCACAAAGGCGCAGAAGGAGGACCTCGTCCACAAGACCACGCAGATGTTCGTCGACTATTTCGGCGAAGGCGTGCGTCCCTACACCATGGTGCTGATCGAGGAAGTTCCCGACGGAGGCTACGGCCGCGCCGACGAGGTCTTCATTCTTCCCGACGCCTACCGGGCCAAGGATAATGCCTGACTTGAACCGGGCGAGTCGCTTGCCGAGCAGCACGCCCAACTTTCCGTGTCGGGGCCGATACTCGCTTTGCCTCGGATCAGCTCTGGTTCGGCAAGCTCTGGAGGAAATCGATCATCGCGGCGTTGACCTCGTCCGGCCGCTCCTGCTGGGTCCAATGCCCGCATCCCGGCAGCATGAGGGTATCGCGGATTTGCGGGACGAAATTCCTGAGATTGGCCAGCAGTTGATCCATGCCGGGGAAGGCGACCACCAGGTCGCGGTCGCCCGCAATGTAGAGTGCTGGAACCCTGACCCGCGCGCCTGCAAAGGGCGCCATCAGTTCCCAGTTCCGGTCGATGTTGCGGTACCAGTTGAGACCCCCGGCAAAGCCGGTGCGCCGAAACTCGCCGGCGTAGAAATCGATGTCGCCTTCATTGAGCCAATGCGGCAGGCTCGCAGGCGCCTCGAGGGCTTGCAGAAGACCTCCGCCGTGCGGGACCATGGCCATTCCTGCGCCGCCGTCTGACGCATCTCCCGACACAGCGTAGAGCATGGTGCGAACCGTGGCCCGCGGGTCTCGTTCCAGCTCTGCCTCGGCAACGCCGGGCTGTTGGAAATAAAGCTGGTAGAATTGGGAATCCGCCGTTCGCGGCATGAGGCTGGTCGGGCGCGCCTTGGCGCGCGGCCGGAACGGCACGCTGAGGCCGATGACGGCGCGGAAGCGGTCCGGTCGCAGCAGCGCCGCATGCCAGGCCACGGCCGCGCCCCAGTCGTGGCCGACGATGACGGAGGTGGAGGCGTCGAGGGCGTCGAGAAGGCCCACCATGTCGCCGACCAGATGAAAGAGCGTGTACTGGTCGATCGCTTCCGGCCGATCGCTCTTGCCGTAGCCCCGCATGTCGGGGGCGACGGCGCGAAAGCCCGCCG
Organism: Mesorhizobium sp. WSM4935; assembly: GCF_029625735.1. NCBI lineage: Bacteria > Pseudomonadati > Pseudomonadota > Alphaproteobacteria > Hyphomicrobiales > Phyllobacteriaceae > Mesorhizobium > Mesorhizobium sp. WSM4935. The sequence goes on along the minus strand of NZ_JARTVR010000026.1, from coordinate 34,556 downwards.
CCGCAAGCGCGCTCAACTGATGGCGCCAGGAATACCAGGATTCGGGAAAGCCATGGCACAAAAGCACAAGAGGCCCGTCTCCGAGCTCCGCGATGTTGAGGCGGATGCCGTTGGTCTCGACTATTCGCTGTGCAGGTTCGCTCACGGCCGCCTCGCGTGCTGGTTTCCACCTCCGATACATGGCGGCTGGCCAGAGGCCGCAACGGCCGGCTGACCAATGGCGTGCCAAGTTTCGGAGGAGCGCATCTTGTTTGACTGTCTCAGGGACGGTCGCGGCAGTCAACGTCCGGTGTCAGGGAGCGCCAGGACGTCCATACGCTCGAATGGGTCTGGTGCTGCGCATCCATTCGTGCAAGATCGCCGGCTGACAAATGCCGGAGGATGCCGGGAACCAATGCTTAAGCTGCAAGCCTGGCTGGCCGACTATTGGGTCATTGGTGCAGGGTTCATGGCAGCATCGCTTATGGCGGCCGCGCCTGTTGTATCCCTTCCTCTGCCGGTGTTCCTGATCTTCCTGCACAGCCCGGTCTACATGGCCCATCAGGTCGAAGAGCACACCGGCGACCGGTTCCGCAAATTCGCGAACGAGCATGTCTTCAGCGGCCGCGACGCCCTTACCGTCGCCTCCGTTCTCGTCATCAACCTGCCGTTTGTCTGGGGCATCAACCCCTTGGCTCTTTATGCGGCATTCCTATGGGGACCCGCTTGGGGCCTGGTTGCCCCCTATGTCATGGTCGTGAACGCGCTCGCGCATCTCGTCACATCGGCGCGGCTCGGCAAATACAATCCCGGCCTCGTCACCAGCGTCGTTTTGTTTTTGCCGCTGGGCGTCGCAACGATCTGGATCATCGGCTGGACGGAAGGTCTTGCCCCGCCATTGGTCGGTGCAGCGCTCGCGATCCTGCTTCACCTGGCGATCATTGCGGTGGTGGCCGCCCGATACCGCTCTCTTGTCGCCGCCTCGTAGCATCTCCGGCGACGTCCAGCGCAGCAGCCCGGCCGATCAGCCTTGATCCCCGGCAAAACGTCCCTTTGTCCTCAATGGCACCACATTCGCGCTGGCCGGCTGTGTTGGCTCCGCGCCCGGTGCGGCGGCCGCCATATCGGCCCGCGGCAAATAGATCGTCACGGTCGTGCCCTTGCCAACTTCGCTGTCGATCGTGACCGCGCCGCCGGACTGCTGCGCGAAACCGTAGACCTGTGCGAGGCCGAGGCCTGTGCCCTTCTCGGGCCCTTTGGTCGTGAAGAACGGTTCGAAAACCTGCGGAAGCAGGTCTGGCGCAATTCCGATGCCTGTGTCGGTCACCCGTAATGCGACGAATTCGCCTTGCAGGCCGGCTGCGTTGTCGCCGCCGGATAGCAGCATGTTCTCCGCCGTGATCGTTACCAGGCCACCGTCAGGCATGGCGTCCCGCGCATTGAAGGCAATGTTGACGAGACCAAGCTCCAGTTCGCCAGGGTCGACCTTCACTGGCCAGGTTTCGGGTCCGACAGCGGCAACCAGCTTCACCGACTTGCGCATGGAGCCCGCTATCATTCCACGAACGGCTTCCACCCGCTCTGCCAGTGATACGACCTCGGCGCGGGCAGCATGCTTGCGCGAGAAGGCCAGCAGCTGGCGCGTCAATCCGGCGCCGCGCTGGAGCGCAAGCTCCACGGATTCGGTCGCCCGCTTCATTTCGGGATCGACGCCGGCGTTCTTCACCTTGCGGACGTAGCTGTCGACCACCGTGAGCAGGTTGTTGAAATCATGCACGATGCTGCCGGTCAATTGACCGAGCGCATCCATTTTCTGGGCATGAGCGCGTTGCGCTTGCGCCTGCCGGAGTGCGACCTCCGCATCGCGTCGACCAGTGATGTCGCGCGTGATCTTGGCAAAACCGATCAGCTCTCCTCGCTCGTCGCGGATCGGATCGATCACGACATTCGCCCAGAACAGCGTCCCGTCCTTGCGGACGCGATGGCCCTCGGTTTCGAAGCGTCCGTCGCGCGTTGCCGTATAGAGCGCGCGGCCAGGTAAACCGGCGGCGCGATCATGCTCCGTGTAAAAACGGGAGAAGTGCTGACCGATGATTTCTTCGGCCGTATAACCCTTGATGCGCTCCGCACCGGCGTTCCAGCTGGTCACCAGCCCGTTGGGATCCAGCATGAAAAGCGCGTAGTCGGTCACGCCGCTCACCAGGAGGCGGAACTGGCGCTCGCTTTGACGCAATGCTTCGTGCGCCGCACGGCGTTCGGTGATGTCGCGCGTAACCTTGGCGAATCCTTCGAGCTGGCCTGCGTCGTTATGAATCGGGGTAACGACAACCGACGCCCAGAAATGGCTGCCATCCTTGCGTACGCGCCAGCCCTCGCCTTCATACCGCCCGTTCTGCATGGCTGCTTCGAGGACGCGGAGCGGCGTGCCTTTTGCGCGTTCTTCACGGGTATAGAATTTGGAGAAATGCTGCCCCACGATTTCCTCGGCGGTGTAGCCTTTCAGCCGCTCGGCGCCAACGTTCCAATTGGTGATCGTGCCGCTTGGATCAAGCATGTAGATGGCATAGTCGGTCACGCCGTCGACTAGGATGCGGAAGCGCCGCTCGCTCTGCAGCAGCGACTGATGCGCGGCCACCCGCTCGGTGATGTCTCGCGTGATCTTCGCGTAGCCCAGGAGAACGGCGTTCCGGTCCACGACCCGTTGAACAACGCTACTCGACCAGAATCTGGTCCCGTCCTTGCGCACCCGCCAGCCCTCGGCCTCGTACCTTCCCTCCTCCTTTGCCGCGGCAAGCATCTTGTCAGGAACGGCGTTCGCCTGATCTTCGGCCGTGAAGAACCGGGAAAAATGCTGCCCCAGGATCTCCGGGGCCGCATAGCCCTTTATTTTCTCGGCGCCGGCGTTCCAGCTGGTGATGAAGCCCTCCGCATCAAGCGTATAGATCGCATAATCGGCAACAGCGTCGATGAAGAATTCGAGGCGATGGCTGTCGGAAAGATGTTGCGCGTCGGTTGTGGTCAGTGGCATTGTCCAACCCGCGTTCTACGCTCGCATAAGCAGTTCGTCCGATGACGCGTCAGCACCATAGGCGCGCCTATCCGGCATAGCAACAGGCTTGGACAATGGCGACACATTCATCCGCTCTCGCATCCAACCTGAGAAACCCGGGTTATTTGTACAGCTTTGCTCCGGAAAACGAGCCTGGAGACGAAGACGAGAATCCCGTCCCCCATGAACTCGGATCTGCCGAGCATGACGAACTCCCGTATAGGGTCGAGTTGTGGAACGCCGCCAAGAACGGGGTCGAACAAGTTCTTGCTGTCACGGCCAATGCCAGCATCGGCTACGCCGCTTACTACGCAGCGACGCGTGAGCATCCGGACCGCTACGTCACTTTACGACACAAGAACAATTTCGTTTCGAGATGGAACGGTCCGACGAATTAGGCAGAGGCCTGTCTATGACACGGAGCGCCAACTCTTCCCGTTCGGCAGAAGCGCTGCCCTATCGTGTCGAACTCTGGCACGCCGAAAGCCACGAGATCATCGAACGGGTTCTTGCACGCGCCGTTACAGCCCAGCTTGCCCGCGCCATTTTTCAAGCTGCGAGAGACGAGCATCCTCAACGGCGGATCACACTGCGCAAAGGAAACCGGATCCTCTCCGATACGTTGGATTGACGATCCGCCGGCCGGCTGCAAAGCACTGCCCGGATTCGCAATACGCCTGACTAGCCTGTCGCGGAAGCGATCCGTCGCCTTTGTATCGAGAAGCTGCAAGGGTCCGCCGCCCTGCCACACCAACGAAATCTTAATGTAAATCAAGCGTAATCCCGGCCATTAAAATTGTGCGTATGTGTTGGGGTTGCGCATGCCGGAATATTCTTCCTTTCTCCGGTCGATCCGGATCCGCTACATTTCGGGACTGCTTGTCTTCGCGCTGGCCTCGGCCGCCATCATGTTCGCGCTCAACCGTGTGAATTCGTACCGTCACGAGGTCGATGCCCTCAGCGGCAATTTCGTCATCTTCGCCCGCGACCTGCGCAACGCCACCAATTTCGCCGAGACGACCGGCACCGCCTGGCGCAGCGAGACGCGCGATGCGTTGACCGCCGCCGCGCGCGGCCATTCCGAACGCCTGATGGCCGAGATAGGCATCCTGAACGCCCAGCTTGCCACGATCAGGCCGCGCCTGTCGAAGGGCACCCTGAACGCGCTCGATACGTCTTCGGTCAACGGCGACCTGTTCTGGTCGGCGCGCGACATGGTGCGCAACTTCAACCTGATGGCGGTCGCCCAGAAAGTCGACGAGTGGAGCTACCGCGAAATCCGCAACCAGAACGACCTTTTCGCCCAGCCTATGCTGGTGAAGGTACGCACCGCGCTGGATGAGGAGCGTCGCCTCGCCGATGCCTCCAGCGACCGGCTGCTGCTGTGGGCGAGCGGCCTTTTGTTCGCCGTGCTCGCCATCGCGGCGGTTCTGATTTTCCGGCCGATGGAGAACGCTATCCGCCGCGCCTTCGCCGAGACCGCTGCGTCCTTGTTCAAGGCCGAGGCCGCCGACCGCGCCAAGTCGGAATTCCTCGCCAATATGAGCCATGAGATCCGCACGCCGATGAACGGCGTGCTCGGCATGGCCGAGCTGCTTGCCAAGACGGATCTGACGCCGCGCCAGAAGACCTTTACCGACGTCATCGTCAAATCCGGCAACGCGCTGCTCACCATCATCAACGACATCCTCGATTTCTCGAAGATCAATGCCGGCCAGCTGACGCTCGATCTCGCTCCCTTCCGCCTCGCCGAAGCGGTCGAGGACGTGGCGACGCTGGTATCGGCGCGCGTCGCCGAAAAGAACCTCGAGCTCATCGTGCGCGTCGACCCGCGCCTGCCGGCCTTCGTCGTCGGCGATGCCGGGCGCTTCCGCCAGATCGTCACCAACCTGCTCGGCAACGCCGTGAAATTCACCGAAAAGGGTCATGTCCTGGTCGATGTCGGCGGCGATGTCGTCGACGGCGTGGTCCAGCTCAAGGTCCGCGTCGAGGACACCGGCATCGGCATCCCGGCCGAAAAACTACAAAGCGTGTTCGAGAAATTCGCCCAGGTCGACGGCTCCTCGACCCGCCGCCACGAAGGCACCGGGCTTGGCCTCGCCATATCCGCCCGTCTCGTCGACCTGATGGGCGGCAAGATCGGCGTCGAAAGCGAGATCGGCCGCGGCTCCGTGTTCTGGTTCGCCGTGCCGCTGCCGGCGCACAGCCAGCAGTCGCGCGACGAGCTCGTGCCGGTCGACGTCACCGGCGCCCGGGTGCTGGTCATCGACGACAACCCGGTCAACCGCGAGATCCTGCTGGAGCAGCTCAGAAGCTGGAGCTTCGACTGCGCGGCGGCCGAAAGCGGTGCCGTCGGCCTCGCCTTCCTCGACCGCGCCTGCCAGCTCGGCGCCTCAGTCGACTGCATCATCCTCGACTATCAGATGCCCGGGATGAACGGCGCGGATGTCGCGAAAGCCATCGCCGCCGACAGCCGGCTTTCCTCCATCCCCGTCGTGCTGCTCACCTCGGTCGACCAGGTCGATTTCGGCAGGATGGTCATCGATTTCGGCATCGTCGCGCATCTCACCAAGCCGGCGCGTTCGGCGGTGCTGCTGGGCACCGTGATCTCCGCCATCCAGAAGGCGCGCACCCAGGGCGCCAAGGCGCATTTCGTGCGCGAGCCGGCCGCGGCGCAGGCGCCGCCGGCCTTCACCGTCATCCGCGGCCCGGCGGTGCCCGTGCCGGCGGCGCCGGAATCGACCGCCGCGCCGAGCGGTCCGATCGACATCCTGATCGCCGAGGACAATGAGGTGAACCAGCTGGTCTTCGGCCAGATCCTCAACGGCTTCGGCCTTAGCTACCGCATCGCCGGCAATGGCCGAACGGCGGTCGAGATGTATCGCTCGCTGCGCCCCCGCCTGGTGCTGATGGACGTCTCCATGCCGGAGATGAACGGCTATGAGGCGACCCGCGCCATCCGCGCCATCGAAGAACGGAGCGGCGATCACACGCCGATCATCGGCGTCACCGCGCATGCGCTGAAGGGCGACCGCGAAAAATGCATCGAAGCCGGCATGGACGACTATCTGCCCAAGCCGGTCTCGCCCGACCGCCTCGGCGCCAAGATCGGCACCTGGCTCAGCGAGACGGTGGCGGCGAAGACGGCGTAAATTGCCTCCATCGCATAATACTTACTGGCCAACGATCAAACGCAGAGTTCCTTCGCGCCCGGTTGCGCTGCCAGCGCCTCCAATATCCTCGCGACGCGAGCTATCGGTTGCGCATCACCACACACGCTCCGCCGACGCTTTGCAGCTTGTTGCAGATGCCGTTGGCCTCGGCCCGCGAGTCGGCGCCGATCCTGACCGCATAGATGCCACGCCGGCCGATCGGCGTGCGCACCCGGCTCACCACCGGGTCATGGCTGGCGAGCAGCGCCGGGAACCGGCTTTTGACCCTTAGCCATTGGCCGATCGCCGCCGAGCGGCGGAAATTGCCGGCCACCTGCACGCCCCACGGCTTGACGTTGATCGATGCCATGGCGACGGTCCGTGACATGATCACGGGCAGCCGGCGGCAGGCGACCGCGAAGCTCATCTTCGGATCGAGCGGCTGGACGGTGCCGGCATAGGATTTGTCGGAAAACTTGTCGACGGGCTCGCCCATGATGTCGAAGACATAGCTTTCCGTCTCCATCGGCAGAAAGCCGCCGGAGGCGAGCCAGCGCGATACACGGTTCTCGCCGGCATTATAGGCCGCCGCCGCGAGGCCGAGATTGCCGTAGCCTGCCTTCATCTCGGCGAGATATTTCGCCGAGGCGGGGATCGCCTGCTCGATATCGAAGGAATTGGCAAGTCCGCGCATCTTGGCGGTGCCGGGCATGAATTGCGCGATGCCTTCGGCGCCGACCGGGCTCACCGCATTCGGGTCGAAGCGGCTTTCCTTCCAGATCAGCCTGGCGAAGAAATCCTTGGGCAGGCCATTCTGTTGGGCCTGGGTTTCGATCAGATCGCAGACACGGTTGATCAGCCGTTTGGCAGCCGATTTCGACTGCGGCGGGTCGGCGGATGCCGCCGCCACCCAGCTCAAGGTGCAAAGCAAGGCCAGGATCACCGCGAGGAAGCGCTGCATCGGCCTACTCGGCCGCTGCTTTGCCGTGCCCGTAGCGCTGCTCGATATAGTCGGCGACCATCTTCTCGAAATCCTGCGCGATCGAGGGGCCGCGCAGCGTCGCCGCCTTCTTGCCGTCGATGAAGACCGGCGCCGTCGGCGTCTCGCCGGTGCCGGGCAGCGATATGCCGATATCGGCATGCTTGGATTCGCCGGGGCCGTTGACGATGCAGCCCATCACCGCGACCTTGAGGTTCTCGACGCCGGGATATTTCTCGCGCCACACCGGCATGTTCTTGCGGATGTCGGCCTGGATGCTCTGGGCGAGCTCCTGGAAGACAGTGGACGTGGTGCGGCCGCAGCCGGGGCAGGCCGCGACGATCGGCACGAACTGCCGGAAGCCCATGGTCTGCAGCAGTTCCTGCGACACCTGCACCTCGCGGGTGCGGTCGCCATTCGGCTCCGGCGTCAGCGAGATGCGGATCGTGTCGCCGATGCCCTGCTGCAGCAGGATGCCCATCGCCGCCGAAGAGGCCACGATGCCCTTGGTGCCCATGCCGGCTTCGGTGAGACCGAGATGCAGCGCGTGGTCGGAGCGGGTGGCGAGCTCGGTGTAGACGGCGATCAGGTCCTGCACACCGCTGACCTTGGCCGACAGGATGATCTTGTCGCGGCCAAGCCCGATCTCTTCCGCCATCTCGGCCGACAGGATCGCCGACTGGACGATCGCCTCGCGCGTGACCTCCTGCGCGGTGAGCGGTGAGCCCTTCGCCTGGTTGTCGTCCATCAGCCGGGTCAAAAGCTCCTGGTCGAGCGAGCCCCAATTGACGCCGATGCGCACCGGCTTGTCGTGTTTGATCGCCGTTTCGACGATCGCCGCGAACTGGCGGTCCTTCTTTTCCTTGAAGCCGACATTGCCGGGATTGATGCGGTATTTGGCCAGCACCTCGGCGCAGGCCGGATGGTCGGCGAGGAGCTTGTGGCCGATATAGTGGAAGTCGCCGACCAGCGGCACGTCGATGCCGAGCCGTAGCAGCCGCTCATGGATGCGCGGAACCGCGGCCGCGCTCTCGTCGCGGTCGACGGTGATGCGCACGATTTCCGAGCCGGCGCGGTGCAGCGCCGCGACCTGGGCGACGGTCTGGTCGACATCGGCCGTGTCGGTGTTGGTCATCGACTGCACGACGACCGGGGCGCCGCCGCCGACGATCACGCCGCCGACCGACACACCGACCGACATTCGCCGCGGGAAGGGAGAGGAAAAATATCCGGTCATGCCGGCCGCCTTCATCTGAAAGTTCCGGGCATGAGGTGGCGGAGCAAAGATGGCTTGTCAATGGCAAGCGCCGGGCAAGGCCAGCAAATCCGCTGCTCCCGATCGGCCGCCATGCGGCTCGAAGGAGCATCGGGTCACGAGATACGCGCCCAAAACGGTGAGGAGATTCAGTACAAATCACCAAGCCGGTGGCATTTCTTGCCACCGGGGAGGCTGCACCGCGGCGGGAGCGGTTATGGTGCCTAGAGGAGTTTCAGTGTGCGGTCGGTTTCGCCTTCAGCTTTTCAATCTCGTCCTTGATTGCCAACTTGCGCCGCTTGAGAGTGGCGATCTCGAGGTCGTCTACCGAAGGATGGTTCATCGCGTCGATAAGTTCGCGCTCGATATCGCCGTGCTTTCGCTGCAGCTCATCAAGATGGGATGCAAGAGACATGATTGGTTCTCCCTTTCATGGTTTCCTCGATTGCAGCCGTCACAGGCACGTCCACCGCAGGTTGCGACTGTGACGGCACCATGACAGTTTGCCACCAACCGATCTCGATGTCGAATGCCACGTGGTAGCATTCCACGACAAAGTGAAATGTGATAAGGGCTGCGCGCCGGCTACAAACAGACACACCGGCCCCGCCCAGACAGCCCGCTTGGGCGATGCATACGCAGACGGTAGATAATGTCCGAACAGGAACAGGCTGAAATACGCCTCGAATATTCCCGGCTCAAACAGGAACACGCCGATTTCGACGCCGCCATCAACGCGATGATCGCCACAGGCTGTGACCCGCTTCAGATCCAGCGCATGAAGAAAAAGAAGCTGATGCTGAAGGACCGGCTGTCGGCGCTGGAAGACCGCATCATTCCCGACATCATCGCCTGAGCGGGCAGCTTCCCCGCTCTCCGCCTAGCAATTCCAGGAAAAGTGTGAGCGGTTTCCGTTCGGAATTGCGTAAAAACAAGGAGATAGAGCGGTTAGCCGTTTCCGTGAAACGGTGAAACGCTCTAAGAGATAGAAAGCCGGGCGGCGCGTTCACGCAGCAGCGCGACCAATTCGCCGGTCCGCGCCTCCGATGTGTCGATCGGGACCACCAGGCACATCGTCGCCTCGACCTTGCCAGGCGCCGAGAACACGGGCGCCGCCAGGCATTTGGTATAGGCGTCGACCAGGCCTGACGTGACGCAATAGCCGGTGACGCGCGCCCGCGCTATGTCGTCGATGAAGTCATCGAGCTCGACCTTGCGGCCGTCCGGCAGCACGAGATCGTCTTCCGTGACCATCGCTTCGATCCGGCTGCGATCAAGACCGGCCAGCAGCAACCGGCCGGACGCTGTCCATGGCAGCGGGATCTGCAGGCCGGTGGCCGAGCTGATGCGGAACGGCCTGGTGCCCGGGCTTGAATGGATGATGGTGTATCGGCCGGTCTGCAGCATGCAGAGCTCGGACGTCTCACCGGTCTCGCGCGACAGCGCGTCGACCTCCTGGCGGCCCCGCCTGAGCAGGTCGTTGCCGCGCATATAGGCCATCCCATAGAGATAGAGCTTCTTGCCGAAATAGACGCGATTGCCGTCTCCGGCCATTTCCAAGAGCCCGGCTTCGACCAGCTCGCGCACCAGCGTGTAGGTGGTCGAGCGCGGCGCGTTCAGCCCCTTTGCCAGTTCGCCGATGGCGATCGCGCGCTGGTTGGCGTGCAGGAACTCCAGCATGTTCAGGACCCTGTTGAGACCCTTCTCGCGCGAGCCCGCCGGCCGCTCTTCGCCCGCGCCCTCGCTCGGCCACCCGGTCAGCGCTTCACTCTCTTGCATTGTCGATTCCTGGTGCTAGTATCTGTCTTGTACAGGATACACACGTCTCTTGTAAGAGACAATCGCTGATTGCGGTGCGTATTTCTGTTGCATTGGGGAACACATCATCAAAGGAGGTCGCCGTGAACGACACATCCGGCAGACGTGATTTTCTGAAACTGGGAATGGCGGGGCTGGCCACCGCCGGCGCGCTCACCGCCGTCAGCGCCGAGAAGGCCGCCGCGCAAGCCGCGTCCGACAGCGTGCTGCGCACCGCGCTCGATCGCGGCAAGCTGATCGTCGGCACCGGCAGCACCAACGCGCCGTGGCATTTCGAGAACGACGCCGGGGAATTGGTCGGCATGGACATCACCATGGGCCGCATCCTCGCCAAGGGCCTTTTCGACGACCCGACCAAGGTCGAATTCGTCACCCAGGACCCGGCGCAGCGGATCCCGAACGTGACGACCAACAAGGTCGACATCACCATCCAGTTCATGACCATGACCGCGCAGCGCTCGCAGCTGATCCATTTTTCGCGACCCTACTATGTCGAAGGTGTAGCGCTGCTGACGCTGCCCGGCTCCGAAAACAAGACCTTCGACAAACTCTTGGCGAATGGCGCCAACACGCGCATCTCGATCCTGCAGAATGTCGACGCCGAAAGCTCGGTGCATTTCGCCCTGCCGCAGGCGCAGGTGATGCAGATCGACACCCAGGCCAACGTCCTGCAGGCGTTGGAATCCAAGCGGGTCGACGCCGCCGCTGTCGATCTGTCGACGGTACGCTGGCTCGCCTCGCGCAATCCCGACAAGTATTTCGACGCTGGCAAGAGCTGGTATTCGATGCTTTACGGCGCCGCCGTCAGGCAAGGCGACCTCGACTGGCTGACCTATGTCAACCAGACCTTCACCATCGCCATGTTCGGCCACGAGACGGCGCTCTATGACGCCGCCTTCAAGGAATATTTCGGCCAGGAGCCGCCGCCGCGCCATCCGGGCTTCCCGGTCATCTGACCGGGCGGAATGACAAAGCCGGCGGAAGGGCGTTTACCGCGCTTCCGCCTGTTTCTCCTCGACTCGGCCGTGGGGTGACGAAACCTGTCTTCGTCGCCACGAGCCATTGAGACGGATGCATGGGCTACACGCTCAATTTCAACCTGATCTGGCGGCATTTCGACAAGCTGTGGGGCGGGCTCTTGCTCAGCCTCGAGCTTGCCGTCATCTCGATCGCCATCGGTATCGTCATCGGCCTGGTGCTGGCCGTCTGGTATGTCTCGGCCGGGCGCGTCGTGCGCGCCATCATCGCGGCTTACGTCGAATTCATCCGCAACGTACCGTTGATCCTGCTGGTCTACCTCGTTTTCTACGGCGTGCCCACGGTCATAGACTTGGCCTACAGTGCGCCCACCTCTTTTGTCCTGACGCTATCGGTCTATAGCGGCGCCTATCTGGTCGAGGTGTTCCGCTCGGGCCTGGAAGCCGTGCCGCGCGGCCAGCTCGACGCCGGCAAGGCGATCGGCCTTACTCCATGGCAGCGCCTGATCCATGTACGCCTGCCGACGATGCTGCGTATCACCCTGCCGGCACTGTCCAACACCTTTATCTCGCTGTTCAAGGACACCTCGATCGCCTCGGTGATTTCGGTACCCGAGCTCACTTACGGGGCCCAGTGGATCAACTTCAACACCTTCCGCATCGTCGAGGTCTATCTGGTGACGACAGCGATGTATCTGGTGACCGGCTATACCTTGCTGTTTGCGCTCAGGCTGGTCGAGCGCCGGTTCAGGACGGCGCGCTGAGATGCTGAGCCAGATCCTTTATGCCCTGCCGTTCCTTGCCGAAGGCTTCGCCGTGACCCTATGGGTCTCGCTGCTGGTCGTGGTCCTGTCTTTGATAGCCGGAGTCCTGCTGGGCGTCGGCCTGGTCTACGGGCCGGCGCCGCTGCGCTGGGTGGTTCGCATCTTCTCGGACACCATCCGCGGCATCCCGATCCTGGTGCTGATGTTCTTCGTCTATTACGGCCTGCCCGCGGTCGGCGTGCATCTTCAGTCCTTCTGGGCCGCGGTGCTGGCGCTGACCTTGTTCAAGACGGCACAAGTCGTCGAATATGTCCGCGGCGCCGTCGCGTCGATTCCAAAAGGCCAGTCGGAAGCGGCGATGGCGATCGGCCTCACCTTCCGCCAACGCCTCACCTCGGTGATCTTCCCGCAGGCCTTCCGCCGCTTCCTGCCGCCCTGGATCAACGGCGTTACCGATGCCGTGAAGGGCAGTGCGCTGGTGTCGCTGCTCGGCATCACCGACCTGATGCAGGCGATCAATCAGGTCATCGGCCGCACCTATGAGGCAATGCCGCTCTATATCCTCGGCGCCCTGATCTATTTCGCCGTCAATTATGCGCTCTCCTATGCCAGCCGCAGGCTGGAGCGGCGCTTCGCCTTCATCCGGGACTAACGCCATGGCCACCAGCTCCAACAACAGCCCAGCGCTTCTCGACATCGCCGAGGTCTCGAAATCCTTCGGATCTGTCGCCGTGCTGCGTTCGGTCAGCTTGCAAGTGGCCAAGGGCGAGGTGGTCACCATCATCGGCCCTTCCGGCAGCGGCAAGACCACGCTGCTGCGCTGCGTCAACTTCTTGGAAAGCTATGACAGCGGCTCCATCCGCATCGACGGCAAGGAGGTCGGCTTCCGCCCCGGTCCTGCTCGCAACTCCGGCACGCGCCAGCGGCGCAGCGAACGCGATTTGGCCGCCATGCGCGCGGAGACGGGCATGGTGTTCCAGAGCTTCAACCTGTTTCCGCATCTGACGGCGGCCGGCAACATCATGCTCGGGCTGACCAAAGTGCGTGGCAAGAGCCGTTCGGAAGCGCGCTCGATCGCCGAGCATTGGCTGGGCCGCGTCGGCCTCGCCCACAAGGCCGACAGCCTGCCCGCCGAACTGTCCGGCGGCCAGCAGCAGCGCGTCGGCATTGCCCGCGCCGTCGCCATGGAACCGAAGATCCTGCTGCTCGACGAGATCACGTCGGCGCTCGATCCGGAGCTCGTCGGCGAGGTGCTGGCCGTGGTGAAGAGCCTCGCCGAGGACGGCATGACGATGGTGATGGTAACGCATGAGATGGCCTTCGCCCGCGACGCCTCCAGCCGCATCGTCTTCATGGCCGATGGCGGCGTCTCGGCGGTCGGGCCGCCGAAGGAGATCCTGGCTGCGGAGACCACCAACGAGCGCCTCCGCACATTTCTGGCGCGTTTCCGCGCCTCGCAGTTCTGAAAGCGGATGGCTGGCCATCCAGGGAGTACCCTTTCCATGTCGCCTTACATACGGCTCACCGAACTCGGCCTGACGCTGCCCGAGCCGCCCACGCCTATCGCCAATTTCGTAACCCATGCCGAGAGCGGCCGGCTGATCTTCCTCTCCGGCCAGGGGCCATTGCGCGCCGACGGCACGCTTTGCACCGGCAAGGTGGGCGATGACGTCACCGTCGAGCAGGCCTATGAGCATGCCCGCCTCACCGGCCTCAACCTGCTCGCCGTCATGCATGCCGCGGCAGGCGATCTCGGCCGCATCGTGCGCGTGGTGAAGCTCCTCGGCTTCGTCAACGCGACGCCGACCTTCAGCGACCACCCCAAAGTGGTCAATGGCTGCTCTGACCTCTTTGCCGATGTCTTTGACAAGATCGGCGGCCATGCCCGCTCGGCGATCGGCGTCGGCTCGCTGCCGCGCAACATCACCGTCGAAATCGAAGCGGTCGTCGAGATCGCCGCCTGACTTAACGGAGTCCACTCACATGAAAACCTATTCCGACGCAGGCTCCAACACCACCATCCGCGAGCGGCTGGGCTTGAGGCCTATCATCAATGTCTCGGGCACGATGACGGCGCTGGGCGCCTCGATCATCGTTCCCGAAGCGATCAGCGCCATGGCCGAGATGGCCTCGCAATGGGTGGAGATGGACGATCTGCAGCGAGCCGCGAGCGCGGTGGTCGCGCGCCTCACCGGCGGCGAGGCCGGCTTCATCACCGCCTGCTGCGCCTCGGGCATCACCATGGCGATCGCCGGCGCGATGACCGGTACCAATCTTCTGGCCATCGAGCGGCTGCCGGACGACACGGAAGGGCTGAAATCGGAAGTCGTCATCCAGCTCGGCCATATCGTCAACTATGGAGCGCCGATCGACCAGTCGATCCGCCTCGCCGGTGCCAAAGTCATTCCGGCTGGCACCGTCAGCGTCACCCAGGATTATCATGTGCGCGAGGCGATCAATGAGCGCACGGCGGCCGCCCTCTATGTCGTCGCCCACCACACCGTGCAATACGGCATGCTCTCGCTTGAGGAGTTCTGCGAAATTTGTCACGCCAAAAATATTCCGGTGATCGTCGACGCGGCCTCGGAGTATGACCTGCGCGGGTTCCTCGCGCGCGGCGCCGACATCGTCGTCTATAGCGGCCACAAATTTCTGAGCGGCCCGACCAGCGGCATCGTCACCGGCCGCAAGGACCTGGTCCGCGCCGCCTATCTGCAGAACCGCGGCGTGGCGCGCGCCATGAAGGTCGGCAAGGAAAGCATCGCCGGCACAATGGCGGCGCTCGACGCCTGGGAGAAACGCGACCATGCCGGCATCCGCCGCCGCGAGGAGGCAGCGCTCAATCTGTGGAAGGACGCGCTCCAGGGCATTCCCGGCATCGGTGCTGAGATCATCCCCGACCCGACGAACAATCCTCTCGACCGCCTGCAGGTCTTCGTACGCCCGGAAAGCCGCTTCACGGCCGCCGGGCTCGCTTCCGCCCTCGCCGCCGGCGCGCCGCCTGTCATCGTGCGCAATCACGAGGTCGAGCGCGGCCACTTCTTCCTCGACCCCTGCAACCTCCATCCGGGCGAGGCCGAGATCGTCGCCGAGCGGTTGCGCGCCGTGCTCACTGCGAAGGACCGGCCGGCCGACGCGATGAAAGCGGCCCGCAAGGATTCCTCAGGCGCGCTGCGCTGGCCGGACTAGCACGGACGCATCGACAATCCTTGCGGCTACCGCCGAATTCCGCTAAGGCGCGCCTTTGCCGCCGGGGAGTGGAACCTTGACCGATCAGCGTGCCGACGTCGCCATCATCATGGGCAGCCAGTCCGATTGGGCGACGATGCGCCAGGCCGCGGAAACGCTGGAGGCGCTGGGCGTCCCGCACAAGAGGCTGATCATCTCGGCGCACCGCACGCCCGACCGTCTCTATGAGTTCGCCAAGGGCGCCAAGGCCGCCGGCTACAAGGTGATCATCGCCGGCGCTGGCGGAGCGGCGCATCTGCCCGGCATGACGGCGGCGATGACGCCGCTGCCCGTGTTCGGCGTTCCGGTCGAGTCCAAGGCGCTGTCGGGCCAGGATTCGCTGCTTTCCATCGTGCAGATGCCGGCCGGCATTCCGGTCGGCACGCTGGCCATCGGCAAGGCGGGTGCTGCCAATGCAGCGCTTCTCGCCGCCGCGGTCCTGGCGCTCAACGATGACAAGCTCGCTGCCCGGCTCGACGCCTGGCGCGCGGCGCAGACCGCCAAGGTTGCCGCCGAGCCGACGGACGCGCCGTGAGCCTGGCGCCCGGATCGACCATCGGCATCATCGGCGGGGGCCAGCTTGGCCGCATGCTGGCGATGGCCGCCGCCCGCCTCGGTTACCGCATCGTCGTGTTGGAGCCCCAGCCCGACTGCCCGGCCGCGCAGGTCGCGAACCACCAGATCGTCGCCGCCTATGATGATCCGGCGGCGCTCGC
The DNA here is from genome assembly GCF_029625735.1 of Mesorhizobium sp. WSM4935. NCBI lineage: Bacteria > Pseudomonadati > Pseudomonadota > Alphaproteobacteria > Hyphomicrobiales > Phyllobacteriaceae > Mesorhizobium > Mesorhizobium sp. WSM4935. The sequence continues at coordinate 18,639 of NZ_JARTVR010000026.1, read as the reverse complement.
CGACCTGGCCGCCGCCAGCGCCGTCGTCACCTATGAATTCGAGAATGTCCCGGTCGCGGCGGCCGAAACGCTGACGGCAACGGTCCCGGTCTATCCGCCGGCCGGCGCGCTCGAAGTCGCGCAGGATCGCCTCACCGAGAAAAGCTTCCTCAACGGCATCGGCATCCCGACGGCGGAGTTCCAGCCGGTCGACAATGACGACCAGTTGACCGAGGCGCTGAAGAAATTCGACGGCACCGGCGTGCTGAAAACCCGCCGCATGGGCTATGACGGCAAGGGCCAGCGTGTCTTCCGGAATATGCCGACCGGCGGTTTTGCCGGGGTCTGCGAGGCGATGGGCAATGTGCCGCTGATTCTGGAATCGCTGGTCGCTTTCGAGCGCGAGATCTCGGTGATTGCCGCGCGTGGGCTGGACGGCTCGGTCGCGGCTTACGATCCGGCCGAAAACGTTCACCGCGAAGGCATTCTGCGGACATCGACCTTGCCGGCCGGCATCGGGCCGCAAACCGCTTCGGCGGCAAAGGATGCGGCCGCGAAAATCCTCTCCGCGCTCGATTATGTCGGCGTCATCGGCGTCGAGTTTTTCGTGCTTGCCGACGGCTCGCTTCTGGCCAACGAGCTGGCGCCGCGCGTGCACAATTCCGGCCACTGGACGGAAGCAGCCTGCGTCGTCTCGCAATTCGAGCAGCATATCCGCGCCGTCGCCGGCCTGCCGTTGGGCTCGCCTGCCCGCCATGCCGATTGCGTGATGGAAAACCTGATCGGCGACGACATGCTGAAGGTGCCGGCGCTGCTCAACGAGCCCGAGCTGATGCTGCACCTTTACGGCAAGGCCGAGTCGCGCCCCGGCCGCAAGATGGGCCATTTCACGCGCCTCATCAGGCCCCGATAAGCGTCCCTTACTGCATGTTCTGGTCGTCGGCCGCGTCCGAGCCGGCGCAGCTCGGATCGCTGAGCTTGCAATTGGCGTCGGAGGTGAGTTGCTTGATGCGCTCGTTGGTGAGCTTCGTCAGGCACTGCGAAACCTCCATCGGATGGATGGAGCCGCCCTCGCTGTCGGCGGTCGAATAGGCGCATTCGGCATCGCGAAAAGCGATCCAGGCGCGTTGCGCCGTCTGCAGCAGCTTGTTCGAGGCCTGATCGTTGCTGCCGACGATGTTCTTGTAGGCGGCATTGAGCTTGGCATCGGCCGCCTGATAGTCGGCATCGGCGCAGATGTTCAGCATCGACTGGCTGTCGTCGTTGCGGTCGCAGTCCTGCGCCCCAGCGGCCGGGACTGTCGCAAGCAAGACCAGACAGACAGGCAAAAGCAGGCGGCGCATTGCAATCCCCGGTCGTTTCGCACGGATCGCACCATTCCAGCGACCCTTGAGTCGCGCAATGCCGCGCCGCGCGGATGGCAGATATTTTGATATGCCGCGCCACTTGTGGCATTCGGGCATCGTCACGTGGTTGACACGGACAACGCTCCTCGTTTATGAGCCACGCCAAGTTCAAGGGCGCGCTTTTTCCGGGCGCGCCTTTAAAATTCGGCCCGGGACGGGCCCTGACCGAACAGGCAAGACCATGAAGATCAAGAATTCGCTCAAGGCGCTCAAGGCGCGTCACCGCGACAACCGGCTGGTTCGCCGCAAGGGACGCATCTACATCATCAACAAGACCGCTCCGCGCTACAAGGCGCGCCAGGGCTGAGCCTTGCGCGCGGCTTGATGCATGTCGCCCGAAAGGAAGCGGCATGCGAAGAGACCAGGCCGCGCTGATGTCGAATGCCGGTTCGCCGGCGCTCTCACGCTAAAATCACTTTGACGATCCGCCGTCGGGGACTAGATTCCGGCGATGCGGATTCTTTTTGCGTTTTTCACGGCCTTTTTGCTTTCCGGCACGGCTTTGCCCGCAGGGGCTGAAGAGGTGCCAGGCGCGCTCCCTCCGGATGCCGCTCCGCCGCCAGCCGCCACGCCGCCACCGGCCGCCCCGACCAAGCAGGGCCGCCTCGACCAACTCTTCAGCGAGTTGAAGCGCGAGCGCAACGAAAAGGCCGCCGAGCGCATCGCCGGACGCATCTGGAACGAGTGGAACCAGTCGGGCAGCGCCTCGATCGACCTGATGATGCAATGGGCGCAAAAGGCGACGGAAGACCAGAAATTCGACGTCGCCCTCGACTTCCTCGACCAGGTCGTGACCTTGCAGCCCGACTATGCCGAAGGCTGGAACCGCCGTGCCACCGTGCATTTCCTGATGAAGAATTACGGGAAGTCGATGGCCGACATCGACCGCACCTTGCAGCTCGAGCCGCGCCATTTCGGCGCGCTTTCGGGCCTCGCCCAGATCATGGCCGAGACCGGCCACAAGCAGTCGGCGCTGGAAGCCTGGCAAAAAGTGCTGGCGATCTACCCGATGATGCGCAGCGCCCAGAACCAGGTCTCGACGCTTTCGGAAGAGCTGGCGGGTGAGGGGATTTAAAGTAGGGCAATAAGGGAGTAGGGCAGTAAGGCAATAGGGAAAGTGGCACCCCTACTGCCCTACTGCCCTAAAGTAATTCCGCTCCGCTCCCGTATCTCCCCCGCATGAACCTCACCTGCGCTGCCCTCCTCGTCCTCGTCGCGTTCCTCTTCGCCCTCGCCGGCGTCACCCGCGCCGGCGTCCGGTCGATCGAGCGCCGCAACCCGCCTGTCGGCGCATTCGCCGAGATCGAGGGCGCGCGCATTCACTACGTCCATGTCCCGGCGCCGGTCGGCGCGGACCTGCCGCCGGTCGTGTTCATCCACGGCGCCAGCGCCAATCTCAAGGACCAGATGCTACCGCTGAAGCCGCTGCTCGAGGGCCGCGCCGAGATGCTGTTCTTCGACCGCCCGGGCTTCGGCTGGTCGGAGCGCGGCGACAATGAGACACTTGCCGCGCAGGCGGACACGATCGCCGCGCTGACGGACCGCTTGGGCATCGCAAGGGCGGTCGTCATCGCCCATTCCTTCGGCGGCGCGATCGCTACCGCCTTCGCCCGCCGGCATCCCGAGAAGACGCAAGGGTTGGTCTTTCTCTCGCCCGCAACACATTCCTGGCCGGGCGGCGCAACCGCCTGGTATTACAAGCTGACGGCCATTCCGGTAATCGGCTGGCTGTTTTCCGAAACGCTCGCCTATCCGGCCGGCATGCTGCGGATCGGCGATGCCACCGCTTGCGTCTTTTCGCCCAACAAAGTGCCGGAGTTCTATATCGACGACGCCTCGATCCCGCTGGTGCTCAGGCCATCCGCTTTCCGCGCCAACGCCCGCGATGTCGCCCAGCTCTATGACTATGTCCGCGCCGCCGCGCCTGCTTATCGCGAGATCAAGGCGCCGACCATCGTGATCTCGGGCGATCGCGACAAGGTGGTCTATGCCACGATCCATTCCGTCGGCCTCGAGCGCGACATTCCCGGTGCCGAGCTGGTCTGGGTTGCAAATCTCGGCCACAAGCCCGACTGGATCGCGCCCGACCTCGTCGTCGGCGCCGTTGCGAAAGTGGCCGGCGCGCCGATCGACCTGCAAGCCGTGGCCAGCGTTGTGGAAAGCCGCATCGCCGGTGACGCGCAAGGAGCCGGCAGGTACCCGGAACTCAAGGTGCCGGACGCGGAGCTGGCGCCAGGCTGATGCTACGGATCAATGCGTGTCCGACCCCACATACGCAATCCGCAGCATATTGGTCGAGCCTGGCGTCCTCAGCGGCACGCCGGCCGTGATGATGACGCGATCGCCGGGCTTGCCGAAACCTTCCTCCAGCGCGATGCGGCAAGCGCGGTCGACCATGTCGTCGAGGTCGGTCGCGTCCTCCGAGACGACGCAATGCGTGCCCCATAAGAGCGACAGCCGGCGCGCAGTGTTGAGGATCGGCGACAGCGCCACGATCGGCACCTGCGGTCGCTCTCGCGCGGCGCGCAAGCCGGTGGTGCCGGACGCGGTGTAGGAGATGATGGCTGACAGTTTCAGCGTCTCGGCGATCTCGCGTGCGGCGAGCGAAATGGCATCGGCCCCGGTGGCTTCGGGCTCCGAGCGCTGGGCGTTGATGATACCGGCATAGGTTGGGTCGGTTTCGACCTTGGTGGCGATGCGGTTCATCATGCTGACCGCCTCGACCGGATAGGCGCCGGCCGCGGATTCGGCGGAGAGCATGATTGCGTCCGCGCCTTCGAAGACGGCGATCGACACGTCGGAGACCTCGGCCCGGGTCGGCACGGGCGCGGTGATCATCGATTCCAGCATCTGCGTGGCGATCACCACCGGCTTGCCGGCGCGGCGCGCCGCGCGGGTGATCTGCTTCTGGATGCCAGGCACGGCCTCGACCGGCATCTCGACGCCGAGATCGCCGCGGGCGACCATCAGCGCGTCGGAGAGCTCGATGATTTCGGCGAGCCGCGCCACCGCCTGCGGCTTCTCGATCTTGGCCATGATCAGCGCGCGGCCGCGCGCGATCTTGCGCGCCTCGGCCAGATCCTCCGGCCGCTGCACGAAGGACAGCGCCACCCAGTCGACGCCGGCGGCGAGCACCGCGTCGAGATCGGCGCGGTCCTTCTCGGTCAAGGCGCCGACCGGCAGGTCGGTGTCGGGCAGGCTGACGCCCTTCTTGTCGGAAATTCCCGAGCCGGCGACGACCGTGCAGGTGATCGACTTGCCGTCGGCCTTCACCGCCTTCAGCTCCAGCTTGCCGTCGTCGATCAAAAGTCGGTGACCGGCTTCGACCGAGCTCAGGATTTCCGGATGCGGCAGGTACACACGTTTGGACGTGCCGGGTTCGGGATTGTCGTCGAGCGTGAAGCTCTGGCCGACAGCCAGCGCTTCCTTGACGTTGGCGAATTTGCCGACCCTGAGCTTCGGCCCCTGCAGGTCGGCGAGGATGCCGATCGGCCGGCCGACGGCGGCTTCGACCGTGCGGATGCGCCCGACCAGCGTGCGCATAAGCTCGTGGTCGGTATGGCTCATATTGATGCGGAAGACATCGGCGCCGGCTTCGAAAAGCTTCCTCAGCATTTCCTCGGAAGAGGAAGCCGGACCGATGGTGGCGAGGATCTTGACCTTGCGGTTACGTCTCATTGACTGTTTGTTCCCGGAGCGGGGGCCGCTGCTGGCGCGCCTCCCGTTGCGGGCTCGTCGGTCAGCTGGACCATCCAGCTGGCCTGCTCGCCCGTGTCATATTCCTGAAATCCGGCGCGCTGGAAGCCCCGGGCGACGCAATCATTCACGCCGGCGATCTTGAACTCTTTTTCGGCGACGCACATGTTGATCGGGCCGTCCCAGCGCCCGCCGCGTTCGGCGTCTTCTGCATAAAGATAATAAAACCTTGATGACAGCGGACCCTCGATCAGCGTCTTGCAGGTCGATCCTTCGATGTGCCACCAACCCTCGGTGATCCAGCCGGCCTTGGCACGATAGCCGATGCCGACGCCCACCAGATTTTGCGTTGCGTTGCAAACGCGGAAGTCGGCCCGGGCCGGCGAGGTCGCGGCTATAGCGAAAAATCCCGCGCCGACGATCAGCAACGGCACGGCCAGGCGCTTGCGCAACCGGCCGGCAAAACCCATCGCAGATCCCCTTGCGAACCACATTTGCATCTCTCGAAGCCCCTTTTCAGCAAACTCCGGTCGCATGTCAACGCGCCGTTTTGTTCAATTCCAATCGATTTAGAAGGGCCCGGCGCGCAACTTCACGTCCCATCGGGGATTCTTTGCAGAAACCTTGGCCAAACAACGGCATTGCGCCGACGTCCTCTTCGTGGAATGACGATACCACATCGCAGCCGCCATCCCCTTTTCAGCCGATGACCCGATCCACAGTTTTCACGCCGTTCGACATTGTCGAGGGCGACCGCAAGAAAGGCGTCGTGCTTCTGGCCGACCATGCCCGCCGCGATCTGCCGGAGGAGTATGACAGCCTGGGTTTGCCGGCGTCCGAATTCGATCGCCACATTGCTTATGACATCGGCGTCGAGACGGTGACGCGCGAGCTCGCGGCAGCGCTCGACGCGCCCGCCGTGCTGGCCGGCTTCTCGCGGCTGTTGATCGACCCCAACCGGGGCGAGGATGACCCGACCATGATCCGTCAGCTCTATGACGGAACCGTGGTACCGGGAAACTATCCGATGGCGGCCGAGGAGCGGGAGAAGCGGCTCGACCGCTTCTATCGGCCCTATCACGACGCCGTCGGCGCCATGATCGCCTCCGTCGCTCACGCCTCGGGCAAGGCGCCGCTCATCTTCTCGGTGCATTCCTTCACGCCGGTCATGCAGGGTTTTGTCCGACCCTGGCATGTCGGCGTCCTGTGGGACCGCGACGACCGCGTCGCGCGGCCGCTGATCGACATGCTGGCCGAAGACAAAAGCATCGTCGTCGGCGACAACGAGCCCTATGACGGCGCACTGCGCGGCGACACCATGTTCCGCCACGCCATCGTCAACGGCTACGCGCATGCGCTGATCGAGATCCGCCAGGACCTGATCGCCGACCGTGCCGGCGCCCTCGCCTGGGCCGAGCGGCTGGCGCCGATCGTTGACGCCATCGACCGGCGCCCCGATATACATCAGGTGAAGATGTTCGGCTCGCGCACCGGACCGGTATGACGAGACCGACAGCCGGGAGTTCCCCAATGACCGAACTCGACGACGACCAGAAACGCGATTTCGAGGCAGCCGCCTTCCGCCGGCTGGTGGCGCATTTGCGCGAACGCGGCGACGTCCAGAACATCGACCTGATGAACCTCGCCGGCTTCTGCCGCAACTGCCTGTCCAATTGGTACCGCGAAGCCGCCGAGGCCGAAGGCGTCGCGCTGTCGAAGGACGAGTCGCGCGAGATCATCTACGGTATGCCCTATGCCGAATGGCAGGCGCTGAACCAGACCGAGGCCTCGGAAGCCAAGAAGGCCGAGTTCGAGGCGAAGCGGCCGAAGGATCATTAGCGCTGTCGAAAGCCTTCGCGACTTCGTCATTCCAGGGCGGAGCAAGGAGCGAAGCGACGCGCGCAGACCCTGGAATCCATGCCGTTACGGCTGTCGAAGAGCGCAGCGGTCCAGAAAGAGGATCATACCGATGGCGCTGCGGCGCGCCAATGCCTGCACCGCAGCAGCGCTCGGAAGTCACGGAATGGATCCTCGGGTCTGCGCGCGTCGCTTCGCTCCTTGCTCCGCCCGTGGATGACGAAAGAAGGGGCGTCTCGACTAATCTCCAAAAGTGGGGCCGGCCCATTCCTCACAAGTTTGCCCGCGCCTTGGTCCAAGCACTTCTCCAATGCGGTCCTTGACTGGCAATTGAATCGATCTAATTTGCCGCCCGAAATCCACCGGCGCACCGGGTTCGAAGAATGACCTTGCAAACCACGATGCAGGCCGCGACGCGCGGCCGCTGGGCCGTCGCCGGCATTTTCCTCGCCAATGGTTTTTTGACCGGGAGCTGGGCGCCGCAGATCCCGGTGTTCCTCACCAGGCTCGACATCACCCGATTCACGCTCGGCCTGCTGATCCTCCTGTTCGGCGTCGGTGCCGTGATCTCCATGACCTGGTGCGGCCATCTCATTTCCAGGCATGGCTCGCGCACCGTGACGCGTTGGTTCGGCGTCTGCGGCAGCTTCGGCCTGCTGATCGTGGCGCTCGCGCCCAACGTTCCCCTGGCGGCCATCGCCATGCTCATCTTCGGCGGCTCGATAGGCGGCATGGATGTCGCGATGAACTCGAATGCTGTGGTGGTGGAAAGAAGACTTTCGCGGGCGATCATGTCGTCCTCGCACGGCTTCTGGAGCCTTGGCGGCTTCGCCGGCGGCGCGCTCGGCGGCTACTCGATCCAGAACTACGGCTATCTTCCCCATGCCGTCGCGGTGACGGTGATCGCCTTTGCCGTGATCGCCTTTGCCATTCGCCATCTCGTCGCCGAGGACCGGCCGCAGGCCGTCGAGCACCAGAAATTCACGCTGCCGCGGCACGCGGCCGTCTATCTGGTCGGGCTGATGGCGCTGCTCACCATGATCTCGGAAGGCGCGGTGCTCGACTGGGCGGCGCTCTTCCTGCATCAGGAGCTGGGCGCCGATCTCGCGGTCGCCGGCCTCGCCTATGCCGCCTTCTCCGGCGTCATGGCGCTGATGCGTTTCCTGGGAGACGGCGTGCGCAACCGCTTCGGCGCCGTGGCGACCTTGCGCGGCTCGGCGCTGGTGGCCGCGGCCGGCATGCTGGTCGCCGGTCTTTCGCCGTCGCCCTATCTTGCGATCGCCGCCTTCGCTTTCTGCGGCTTCGGCATCGCGAACATGGTGCCGATCATCTTTTCGGCCGGCGGCAACCAGGAAGGCATGTCGTCGGGCACCGGCATGAGCGTCGTCACCACGATGGGCTATTCCGGCATATTGGTGGCGCCGTCCGCGATCGGCTTCGTCGCCGAGCATTCGAGCTTCGGGCCGATCTTCGTCGCGCTGTCCGGGCTGCTGGTCATCGTGTTCCTGATGGCCGGGCTTGCTCACCGGGCCGAATTCGCTCCCGAACCTGTGCCGGCCGAATAGCGCTTCAGCTCCTCATGCAGGAAATCCGCCACGCGGCGGATGCGCATGCTCGTGCGCACGTCGCGATGCATGGCGAGCCAGACCGGCAGGTTCGGCAAAGGCACGCCGGGCAACAGCTTTTCCAGGTCCGGATCGCGGTCGGCCAGCGGCTCCTGGCCGATGCCGATGCCGTTGCCGGTCCGCACCGCCTCCCACAGCACGATCTGGTTGTCGGTCCTGAAGCGGAAATGGCTGCGGCCGACCGGAATGCCGAACGATGTGAAGCCGCGAATGATCTCGTCGCTGCGGTCGAAGCCGACCAGAGCGTGGTCGGCAAGATCGGCGGGGGTTTCCGGCCGGCCGCGCCGGTCGAGATAGGAGCGGGCGGCGCATAGGCAGAGCGGAATGTCGATGACCTTGCGCGCCACCAGTTCGTTTTGCGCCGGCCTCACCATGCGGATGGCGATGTCGGCGTCGCGGCGCAAAAGGTTCTCGACCTGGTTGGAAGCGACGATCTCGACCTCGACGCCCGGCTCTTCCTCGCCGAGACGAGCCATCATGGCCGGCAGCACAAAGGCGGCGACAACCTCCGAGGCGGCGATGCGCACCGTACCCTCGATCGCCTCGACCGAACCCATCGCCAGCAGCGAGAACGCATTGGCCTGCTCGCTGACCGCCCGCCCGCGCTCATAGAGCGTGCTGCCGGCTTCTGTCAGCTCGTAGCCGCGCCGCCCGCGCCGGAACAGCGTGACGCCGAGCGCTGCCTCCAGCTCGGCAATGTGGCGGCCAAGCGTCGGCTGGCTCGCCGCCAGCCTGCGCGCCGCGCCCGAAAGGCTGCCGGTTTCTGCGACCGCAACAAAACTCTTGATCAGGTTCCAGTCGAACTCTTTCATTCATTTTTGAATAACAAATCGCGGAAATAGGTCAATTTCAATTCGTTTGTGAGTGCATCAGATTGGCCAGGCAAACGCAAACAACGGAGAGACAGATGACCAAAATCGCAATCCTCGGCGCCAATGGCCGGCTCGGCCGTGTGGTCGGCAAAGCCTTCATCGACGCCGGCTTCGACGTCCGCGCCGTCACCCGGACCGGCAAGGTGCCGGCGGAACTGAAAGGTGCAACTGCGATTGCCGGCGACGCGCTCGACCGCGACTCCCTGATCCGCGCCACCCAAGGCGTCGACATCGTCTTCAACGGCCTGAACCCTATCTACACCGACTGGGGCAAGTGCATGCCGATGGCTGAAAACGTCATGGCCGCCTGCCGCAAAAACGGCGCGCTGCACCTCTTCCCGGGCACGGTCTACAATTACGGCTCGCCGACGCCGCAGGTGATCACGGAAGCGACGCCGTTCCACCCGACCACCGAGAAGGGCCGCATCCGCTGCGCCATGGAGGAGCTCTTCCGCGGCGAGGCCGAGGCCGGCCGGGTGCGCACCATCGTGCTCAGGGCGGGCGACTTCTTCGGCGGCACCGGTTCGGGCTCCTGGTTCGATCTCGTCGTCGCCGCCAAGATGGAGAAAGGCGTCTACACCGCGCCCGGCCCGGCCGACCTGACGCATGAGTGGGCCTACCTGCCGGACTTCGCAGTCGCCTTCGTCGGCCTGGCGAAGAACCTCGACAAAACGGGCTTCTTCGAAGCCATCAACTTCCCCGGCCACGCCATCACCGACCTCGACATGAAGGCCGCCGCCGAGAAGGCGCTCGGCCGCAAGCTGAAGCTCTCCTTCATGCCCTGGTGGGTGCTGCGCGCCGGCAGCCCGTTCGTGGCCATGTGGCGCGAGATCGTCTCGATGTCCTATTTGCGTTTCGAGGCGCATCGGCTGGTTTCGACGCGGCTGGAAGAGGTCATCGGCGAAATCCCGCACACGCCGCTCGACCAGGCGGTGAAGGAGGCCTTGCAGGATATCGGCGTCGCCGCGGAGCCGTCGCGCCTCGCCGCCTGACAAGACCGAGCAGAAATGAGCCGGCCGGGCTCAAGCCCGGCCGCAATCGTTTGGGGTCAGATCCGGCCCATCAACAAAAGGATCAGCAGCACGATCAGGATGACGCCGACGATGCCGGACGGCCCGTAGCCCCAGGAGCGCGAATGCGGCCAAGCCGGCACGGCGCCGATCAGGATCAGAATCAGGATAATTACGAGAATTGTGCCGATCGTCATGAAAAACCCTCGCCGTCTGGTTGAACTTCGAGGGAACAATGCAAAAAGCCGCCCGGTTGTTCCCGGGCGGCTTCTGATCTTTGGGGTTGCGAAACCGCTCTATTCCGCGGCTTTCGGGAAGGTGACCGCTGGTTCGGCGGCGGCTTCCTGGGCCGCCTCGCCCGTCGAGACCTCGCCCTTGCCGCGCCGGAACAGGCGGCTGAGCCAGTTGCGCCGCTGGCCGGGCTTCACCTTGGCGCGGGTGAACACCATCAGCATCGACGGCGTTACCACGAGCGTCAGCAGCGTGGCGAAGGACAGGCCGAAGACGATCGCCGAGGACAGCGATATCCACCATTGCGTCGACGGCGCGTTGATCGTCGTCTCGTGATGGAAGATTTCGAGGCCAAGGCCGAAGGCGATCGGCAGCACGCCGAGGATGGCCGACACCGCGGTCAGCACAACCGGGCGGGCGCGCTCGCGGCAGGTCTGCAGCACCGCGTCCATCTTGTCCCAGCCTTCCTCGCGCAGCCGGTCATAGGTGTCGATGAGCACGATGTTGTTGTTCACCACCACGCCGGCCAGCGCGATGACGCCGATGCCCGACATGACGATGCCGAAAGCCTCGCCTGTCAGAAGCAATCCGAGGAACACGCCGATCGTCGCCATGACCACGCAGGACAAGACAAGCCACACGCTGGTGAATTTGTTGAATTGCGCGAGCAGCACCAGGAAGATCAGGAAGATCGCCGCGCCGAAGGCCTTGCCGAGGAAGGCGCTGGCTTCCGCGCTGTCCTCGTTGGAGCCGGCGAGCTTCCAGCGGATGCCGCTGCCGAGATCCATGTCGGCGACGGCCTTGGTGACCTGTTCCTGCACCGCCGCGACCTGTGCTCCGGCGCTGACATTGGCCTGCACGACCACGGTGCGCGCGCCGTCGATGCGGTTCAGGATGCCGACGGTCGGCTCGGGCTTCCTGACGACGAAGTTGGAGATCGGCACCGACCCTTGCGAGGTCTGCACGCGCAGCTCGTCGAGCGTCGAGAGCGTGCGGCGGTCTTCCGGCAGGCGCAGCCGGATGTCGACCGCGTCGTCGGCGCCGGCCGGCCGGTACTCCGACAGCTTGAGGCCGTTGGTCACCAGCTGCACCACCGTGCCGACCGAAGTCGGGCTGATGCCGTATTGCGCCGCCTTGGCGCGGTCGACCTCGATCGCCCAGTCGACGCCGGGCGGCGGCAGGCCGTCCGAAATGTCGATGACGTTGGGTATCTTGGCGATGCGTGCCGCGACCGCGCGCGCCTTGTCGTCGAGCCCGGCCGGATCGGCGGCCGACAGCCGGATCTGGATTGGCTTGCCGGTCGGCGGGCCGGCTTCCGGCACGCGCACTTCGACATCGACGCCTGGAATGCCGGCCATCACGCCGCGCAGGTCATCAAGGATCTGGTTGGCGGATTTGCGCTCGCGCCAGTCGACGAACTCGTACTGGATCACGCCGACCACGTCTTCGGGAATGTCCTGGCCGCCGCCCTGCGTCTTGCCGACACGGGTGTAGACCGACTTCACGCCCGGCCAGCCGAGCAGCCGGTTCTCCGCCGTCTTGGTCGCGGCGTCCATTTCCGCCAGCGAGAGATTGCCGCGGGCATGCACGTAGAGCAGGCCGTAATCCGGCTCGACGCTAGGGAAGAACTCGACGCCGGCGCCATATTTCGAATAGGCGAAGCCGACGCCGACCAGAAGGCCGACGGTGAGCAGGATGACGGTGATCGGGAAGCGCACCGCTTGCTTGACGACCGCCATGTACCAGCCCTCGCGATTGCCCTCGTCATGATGCTCCGGCGCCTTGGCGAAGATCGCGCCCAAAGTCGGCGCAAAGACCAGCGCGTAGAGCATCGAGGCCGACAGAGTCACGATCAGCGTGATCGGCATATACTTCATGAAGTCGCCGATGATGCCTGGCCAGAAGAGCAGCGGCGAGAAGGCGGCGATGCGCGTCATCGTCGCCGCGATCACCGGGCCGGCCATGCGCTTGGCAGCCAAGGCGAAGGCATCCGCCTTCGGCATGCCCTCGCTCATGCGCCGTTCCGCGAATTCGGTGACGATGATGGCGTCGTCCACCAGCATGCCGACCGCCAGGATGAGGCTGAACAGCACGATCATGTTGATCGTGTAGCCCATCATGGCGAGCAGCAGGATGCCGATCAGGAAGGATGAGGGGATGGCTAAGCCGATGAGCAGCGAGGCGCGGCCCGACAGCGCATAGAGGATGACGATGAACACCAGGATGACGGCGATCATCACATGGTTCTGCAGGTCGCCGAGCAGTTGGTTGACGAAGACCGACTTGTCCTGCGTGTAGGTGACGTGCATGCCTTCGGGCATCGTCTTGATGAAATTGTCCGACACCTCCCGGACATGGGTCAGCGTGTCGATCAGATTGGCGCCGATGCGCTTCTTCACTTCGATGGCGATGGCCGGCTTGCCGTCGAGGCGGGTCACCGTCTCGGCGTCCTTGAAGGTTGAGCGGATCGTAGCGATGTCCTTGGCCTGGACCACGGCGTTCGGCGTGGCGACCACCGGCAGGTTGGCGACATCCTCGGGGGTCTCGATCAGCGACGGGACCTTGACCGCGTATTTGCCTTCCGAGCCTTCGAGATTGCCGGCCGCGACCAGGCTGTTGGAGGAAGCGACGCCCTGGATCACCTGGTCGAGCTGCAGCCCGTAGGAAGACAGCTTCACCGGGTCGACGACCACCTCGACCAAATCGTCACGCGCGCCCTGCAGCGAGCCTTCGAGCACGCCGGGCACTTCCTCGATGCGGTCGCGCAGCTCACGCGCGGCCGATGTCAGCACGCGCTCCGGCACATCGCCCGAAAGTGTCACGACCAGAACCGGGAATTCCGAAACGTTGACTTCGTTGACCGTCGGCTCCTCGGCCGCCTGCGGCAGGTCGGCCTTGGCATCCTGCACCTTGCTGCGCGTATCCTGCAGCGCCGTCGCGAGATCCGTCTGCGGCTGGAACTCGACCAGCACATAGCCGCCGCCCTGGAAGGCGGCCGAACGCATCTCCTTGAGCCCCTTGAGACTCTTGAGCTTGCTTTCCATTGGCCTGAGCAGCAGCCGCTCGGAATCCTCCGGCGAGATGCCCTGATAGATCAGGCTGACATACATCATCGGAATCGGAACGTCGGGCTCCGCTTCCTTCGGCGTCGACTGATAGGCGACCCAGCCCGCGACGAGCAGGAACAGCAGCGCCGATATGGTGAGGCGCGCATTGTTGATGGCGAGTCTGACGATATCCATGACTTCGGCCTGCTATGCTTCAAAGGCTGCGGACTGCCACCGCCGGGTTGGTCCCGGCGACGGACGCGTCTTGCTTTACTGCGTGCCGGCGGTGGCTTCGCCGATCAGCTTGTTGATGGTCGCCTGGTCGGCCTCGACGGGCTTCACCGGGTCGCCTTCCTTCACCAGCTCCTGGCCGGCGACGATGATGCGCGCATCTTCCGGAATGCCGCCCAGCACCAGGCCGTGCGGCGTGTCGTCGACCAGGTCGATCGGGAAGAACGCCACCTTGTCGTCCTTGCCGACGGCGCGGATGCCGAGGTCGCCCTTGTCGCCCAGCGTCACCACCGAGCGCGGCAGCATGACCGCATTGGTCGGCTCGGCGCTGAGCGTGATCTCGGCCGTCATGCCGGCGGGGATGGAGCCGTCGGCATTGGGGATCGCCACTTCGACGCGGAAGGTACGGGTCTGCGCCGAGGCATCGCGGCTGATGTAGCGGACCGTGCCGGTGACCTTCTGGTCGTTGACCAGGCGCACATCGGCCTTGTCGCCGATCTTGACGTAGCGCAGGTCGCGCTCGCTGATCTCGCCGCGCGCGATCACTGGGTCAAGCTTCAGGATCGTCGCCACCTCGCCGCCCTGCATCACCGAGCTGCCGAGCTCCACCGGGATGCGGTCGATGACGCCGTCGAACGGCGCCTTGACCTCGTTGCGGTCGAGCTCGGCCTGCGCGGTGTCGAGCTGCGATTGCGCGAGCGTCAGGTTCGAACGGGCGGTGTCGAGCTGGAGCTTCGGCAGGTTGCCGGTCTTGGCCAGGCGCTCGGCGGCATCGAGCTCGGCCTTGCGCTGCGCCAGGAGCTGCTTGGCGTTGTCGACGTTGGATATCTTCTCTTCGGCCGCGAGCATCAGCACCAGATCGCCGGTCTTGACGCGGTCGCCCTGCTTGACCGGCAGCTTCTCGATGACGCCGGCGACGCGTGTCGCCAGCACGGCGCGTTTGTCGGCCTCGGTCAGGCCGGAGATGCGGATGGCGCGCGCGAAGGTCTTGCGCGGCGGGGTGACCACCGCGACGGTACGCGGTGCAGCCTTGGGCTCGGCTTGCGCCGTGTTCGGCTTGGCTGCTTCCGGCTTCGCGGCATCGGGCTGCGCCGGCTTGCCCGCGTCAGCGGGCTTGTCCGCCGCGCTGCCGACGGACGAGAACTCGCCCGTCCCCATCCAGGCCGCGAAACCGATGAGCACGGCAATGGCTGCAAGCTTGTGAAACCTGATTTTCGGCATCGTCATTTTTCCGTTGCAGGACCTGGCGAGGTCGGCGCTTCCGACTCGGGCGCGCGGCCGATATGGGTGTGCGCGGGGCCTAGTTCAATTTGCCGTGATCGGCGGACGCGCGCTTCTACCTGAAAGTTGCGGCGCAATATAGTCGGAAAAGTTGCGGGAGCATTGCATCTTGGAAAGCAGTTCCTCGACAAATGCGTGCTTTTCTGCCAGCCGACTGGCGCCTTTCCGGCGCGCCGACGGGTTTCCCCAAGGTTACTGGCAGCAGCCGTCAGCATGATGCGAAAAGCCTTGCATAATCGACGCAACCGCCCGGTTGGGGCGCGCTCGCGCCCCGCTATGTTCGGGTTGAAGCTGTCAAGTGATGAGCTTGAGCAGCCGGAAGATACGCTCGAATGTCCTGCCATAAGGCGGGCGCAGCAGGCCGCCGGCGCTGAGCTTCGACTGGATGAAGATCGGCTTTTCCTTGCTGAAGGTGCGGAACCCCCATTCGCCGTGATAGGCGCCGGTGCCGCTCTCGCCGACGCCGCCGAAAGGCTGCCGTTCCTGCACCAGATGCAGCATGCAGTCATTGATCGTGACGCCGCCGGCCACCGTCTCGCGCATCACCCTTTGGCGGTTGGCGCTGTCGCTGCCGAACCAGTAGAGCGCCAGCGGCCGCTCGCCCCGGTTCACATGCTCGATGGCCTCGTCGACCGTGCCATATTCGACGATCGGCAGCACCGGCCCGAAGATCTCCTCGCGCATCAGCCGCAGATTGTCGCCCGCATTGCGCACCAGCACCGGCGCCATCTTGCGGTCGCTGACGCCGAGCGTCTCGTTCCCCGGGTTGATCTCGGTGATGTCTGCGCCGCTGTCGCGCGCCTCGGCGACCATGTCGCCCAGCCGCCGGCGGTGCCGCTCGCTGACGATCGCCGTATAGTCGGGATTGTCGCCGAGGCGCGGATAGAGCTTGGCGATTGCCGCGGCGAGCTTTGCCGCGATCGCCGCGCCTTGGCCCTGCGGGACCATGAGATAGTCGGGCGCGATGCATGTCTGGCCAGCGTTGAGTAGCTTGCCATAGGCGACACTGGCGACGGCCGCGTCGAGATCGCAGGAGGGATCGAGGATTGCCGGCGACTTGCCGCCGAGCTCGAGCGTCACCGGCGTGAGATTGGCCGCGGCGGCCAGCGCCACCTGGCGGCCGACCGCGGTCGAGCCGGTGAACAGGAGATGATCGAAAGGCAGCGATACGAACGCCTTGCCGACATCCGCGTCGCCCACCATCACGCACATCTCGTCAGGCGTGAAATGCTGCTCGACCAGACGTGCCAGAAGGTCCGAAAACTTCGGCGTCAGCTCCGACGGCTTGATCATGACGCGGTTGCCGGCCGCGAGTGCCGCGGTCGCCGGCGCGACGGCGAGCTGGAACGGGTAGTTCCAGGGCGAGACGATGCCGACGACGCCGAGCGGCTGCGGCAGGAGGCGGTTGCGTCCCGGCAGGAATGGCAGGCTGGTGGCGACGCGGCGTTCGCGCATCCAGGCGCCGAGATGCGACAGCGCATGCCTGATGCCGGTGCGCACCACGAACAATTCGGCAAGCCGCGTTTCCTGCGCCGAGCGGGCGGAAAAATCGCTGTCGATCGCAGCGCATATCTCGGCCTCGTGCTTTTCGGTGAGCGCCAGCAGGCGCTTCAGCCGATCCTTGCGCACCGCAAGCGTCGGGAACGGCTCCTTCTCGAAGGCCCTGCATTGCGCTTCAAACCTGACTCCGAGAGCGTTCTGTCTGGTATGCAGCATCGCGACCTCCCGTTTACGTTCAGGTAAGCTACATCGCCCGGACAGCCGAATCCAGCATTGCCCGGGTTCCGCTGGGGAAGATGCTGGCAGCCGGAACGGACTTGCTGACAGGTATGGAAGACCTCAAGCCCGACGTCGCGCGGATTCCGGCTTGATGCGCGCGGCGAGGAACTCCTTGACGCGACGCCCGGGCGCTGGGCCGCGCAGCGGCTTGAAGCCGTCGTCGAGCTCGCCCGAGAGATCGAGCGTGGCGCGCTGGCCGACGGCGTCGTAATTCTCTTCCAGCCAGTCGCTGGCGGCACTGCGGCCGAGGTCGCGCAGATAGGCGATGAAAGCCCATTCGGCATTGACCTTGGACGACGCGGAGAGGTCCTTGAAGGCCTCGTCGGCATCGATGCGGTGCATGCGGATGTCGCGATATTCGCCGTTCGGCAGGCGTCCGGCCGCGATCAGTTCCTTGACGAAGGCGATCGAGCGGAATTCACGCAGCAGCCCGGCGTTGAAGGTGATCTCGTCGATGCGGTTCTGGATCTCGTTGGCGCTTTTCGGCGTGCCTTCGCGCACCACCGGATTGATCTGCACCAGAAGCACGTCCTCGGTCGCCGCCGTCTTGAAGAAAGGATAGAGCGCGGGGTTGCCGCCATAGCCGCCATCCCAATAGGGCACGCCCTTGATCTCGACGGCGCGGAACAATTGCGGCAGGCAGGCCGACGCCATCACCGTGTCGAGGTCGATCTCGCCGTCGGAGAAGACGCGCTGACCTGTCTCGACATTGGTCGCCGAGATGAACAGCTCGATCGACTTGCAGGCGCGCACATTGTCGAAGTCGATCTCCTTCGCCACCACGTCGCGCAGCGGATTGAGGCCGAGCGGGTTGGCGATATAGGGCGAGAAAACCCGCGACATGGTGTCGAAGAAGACGTAGCCGGGCGTGTTCTCGATCGACCAGTTGCCCCAGACCACGTCCCAGGGCATGCGCTGCACCGGGCTGAAGCGGCCCTTCGAAGCCACCGCCCGCCAGAAATTGTCGAGCTTCTTGCGCGCGCCTTCCACGCCGCCCCGGACAAAGCCGTCGGCCAGCGCCACCGCGTTCATGGCGCCCGCGCTGGTGCCGGACACCGCCGCGATCTCCAGTCGGCCATCCTCCAGCAAACGGTCGAGCACGCCCCAGGAAAAGGCGCCATGCGAGCCGCCGCCCTGGAGCGCGATGTTGATCTTCTTCTTTTCCTCCGCCTTGCCGTTCTTCGCCATGGCGTTCCTGTCTCGATGCGCCGCCCTGCCGCCGCGTCATTTGGACGGAGCCGGCGCAGTCAGCCTATGTTGCAGTGCAGCATATAAGGGCGGACCAAGGCAAGAACACGAACACACAAGCGTGATCATGGAATTTTCCTCGCCCCACGAAGTGGGTTAGGCCATGCACACATTTACTGTGACTGGCGTGACTGATCAGGCCGAGGCTTGATTGCCACGTGGTTCCCCCAATCCGTCGCTGCTTCGCAGCGCCACCTTTCCCCCTCCGGAGGGAAAGGAAGGGAGCGTTGCTGGCCGAGCGTTGATGGCAAAAAAGCTTGGCGCCTTTCCTCTACCCCGTCGATCGGGGGAGAGCGACTATCTGGGCTGTCAAGTTGCATTTGCGAACTCGGTTCTCGCGTCGCGTGCTTTTGCGTTGAGGATGACGAGAAGTTTTC
>NZ_JARTVR010000025.1:0-47665 GCF_029625735.1 Mesorhizobium sp. WSM4935 | reverse complement strand
GCTCTTTTGTATTTGCTGCGAGAGCCGGCGATTTTAACCTGCATCAGGGACCCGCAAACAGGCAAAGCCGACGCCGCAGGACAAAAAGCCAAATCCTGCCCCCGCAACCACTTTCATCATAAATCAATAACCGTCCCGGTCTAACCGGGGCGGTTTTTTGCGCCGGGCTGGCACGCAATGCCCTGCGGCGCCCATGCCTGGGCCGAGCGCTACGATCGCGGCTCCGAAGACATTTTCGCGCTTCAAGACGAGATCGCGCTGGCAGTGCTGGGCGCGATTGCGTCGAGCGTGCGGAAGGCCGAGATCGAACGCGTCAGGCGCAAGCGCCCCGACAGTCTCGATGCCTATGATCCGTGCTGCAGGCCCAGCCTGATGTCGATTCCGGCATGCCGGGAGGCGGCCCTTGTTCATGGACAGGATGACGCGCTCGCCCTGACATGGGCGGGCTTTTTCATCGGGATGGATGCGCAGGATCGCGCCGCCGCGTTCGCAGCATTGGAAGCCGCCCTCGCCATCAGCCGTCATCGGCGCTGACCTACATCCCTGGCAGCGTCATGCTCGGATGGAGCGGCGAAGCAGAGCGCGCGATAGAGTGGGGGAAAATGCAAACCACGGGTGCCTTGAGCATGAACCCAATGGCGGCCGGAGGCAGTGCCGGTAAGAACTCGCCGTGCGAGGCCCCGACTACAGCCTCAACCCTGACGAGCCACCGGCCCAGGAAGGTGCCGGCAACATCTTCAGTTCAAGGCTAGTGGCAGCTTTTTCGGTTCGAAACGAGACAGCATAGTTCCCGTCAGCATCGAGTGCTGGCACAATCCCTTGCAGGGCCGATGCATTTTTCTGATTCGATGGCCTCCCGCGCTCGGTAACCGACAGCTCGCACCCGCCCCCAACCCGGCCGTCGGTTGCCAGTCTTCTTTTGGTCTCTGCACGCTTTCGGCCATCTGGCTGCGATTCTGCCGCTTTATGGCAAGTGAGGCGCGTCCCCATCGATCACGAGACGCTCGTGCTCCAAGAAAGCGTGCCAGACCACCTGCCGCGCGTCCCGTTCATCCACCATCTGGCCGCACCGGGGACAGCGGTAGAAATACTCACTTTCGTGCTCGCGAACCTTCCCGTAGAGATGAGGTTCGAATGGGCCGAGCTCCGAGAGCTTCGTCATGTCGCCTTGTCCACCAGGGGCGTCTTCCGCTTCGGCGGCACGTAGCGCGTGACAAGCCTGAGAGTGTCGGCTTTCACGGTTACTGGAATACCCAGGTTGACTGTGACCTTGCCGGCTTCCCTGTCGACGTAAGTGACGTGCCCAATAAGCTCGATTTCTTGGCCCTGCTTCACCTTAGACGTTCGATCGACAATCGAGTGTGGCTGCCCATAGGAGGGAACGGAAACGCTTACCCAGTCCTTCGTGACACGCCTACGCACCTTGGCCGTGATGGCCACCTCATCGCCAATGTTGAAAGAGACCTTGGCCATGTCATGACTCTGGGGCGGGGAGCGCATTATTCAAGCGCTTGCTAATTGAACATCGAACGCAGGGTGAAGTTGAACAAACAGGTGGCGCGCGGACAGGCTCCGCGCGCCGGGTCGGGTGGGGTTCATAGCAACCAGGCCCACACTGGAAATTCGAGTCCGCAGGGAGGCCCGATAAAGAGCCCGTCTGGCACCCATGCAGGCGAGCTCATTCAATGCTCAGCATTGCGGAAGTAACTGGCACCCTTGCCTGTTGGGGCTGGAATCCCGGCGCCGGCCCGCCGAATCGGAAGCTTCGCCGCAAGATCAGAGACACGCGGCCGGGTTGCCTTCAAGGAACAGAAAAGGGAAACAGTGCACAGGCTAATTTTAGGGACGCCACATCTTTTTTAATGACGGCGCGCGCGCCAATGAGCTTCGCAACTTCATGGAACAAAAGCGGATCGCCCGCGCTGATGCAACTGCCATTTCCTCGCATCGCGGCAGCAGTCTTGCCGCCCTGTCGGACATCAATGCCGGTGAAAACCTCGCTGGCCTGTATGGCGCAGAGGTTCGCACGACCGACGCGATCTTGAACGACGAGGCTATGGGTGCGGTGTTGATCGCAACTTCTTCTACGAGGCGCTTGCATTCCTTTGCCTCGGCGATGGTATTCGCCCTTCTCCATTTTGATGACTCTGGGGTCAAGTGCCGCTTAAGCAAGTACCTGCTAAATTTGCCAACAGATCATTGCGAGCCAGAGAGCTGTGGAGAACGGGGCGGCGACTGACATATGGGAGGGCAATCGATGTCAATGCCATACAATTTTTCGCAAGGCGATGCGCCGATAGATCTACAAAGATCCTTCTGGAACAAATGGAACACTGAAATCGGTGGGCGCGATAAGCATACCATAAGCGCACGTCAATCAGAGGTCATACGAGGCTGGCTCGAGAAACTGGGCCGAAATGACCTTGATATCCTTGATGTTGGCTGCGGCAATGGCTGGTTCGACCCGGAACTTTCACGATACGGCAAGGTAACTGCGACCGACCTTTCCGACGAAGTTCTGACTTGCGCGGCAAAGCGTTGGCCACACATCACTTTCACTGCAGGAGATTTCTTGGCCCTGGACTTCGGCCAATCGACATTCGACGTGATCGTCACCCTGGAAGTTCTCTCGCACGTCTTCGATCAAAAAGCTTTTGTCCGCAAACTCGCCACCCATCTTCGGCCTGGCGGCTATCTGATGCTGGCAACGCAAAACCGTCATGTACTCGAAAAGTACAATGCGATTCCACCTCCTGCGCCGGGGCAGCTGCGTCACTGGCTTTATCGTCACGAGCTAGCCGAATTGCTCGAACCCGAATTTGCGTCGCAGGAACTTTTCACGGTTTCGCCGGTGGCCCGCGTCGGAGTGATGCGGATCGTGAATTCGTGGAAGCTCAATGCACCTATACGCGCTCTCTTTGGCGCCCGCGTGGAGCGGTTCAAGGAGCGCATGGGGTTCGGATGGACTTTGATGGCTCTCTCTAGGAAACGTTTTTAGGAAGTTGGCGACTGCCTCACGCGTCCGACCGGCAAGTGAGCCAGCTTCAGCGCCTGGGGAACGCAAGGATCGTGCCCGGCGCCGAGTCGCGGCTGCGGGCGAGGATGTTGAGGATCACCGCTGGCCCAGGACACTTTGGGAGTCGGGTGTTGCTTTCATCGAAGCAAAGGAATGTGGCGGGCGAGGGAGTCCGAGGCCTTTCAAGGCGATCCTAGTCTCCTAATAGATCCTCCGACGCCGCGATACTTCTTCGATGTTTCCGATGCGGGGGATGTCTATCAAGATGCACGTGGAGCCCTCCTGCCGGGGATTGAGTCGGCCAAGGAACGGGCACTCGAAATGGTTCGCAACCTGGTGGCAAATTGCGATCTGGTGTGCACAGTCCGCAATTCCGATGGCAGTCAAATCTTGCAGATAGAATTGAATGCGGAACGCCGGATGTTATTTTGTAATTTAAAGCGCATGGAGCGAATCTGAAAGATCGCGACGCGGTTCAAATTTCCAACTGACCCGCTACCTGTGGCAATCGCGGCATCGATGCTCCTACCTGGAGGCTCCTCACGCCGCCCGTCCGCTTCAGCAAATTTTACTTGCCAGCACGGCCTAAACAAAACCAAGCGCTCGCTCTGTGAAGATAGAAGTGCAGTAGCGGGCCGCTAAGGGCGTTGTCGGTTTAATCCTGCGCTGGTGCTCTCACTTGGCCCATGATGCTCCTGGAAACGTTCACTCCCAGCCGAGGGTAGTGTTCACCATCGTTCCGCCTTACAGCCAGATGCCGTGCCGGCGATCCGGACCGGAGTGGCCGCCGATATACGTGGCCAGCGATTGGATGAAAGCACTGCGGCGGCAATCTCGGCGCGGCGATGGAGAATTCGGCCCCAGGCCTCAACTGTCGATGTAGTCGCGCTCGAATCGGGCAAATTTTGTCAGGCCTGGTTCATCGAGCATGCGGACATGGCCCTGGCGGAATTCGAGAAATTTGCGCTCGCGCAGTTCCCGCAGCATTCGATTGACATGTATCGGCGTAAGGCCGAGCGCATCGGCGAGATCGTACTGGGTGAGAGGGCATTCATAGCTGTTGCGGGTGACGGAGCCGATCCGTTCCAGTCGCGCTCTCAGTTCGAGGAACAGATGCGCCGTGCGCGCCAGGGCGCTGCGTCGTCCCACATTGGTTAGGTGTTGAGCGATAGCCGCTCGGTGTTGCATCAGGGTGTCGAGGATAAAGGAGAAAAGCCGGGGCGACTTCATGGCGGCAAGGGAAAAAGTCTTTGTCGAAGCCACCAACACCGAAAGTTCAGTTTGAGCCACAAACGTTTCAAGAGCATTGCCCGCGGGTGACTGAGACATGACGATATCGCCCGTCAGGGCAAAATCCAGAATTTGCCGCTGCCCGCCCTCGAGTTCATGAGAAATGCAGCCCCAACCCGCCTCGACTAAGAATACGCGATCGCTAACCTCGCCCTGGCTGACGATGACCGTCTCCGCCGGATAGCGCTTCGGCGTGAACCCCAGCGCCTTGATCAGGGCGATATCGTCGTCGTTGAGTCCGACGTACGATGAACGTTTGTCGTTCCCGCGCAAAACGGGACGTGAACGGTACGTCATTTACCACCCTGCCCAAGCTTTCCTTCCCCCCGGAAAAGAATGTACCGCAAATTTGACGCGATGAGTATACACTCCCTTAAGGATCGGTATTGAATCATCGGTGATTGCGGCCACTTTTGTCGGAATGTGCGGGTTCCACTTGCTTGCCGAAGCCGTGATTTGAGAACGCCGGGGGCGGTACGGCTAGGGTTTGTTTCTCTTGAAGTTTTTCCGCATCGACTCGGTTATTTCTGCTGGCGAGGGCGCAACTGCGGTTATCCACTTGATCGGCGGCATTCCGCAACGTCGTCTCCTTAAGCAATCCGCTGATCTCGGCGGCCGACAACAAGTGGGGTCCTTCGAGTTCCAGCAGCACGGATTCACTCACGTGCAGTGCGGCAAGCGCAACCGCTCTCGGCCTAGGTCCTCGCGGTTCCAAGATTGGAAAAGGCCTTTCATGCCTCTCATATTGGCATAACTTACCGGCAGGCTTTGACCATTGCGTCGGTCGGCAGTTCGGCGCCAGCCTGGCCCCGAAGTCGAGCGTAACGGATGATGGAATCAGCCCCGGTTCAGCAATCCATGCCGATGGCAAAAAGTGGCGCCACGTCGCGCTGTTGCGCATGGCCATGGACTCGTACGGATCAGGCGTGGGCCCGCCTCAGAGAGGACTTGCCCACATCGGCAATTGGCAGCGGGAAAGGTTCGACCTGTCCTGCGGTCTTGTCCAGATACTGCATCAACGCCGTGACGAGGTGGTAGAAGATGCTTGCGGGGACCTCCGTTGCCACCGACCTTCCGCGCTCGTCGATCTTGTCGATCCACAAACCGAGCGGTGCGGCATCAATGTGCCATCTGAAAAGGCGGGCGACGCGCGCTTCGATCTCCGGTTTCAGATCGGGCCCGCCAATGCCATCGAGCGCGACGGCCGCCTTGATCGCCTCGCATTGCGGCCAGCTTCGGGACAGCGGGTCGAGCGGCATTCCGTGCCGCGAAACTGCTGCATAGGCCAGCCCCGTGGCCCGATTCAACCCACTGGCGACCGCCGACGAATAGAGTTTCCTTGCAAAGGCCACCAGATCCTTTTGCCCGCTCGCCCGGGAGAAATCGACGAGCAGGGAAGCCCATTCGAAATGGTGCCCCGGTTCGGTCCACTGTCCCTCATCTCCCGGCAATGGCTGCCAGTCGACGTCGAAACGTTCCCCGAGCGTCCAGCTTTCCTGGTCGAAGAAATGGCAGCGGAAGAGATCGATGACACGTGCCGCCCGACGCAGATAGGCGCGGTCGCCGGTGACGTCGTGCCAGGCAAGGAAGGATTCCAGCATGTGCATGTGCGGGTTCGAGAATCGTACGCCGTTCCAGCCAGGCGACTCGAGGAAGCCGTTCAGGCAGCCGTCCTCGAGATGAGTGTCGATGAAACGGAATGTCTCCTGCGCGAGCCGCAAGGCATCCCGATGGCCGCACCGATGAGCATGGGCAAGTGCCAGGAGCATACAGGAATGGTCGTAGGCGTCCTCCGCCGGGTCGGCCACGCTGCCGTTGCAATTGAGGGTGCGCGCCCAGCCGCCGCGGTCGGTGCGGCCGTATTTCGCGAGGAAGCCGATGCCGTGGTCGATGAGACTGTCGGCCGGTCCGGCCCAGCCGCGTTCCTTCGCCACCGCGAATGCGTAGATCTGGCGCGCCATCGTGCGCATGCGCTTGGGTTTGCCCAACGGCCTTGCGTCGAACCCGAGAGCCTCGTGGAAGCCGCCATACACGTCGTCGACACCTGCCGTGGACCACAGCGGCAGAGTTTCCTCGAAGAGCCAATGCTCGACGCGCCTGCGCCATGCTCCGCTGATGATGCCCCGATCTTCCGACGCTGTGAACTTGGTCTCGATCCGTCCGCTCTTCTCCAACTGCTCGACGACCTTCTTGACGTTCTGGCTGTGGCTGACGGGGGCAACGAACACCGCATCCGGCGTCGCCACCACCGCCACATCCTTCATGCCGACTACGGTCAGCAGCCTGCCCTGGCTTCTAAGGTAGGAGCTGTCGCAATCCATGGCGATGACATCGCCCATCACGACGTTGCCATCGCGGTCGGTCGGGCTCGCTTCGAGGAGCGACTGCCACGATCCAAGATCGTTCCAGCGGAAGGAAGCCGTGACCATCGCGATGTCGTTCGCATGCTCCATGACCGCGTAGTCGACCGAGGTCGACGGGACGGTCGAGTAGAAGCCCTGGGGCAGGTAAATGCCCGACACGTCGGCCCGTGCGGTCTTGACGGCGCGCTCCGCACCTTCCCAGATGTCGGGCCTTAAGTCGAGAAATGCCTTCCGCATCGTATCGGCGCGAAACAGGAAAATGCCGGCGTTCCAGTAGAACCGTCCCGAAGACACATATTGGCGGGCGGTCTCGGCATCGGGTTTTTCGACGAAACGCGAAACGGCGGCCACGCCGTCGCGACCGTCCGAAACCTCGATGTAACCATACCCGGTTTCGGGATGTGTCGGCCTGATGCCGAATATGACGATGCTTCCTGAAGCTGCCGCCGGCCTACCCGCCTCGACGGTTTCCCAGAATTGGGTTTCGGTCGATATCGCATGGTCGGAGGGGACCACGAGTACAAGCGCGTCCTTGCCATATTCGGAAATCGTCTGCAGGGTGGCTATCGCAACCGCCGCGGCGGTATTGCGGCCGACAGGCTCGAAAATCGGCCGGCCGCCATTGAGGCCGAGGGGACTGATATCCGAGATGACGCGGTCGGCGTGCCGCTCGGACGCTATCAGGTAGATGGGGGTTTCGCCATCCGGCCGCGCCTTGAGGCGCCGGATGGTCTTGGCAAGCATGGAGCCGTCGCCCGAAAGGTCGTGGAATTGCTTGGGATTATCTTCACGCGAAAGCGGCCACAGCCGTGAGCCGACACCTCCGCTCATGACAAAACTTACGATCCGGTCCGGCATCGGCCAGTCCTTTCAGAATGTCTGGTTGTAGGCTCCGACTTCCGGATTGCGGCGCAGGACGGCATCGAGGGCCTCGAACATCTCCCGACGTCGCTCGGGGGAGACGGGGCTTTCCACCACCACGACGATTTCCGGCTTGTTCGACGAGGCCCTGACCAGGCCCCAGGTGCCGTCCTGGGCAACGACACGAACTCCATTCACGGTGACCAGATCAGCCAGCGGCTGGCCGGCGAACTCGATCCCGTTCCCCTTCATTTTTTTGAATTCGCCGACAACCTTCTCGACCACGCTGTATTTCTCCTCGTCAGGGCAGTGGGGCGACATTGTCGGGGTGCCGAAGGTCAAGGGCAGATCGCGGTAAAGGTCAGCAAGGGTCCTGCCTGGGTTGCGGTCGAGCAACTCGCAGACAGCAATCGCTGTGACGAGTCCGTCGTCGTAGCCGCGGCCTATCGGCGGATTGAAGAAGAAATGCCCCGACTTCTCGAAACCGGCCATGGCATGAAGTTCGGCGACGCGTCTCTTGATGTAGGAGTGTCCGGTCTTCCAGTAATCCGTCGTTGCCCCGTGTCGCGCGAGGACGGGATCGGTCATGAAAAGTCCCGTCGACTTCACGTCCGCAACGAAAACGGACTTCGGATGGAGCCCGGAGATGTCTCGCGCCAACATGACGCCGACCTTGTCCGCGAAAATCTCGGTGCCCTCGTTGTCGACGACACCGCAGCGGTCGCCGTCGCCGTCGAAGCCGAGTCCGACATCGGCGCCCGTCGCCAGAACCTTGTCCCGGGTCGCATGCAGCATCCGCAACTCCTCGGGATTGGGGTTGTATCGAGGAAACGTATGGTCGAGTTCCACGTCCAGCGGGATCACCTCGCAGCCGATGCGCTCCAGCACCTGCGGCGCGAATGCGCCGGCGGTGCCGTTGCCGCAGGCAACCACCACCTTCAGCTTCCTGCCGATCTTTTTTCCTGCGGTCACGTCGTCAATATATGTCTCGCGAAACCCCGTTACGCATTCATAGCTTCCCCCGCCCGCCAGATCGAACTCACCGGCCAGCACGAGCGCTTTCAGGGCTGTCATCTCTCCCGGGCCGAATGTCAGAGGCCTTTGCGCCCCCATCTTCACTCCGGTCCAACCGTTCTCGTTGTGCGAGGCCGTCACCATGGCCACCGACGGGGTGTCAAATGCGAACTGGGCGAAGTAAGCCATGGGAGAAAGCGCCAGGCCGATGTCCTTGACGCGCGCGCCGGCCGCCATCAGGCCGGAGATGAGCGCCATCTTGATTGCCATGGAATAGCTGCGGAAGTCGTGGCCGGTGACGATGTCTGGACCGACGCCCATTCGGCGGATCAGGGTGCCGAGCCCCATCCCGATCGCTTGCACGCCCATCAGGTTGAGTTCGGGCTCTTTCTCGGAGCCCGGATACCCGAACCACCAACGCGCGTCGTATTCCCGGAAGCCGGTGGCCTTGATGAGGGCACTGGTTTCGAAGGCGAATGTGTTTGGCTTGGCTTGGCCGACTATGTTCACGGTCCGCTCCGCGATTCCCAGGCACCGTAGCATGCCGCCGGAAACGGACCTCTTCATGAATTCGAGTAGCCCTAACACCCTGGTTCGCGCTCCTTCATCCAATAGGAGCATGTCCGCTGGTGGCCGAAAGGATGTCTCTTCCAAGCGTGGGGGTCTCGTATCTGAAGAGTGCGTCCTTCTCGGGCGCTGACGAAAGGGTGGGCTGCCAGATGCCTCTGACCGGATTGAGGTTCCCGTTCCGCGAGAATGTCGACGAAAGGCGGTTCTGCTGTCGTCTCACTCGCCTTCTCGAGGTCATTCAGGTTGAAATCGCGAGGGAATCCGCGGACCTCCGTCTGAGCGTGGAAAGAATGGCGGACTGCGCCGCGTTCTCTTTGGAGGCGTTGGAAAATGGCAGGGGCCAGAACGTATGCCCGATCATGCCCTTGCGCGGAACCCGGCGCTCAATCGTGGACGGCAGCTCCCGCTACGACAGCAGAGGCCATTCGTCGACAGAACGACAGCGGAGCTGCCGCGCATTGTCCTTCCAATAGGAGGGCCCATACGCCAATTGGCGGCGTTTACCTTGCCTGGCGCAGGCGTAACCTTTTGATGGCAGCCTGGGATCGCGGGGGCCTCAGCTTTCAATGAAAACCTCGGCCGAATGCCATCGACCGCCTGCATGGGAACGGCGTGTTCGCAGGATTTCCCGCACGCCTGCAGGAGAAAATTGAATGAACCGCATGTTCCCCGCTCAGTGGCCCGCGGCGACGGACCAGCAGCGTCCTGCGGGCCAGGAGTTCATTGGCCTCTCCGACATAGCCGAATTTGTGCGACGCTATGTTGGAACCATCGTCGCCTGCCTCGCCGCGGCTCTCCTGCTGGCCTGGTTCTACAATTCGACCACCGACCCTACTTTCACCGCCAAGGCGCAGATTCTGATCGAGCCGAAATTGCCGCAACACCTGCAGGAAGGCGGCGAAGTAAATCTGTCACTGGATACGGCCCAGGTGGAAAGCCAGATCGCGGTCATGCAGTCGGAAAAGATCGCGGCGATGGTCCTTCATCAGTTGAAACTTGTCGACGACCCCGAATTCAACCGTCCGCAGACTCCGAGTTTGCGGGAGAGATTCAGGAAGTTTGGAAACATGCTGCTAGACGAGTTCGGGCTCCGGAAAAGCGCCTGGATCACCTCGCTTTGGGAGCATTCCGGCCTGAGCGCACCTGAAACGCCCGCGCCGTTGACCGATTACCTGAAGTGGCGGCGCAGCATGTTGGTTATCCGCAACAGCCTCGACATCCGCAGGGTCGGCGTCTCCTACGCAATAGAGATATCCTTCACCGCTCTCGATCCCGAGGGCGCAGCCAGGATCGCGAACGCCACCGCCGACGCCTTCGTGCGCGAGCAGATCGAAACCAAGACCGACGCCGCGAAGGAAGGCGGCGCGTGGCTCGAGCAACGCCTTGGGCAACTGCGCACCCAGATGAACGAGGCGATGGCGAAAGCGCAGGAGTTTCGGTCACGGCACGACTACAGCGTCGGCCATGAAGCCAAAGGCGGGGGCGACACCGTGCCGACGCTGGAAGAGCTTGAGGTGACTGCTGAAACGTACCAGAAGATGTACGAAAGCTTCCTTCAGGCTTACACCAACTCGGTAAGCCAGCAGTCTTACCCGGTTGCCGACGCAAGGGTGATCACGGCTGCGACGGCGCCGCTCTATCCGAGCGCGCCCAGGCCGAAGCTGCTGCTGGCCCTCGCGGCGGTTACCGGGCTCATGCTCGGCATCGGACTTTCGTTTGCAAGGCATTCGTTTGACTGGACTATCAGGTCGCCACGACACATCCGAGACAACCTGGGCCTCGAATGCATCGGAGAATTGCCGCCCGCCAGCTGGAGAATGGATTCCAGCCGCCTCGACGAAGTGATAAAATATCCCCATTCCGGATACAGCCGCGGCCTCAGGAAGGCACGAACGGAAATCAGCCTCGCGGAAACCAGTCACCCGATCAAGTTCCTCGGGCTGACCGCCGTGTCCAACGACAGTCCGAAGAGTTCAGTCGCCAGCAACCTTGCCTCGCTTTACGCGATATCCGGCCTGAAGACGTT
The DNA here is from genome assembly GCF_029625735.1 of Mesorhizobium sp. WSM4935. Lineage (NCBI taxonomy): Bacteria > Pseudomonadati > Pseudomonadota > Alphaproteobacteria > Hyphomicrobiales > Phyllobacteriaceae > Mesorhizobium > Mesorhizobium sp. WSM4935. The sequence continues at coordinate 36,525 of NZ_JARTVR010000025.1, read as the reverse complement.
GGTGATTGACGCCGATATCCGGGCGACCATGACCGCGCGGCTGCTCGGCCCATTGCGGGCCTACGACAAACCGTGCCAGGACCCGATCCGGCTCAACATCATCCCCGCTCCGGGGCGGCCGTTCGACCTGCTCCCAAGTTCGGCAGTGGACGAAACGCATCTGCTGGTACCAGGCAAAATGAGGGCACTCCTCGCGGAGCTTACCGCCGGCGACCTTGCCGCCTACCGACTTGCTGCATACGACATGGTAATCGTCAACCTACCGACCCTCGCCTCGGGCGCCGACGAACTGATTGTGGGATCCGTCCTGGATGGCGTTGTCATCGTCGCCGAGTGGGGCAAGACACATGTCGAAACGCTGCGAGAGCTTGTCAGGACACTGCAGGCCAGCAAGACCCCCATACTTGGCGTACTACTGACGATGTCCAAGCGCCGCAAGGCGTGAACCTCGTATCGGGATGTCCTCCTTCGGAAGGCGCAAAATCGCGTAGGGGGATCATTCCTTGGGATTAGGGGGGGAGCCCCGGAGCGTCGCGATACCCCCTTTGCCTTTCTTGCCCGCAGGCCTCAGCCTTGGAAGAGTATCGAACCAATTTCGAACCGGCTATCGTCCCATGGCAACAGAGGCCTTCGAGAAGCAGCCGCATCAGGGAGCGACGATCTGGATTCATCCATTTCTCCCCGAGCCGGCCGATAGCCGAACGACAGTTCTGCACGTCGTTGCTTCGCCCGACCCCAATAACGCGGGGGCGGTTTTGACGGATCTGTCGACCTCCCTGAGCGCAGGAACGACGAACCCTCCCTTAGGAGGGATCTTGAAGCGGATCATGGATCTGGTCATAGCGATCGCAGCGCTCGTGATGGCCGCACCGATTATGATCGTCGTTGCCCTGCTGATTCGGATAACGGCAGGAGGTCCGGCACTGTTCTCGCACAGCCGAGTGGGCTTCGGCGGACAGCCGTTCAATTGCTACAAGTTCCGCACTATGGTCGCGAACTCAGAAGAAGTTCTCAAGGCATATCTCGAAGCCAATCCCCAGGTCACCGCAGAGTGGGAGGCGATCCACAAGATCAGGGACGATCCCCGCGTCACGTCCCTCGGGTGGATCCTGCGCAAGTCAAGCCTCGACGAACTCCCTCAACTCGTCAACATCATCCGCGGCGAGATGAGCTGCGTGGGTCCACGGCCTATAGTGAAGGACGAACTCAAGCGCTACGGCGATCACGTGGGGGAATACCTTCGGACGAGGCCGGGGCTTACCGGTCTCTGGCAGGTGAGCGGGAGAAGCAGCATGGACTACCCCAGCCGCGTGGCGCTGGATATTCAATATGTGCGGAACTGGTCGGTCTGGCTCGATCTCGTGATCTTGATCAGGACCGTCTTTGCAGTGATGCGCGTCGACAGAGCCTCCTAGAACGGGGGATTTCTACGACGACGTGGTCGCATCGTTTTTGTTTCACTCTAAAGTGCGACTCGATGGAAAAACGGCGCCATTCTGTCGCTGGGCGCACACTAATCTACGAAATGTCTTTCTACTTGCTATTCGGCCGATCTGGCTTCGACGCACTCGCGACAGGGTAGTGGCCGTTTCAGCTTGGCTCCATTACCAAGAATGGCCTATGTGATAAGCCGCTCGCGGCGTTCACCGCATCGTTGTCACAGTAAGGATACACTTGGGATTAGAGATCCCTCTGACGCGGCGGTTACGAACACCTGGGATCGAACAGCGGCGAAGATTCCAGAAATCCAAGGTTCTACGCGGATTGCAAATGAAGGCTTTCGTTAGCAATCCTCTTGATGTGAACTGCTCGAAGGCCGAGGTTGCTCACACTCGGGTGCGTTTCCAATGTACGGAAATCGACAGGCCAACGATGTAGGCGCAGGCCAGTGCAAACGCCAGGATGAGGAATCTGGCGATCGTCACGTAACCCGGTAGCCCAAGGCCATTCCAGGCAAAGCTGCCGATCATGAGCAGAGCTGTCGCCGCGATCAGGGCGGCAGCCTTGAACCGCAGTCCCATCAGAACGCCTGCCGCCGATACGGCGACTACACCCATGAGCACCGACATCTCCAGCGGCATCCGCAGGGCTGACCGGCGCACCGCGGCAGAAGATTCCGTCAGGGGCTCGATGAGCCCAGCGAGTGCTCACTGATATGCGGCCTCGAAGTGCTAGGCAAGTGGCAAGGGCGTTGCGGCTCCGCACAAGCATCGAATTTGGCTTGCGGCGCGTCCTTCCAGACAGCCTGCAGCTGGAGCGGTTTCAGCTTTCAGAAGCCGCCTCGCTGCAATACGCGCTTGATCAGTTGGTACCCTGATCCGGAAGCTTCTCGGCCTGAATGCCACTGTCCGAGGGCAGGGCAGCCAAACCGGGCTGCGGCGGGGGAATTTCAATCTTCACGGTATCGCCTGGGTCGATCGATGTCGTTTCCTCGGCGGTCAGTTCTTCCGAACCGCTGCCCGTCGCCCTGACGATCTTGAAGATCGGCTTGGCCCTTTCAGCGCGTTCCTTGAGGGCGAGCAGGGCTGGAGCCGTGACCGCGGTTTCGTGCAGCAACAGCGATGCGGTGTCGGCTTTGTTGGTAACTTCATTGAGCTGCGATTGCGTTTCCCGCAAAGCCTCGGCGATCTCGCTGGCGTGCTGGTTGTTGAGATTGAGGATCTCGATATCGGTCTTGCTCATCTCCTGCCTCACCCGCAACAGCGAGGTCTCGGCAGCCAGTCTGTCGCCCTGCATCTGGGCGACCGTCCCTTCCAGGTTGAGTTCCCTCGGTGCAACCGCCAGCCCCTTCTGGACAAGGGTCGAAACGCCCTCCAGTTCCTTCTGGATGAGTTGAATCTGCTTGTCGCGGAAGGTTAGCTGCCGCTGGAGCGACTCCAGTTCCTTTCCCAGGAAGTCCCTGAGTTCGCTTAGCGAACGCAGTTGCGTCGTCATCGCTTGCTTGCGGACTGCGAAGATCCTGCTCTCCTGCTCCATCGCTACCGCGACCGTTGAGTTCGAAGCCCTGTCCTTCAGTTCCGCCGGGAAGGCGATCTCATCGCTGCCGGCCTGCTCGGCTTCCAGCCGCGCTTTGCGCGCAAGCAGAGCGACGCTGCTCAGCGCCAACAGACCCACGTCGCCCTGGCCAGTGATGATCTCACGCTCGAGCCTCGGAATGTCATCCTCGCGTATCCGCAAGCCGCCGGCGATTCCCAGCGCCTGCAGGACCGTCAGTCCGGGTCTGTAGGGAAACTCGCCGGGCTGCGCCACGTAGCCGACGATGTAGAACGGTCTATACTGGGCGATCTCGACGGCGACATCCGGTGGGCGGCCGAGGCCCATCTGCTGCATCAGGCGGTCGCCGATTGCGCGGGCGAGGTCGCCCGGTGAGGTGTCCTGTGCGCGTATCTGGCCGACAAATGGCAGGAACAGCGTGCCGTCGGCGCCGACAACGAAATCATCGTTGAGAGCGGTCCATTCGAAGATCACGTCGCGCGATGCGCGCCACTCGTAGACCTTGAGCCTGACCTTGTCCTGAGGTCCGAGGAGATACTCGGCAGCTACCGCCGGCAAGGCGAAGGCGGTCGCCGCCGCCAATGAAGCCGCCACCGTCACAAGCCATTTCTGCATTGCGTTCCCGCCTCAGATTTTCAAGATGTATTCGGGTTCGATTCGCCCCATGGCGACATGCAGGATCCCGAGCATGTTGCCCCGGAGCCTGCCCCTCCGGTCGACATACGGCTCCGGGCGCAGGCTCTTTGCCAGGTTGGCCGCAATGTTCCTGAACATCAGGGGCAGCGCGAAAGAGGCCGGAACGGAGCCTTTCTTGATCAGGTAGATAGCGTTCACGACCTGGGAGTAGCCGAACCGCTCTCCGCTCACCCGCCCGGTCTTGAGGCCGAGATGGACGCCGGTGATCGAGGTCACGCAGACCACACGACCCCTGGATCTCATTTGGCTGGTGAAGTCGATGTCTTCCTGCCAGCCATAAAGGACCAGACGCTCGTCGAAGCGCAGATCTCCCACAAGCGAGGAACGGAGCGACATGTTGCATCCGTACGCTCCGATATGGTCGACCACCGGCGGTCCATCATGTTTTTTGCCCTCGGCTCCCCGCAAGGCGGCCTCGGCGGCTTCCCAGGTGAGGCCGGCATTCGTGGCTCCATCTCTGATCACCATGCCCATCACCACCGCCCATCCGTCATTTTCCGCGAAAGCTCTTTCGATCTGTTCCAGATATTCGGCGGATGGAACGAAATCGTCGTCGAAGAACGTGACGATGTCGAAGCGGCCAAGGGATCGTGCGAGAGCGGTGTTGCGCTGCGCAGCCAGTCCTTTCGGACCGAAAACGAGTGAGACGGGGAAGAGACACCTTTCCGGGAGTTCGACATGCGTTGCGTCAGGCGCCGACAGGATGACCTCGTCGGGAAGTCTTGTCTGGCCGCTCAAGTAGCGGAGCAGGCGAGCGACCTGTTGGCTGCGGCCAAGCGTCGGGATGATCACGGTGAGTTTCACGGCCGGCCCATGTTTGGTTCAGGCCGATCCTAATCGGCAAGGGGGGGCCGAAACAGCCTGCATAAAAGGAGACGGAGGTAGCCTGGCTTACCTTCTGGGACTGGCTTTCGGAGTATCCCCGGTGAACGACCGCAGCCATAAGTATTAGGCGAACATGCGCCCGGAGCAGCCTATAGCCGATCGGACAACTTGCCCGGGCCGCTGCAAGGAATGGAGACTGCTGGCCTGCCGATGCAAGGGGGAGCCATGCTCCACGAACGCGCTTCCGATCTGGCAACCGCGGCCAGGGTCGATATGCCCATCGAAGAGGTGCCGGCCGCACCGCGGCTCTGCGTCGACAGGTATGCCAGGATAGCGGTCGTCCATGACTGGTGCCCGAATTTCCGGGGCGGTGAACGGGTACTGGCGCAGATATGCAAGCAGTTCCCCAATGCTGAAGTTTTCACGCTTTTCGATTTTTTGCCGGCCGAGGTGAAGGAGCAATATTTCCAGGATGTGGAATTCCATACGTCCGCGGCCAACCGGATTCCGATGGTGCAGAAATTCTATCGGTCGCTTTTCTTCTTTTGTCCCTTCCTGATCGAACAGTTCGACGTGACGGGCTATGAGGCGGTGATCTCGTCTTCGGCCGCATTTTCGCGCGGCGTGATCACCAGGCCGGACCAGCCGCATCTTTGTTATGTGCATAGCCCGATCCGTTACGCCTGGGACGAGCAGTTTTCCTATCTTCAGCAAGGGCGGCTTGGCTTCGGCCCCAAAGGAATGCTCTATCGGTACATGCTCCATCGCCTGAGGACGTGGGATACGAGAACCGCGCATGGCCCGGATCTTATGCTGGCCAACTCGAATTATGTCCGTTCCCGGATCCAGCACATCTACGGACGCGAGGCGCGCGTCGTTTTCCCTCCGGTCTCGCTAAAAGAGCTCCCTTGTGTGGAGGACAAGGACGACTACTATGTTTCGGCGTCCTTCCTCGCCCCCTACAAGCGCACCGACCTCGTCGTCCGAGCCTTCAACGAAATGCCGTCGCGGCGGCTGGTCATCGTCGGCGAAGGCCAGCAATCGGCCAGCCTGCGGGCGCTTGCGGGCCCGAACGTCACCTTTGCGGGATACCTGCCCAGGCAGGACTATGTGGACAGCCTAGCGCGGGCAAAGGCGATGGTCTTCGCCGGCTGCGAGGACTTTGGCATAGCCTTAGCCGAGGCACAGGCCTGCGGAACGCCGCTGATCGCTTTCGGCCGCGGCGGGGCAGTCGACATCGTGCAGCGCCTCGGGTCGTCTCCCGAACCCACGGGCGTGCTGTTCAAGGCCCAGACGGTCGATCACCTCAAGGAGGCGGTCGAACGGTTCGAAGAGAACTGCCATGCCGTGACGCCCCGCGCCTGTGCCAGGAATGCAGGACGGTTTTCCGAAGAGAACTTCGATTGCGCCATCCTGGAATCGCTCGGGGCCGTCCAGGCGCTTCATGAGATCATGTGAGTTCGCGTACTCTGACGACCTTCGTTTGTGTATCGGCGTCGTCTGCGGCGGCCATCGCCTCGAGATAGCGCAAGGCCGTCGCTCGCCAACCATATGCCGAGGCTCTCGCCCGTCCCCTGCGTATCATCTGCGTCCGCTTGTCCTCGCAATCGCGCAGCTGCATGAAACGGTCGAACCATGCTTCCGGGTCGTCGGGCGGTGCAAACAGCGCTGCGTTTGCGCAGACCTCGGGCAGGCTGGCGCGGTCGGAGACCACCACGGGGCAGCCGACCGCCATAGCCTCAAGGGCGGGAAGGCCGAAGCCCTCGGTGAGCGAGGGAAACGCCAAGCATAGCGAATCCGCAAGGAGAGCCGCCAGTTCGCCATCCGAGATGCGGCCGAGCCAGTGGATGTTTTGCGCTTTGGCCCTGGGTGATCCCGACCTGAAGACGCGCGAATCCGACATGCCGACGATCGCGATCCTGAGCCCGGCCGAGGCAAGGCGCTCGGCCATGTCCAGGATGAGCCTCACGTTCTTGTGGGGTGCGGCGCTGCCGATCATGACGATGGTTTCCGGCGAGGCGGCCAGCCGTGTTCCCGCGGAATGTTCAGGCGTCCATCGCAAGACATGCTCATGACCGTTCGGGGCTACGAAGGCCCGGTGCGCAGGGACAATGCCGTTGCGGACCAGTTCACCCAGCGAATAGTCGGAAACGGTCGAAATGCGCCATGCGGTCCGACCGAGGCAGGGCAGCAAGGTACGGTAGAAGCTCCGGAAGGCAAGGGAGTAGCTCTGCGGAGCCTTCCAGACGTTCGCATCATGGATGCAAACGATATGCTTGCGGGAAAGCAGAGGTCCTGTGTTGCAGAGGCTGAGCAGTCCGCCGCCGCCGAGGGACGCGGGGAGCTGCGTCTGCTCCCAGATATGGCCGCTCGTGCGGCCGATCTCGAAGCGTTCGATGAAAGCGAGGGGGATCTCCTTGGACCCGGGCGGGCAGTGCAGTCGAAGGTCGAGACCGCGGGCGAGAAGCCCCTGTTCCGCGAGCAAAGCGTCGAGCGAACGGACGACCTCGCGCGCATAGCGCTGGACGCCTGTTGTCGGCTGGGAAAGAAAACGCCCATTGATTGTCCAACGCCGCGCCATGTCGTCCCCGGTGAACCTTCAATGTGGGGCCGCGAAAACCTCAGGTCACCATGGCCATCGGGTCATCCGGTACCCCGGAAATCATCCTGATAGGCGAGGTGAGGTAGTCCGCCTACCTCAAACGTTCGAGGACCTTCGTGCCTTCCGCGGTGCTAGTCTGGTTGGGAGCCCGGGGAGGTGGAGATGGGTAAAATCGAGTTCGACACAACGCAATCGCCACCAGCACGATCGGCGGGGCTATTGAATGGACACCGCCCCAGGACACCGCTTGCGAGCTCGCTCGCCGGGGACGTCGGATCGTTGATCGGGCATACGGGTTGGACGGGGTCGGACCGGGAATCGCCGAGACGGCGCTGGACGATAAACGGAGATTTCACGACGCTTCGGCCGACCGGCGTAGCCCGCTACGCCAGCGAAGTGACCGTGGCCCTCGACGCTCTCATTTCAGAAGGACATCCGCTTGGCCGCGACCTGGAGATCGATCTCTTGGTTCCGCGTCCGCTTCCCGAAACCTTCCGCCTCGACGCCATCCCCGTCCGGATCGTGCCCGAATTCAGCAGGCCGCGTCTCCCGCAATTCTGGGTGCAGGCGCAGTTGCCCTGGCATGTACCGGGAGGATTGCTGAGCTTCTGCAACCTTGCTCCCATCGCACTGAGGCGCCAGATCGCGTGCATCCACGATTTGCACACCAGGCTCATGCCATCGAGCTACGGGCGGGGTTTCCGATGGGCGCACCGCCTTATCCTGCCGGCGCTCGGCAGGCGGGCCGCCCGCATCACCACCGTCTCGCAGCTCTCGCGCAGCCATCTGGTGGAGTTCGGCATCGCGCCGGACGAAAACATCGTCGTCACCTACAATGGCAGCGACCATGCGAAGAGATGGGATGCAACGAGATCGTCCCTGACGGTCGACCGCGGTAGACCGTATGTCCTCTGCCTCGGAAGACGGGACCAGGAGTACAAAAACGTGGCACTTCTCGCCAGGCTGGCCCCGCTCCTCGACGAGATGGGTCTCGATCTCTGGATGCCAGGCGATGTCGACGAGAAGACGATCCTGCGATACCTCCCGGAAATGCCCGCGAACATCGTCTTCCTCGGATGGATAGGGGACGACGACTTCAAGAAGGCTCTCGAAGGCGCCCTATGCTTTCTGTTTCCGTCACGCATCGAGGGATTTGGGCTGCCCGCCATCGAGGCGATGGCCTCGGGCTGCCCGGTCGTGGCCTCGACCTCGCCCTGTCTGCCCGAGATCTGTGGGGATTCGGCTCTCTATGCTGATCCCGACGACGTCCAATCGTGGGCCGAAACCGTCCGCCTGCTGATGATCACCCGGGATTTGCGGGAGCGGCTGGTCGCCAAGGGACATGCCAGGGCCAGCAGTTATTCCTGGCGATGGATCGCATGGAAATACCTCGAGCTCATGACTCACGTCGACGCCGACTTCGGGGAATTCGGCGGTTAACCGGGCTGGCAGGGACCGACGTTGCCGGGATATTCGAAGCGGCGAGACCGGGCGGTTCGTTATGCATACGCGGGAGTGGAACTATAGCTGGAGCGGCGTGGCACTCTGTCAGATCGCAGCACGGAGAGGGCAAGATGAACGAACGGATCGATCCGCGCGGATTACGCGCCCCGGGCGGACTGGCGTCCGTCGGCACGCTGCTCTTCGACAACTCGCTGTCGATCCTGAACAGGACCGGGGCCTATCACATCGCCAAGGACCTGACCCGGGAATTCGTCCCCGTCGGGGCGGGGATCCGGTATTGGCGGCTGGGTTCCTTCGCCCCCGAGGGCCTGGTCCGCAAGATTGTCGCCCGGCTGATGATGCTGGAAATCAACTGGCTCCGGGACAGAGAAATGTTCCTGATCCGTGACAAGGTCGGCGAACGTGGCATCCGGCTGTTCCTGGATCCGCTCTACGTCCTGAGGTCACGCCTGACGGACAACGACATTGTCCTTTGCCACGATGTCGGCCCGCTGACGCATGGCGACCTCTATGACGAACGGACCTGCGCCAATTACCGGCTTGCATACGAGAAAATCCGGCGCGTGGGGCCCGGCGTCGTTTTCGTCAGCAATTTTTCCGCCAACGACTTCGAGATCCTTTTCGGGTCCGGTTTCCGATTCCTGAAGACAATCCCGCTCTATCTGCGCGCTGAACTGTTCGACGGCCCGGCAGAGGCGGCCCCCGGGGTGGACGGCCCGTTCTTTCTCACCGTCGGCGCGTTCGAAACCCGCAAGAACCAGGTCGCCGCCCTGAAGGCGTATCGAGGCGGCGGATTTCACGGCCAGGGTGTCGGATATGTGCTGTGCGGATCGCGCGGCGACGGCTACGCGGAGATTGCGGAACTCGCGGGGACCGTTCCGGGCGTGAGGCTCATGGGATACGTTCCCGACGCACAGTTGCGCTGGCTCTACGGCAATGCCGAGGCATTCGTATTGCCAAGCCTTCTCGAAGGTTTCGGCATGCCGGCACTGGAGGCCGCCTATATGGGACTGCTGCCGATAGTGTCCGCCGGCAGCGCCCTGGTGGAGGCCGTCGGGGGCGTGTGCTCACAGGTGCAGCCGGATAATCCCGCCGCGATCGCGCAGGCGATGGGGACAGCGCTTTCGCGAAGCGCCGCGGAGAAGGCGCAAACAAGCCGCTTGCTGCGCGATACCGCGTCAGCTGCAACCAAAGTTCGGTTCCTGCAGCAATGGAGGGAACTGCTGGCCGCGGCCGCAATACCAGGAAAGATGTGAACGGTTTTTCCGTCCGGAATTGCGGCAAAGCAACCGGATGAAGCGCTTCGCCATTCCCATGAAACCCAAATTGCGTCACCGATCCGGGAAGCGTTCGCAACAGCATCGGCAATCATGCCGGAGCAACTGCATTACGGAAGAGTCGACCGGCATTCACGATTTCGTCGAACAAGGGATGGCTGGTCACGAACACTCCGGCCAGCCAGCCGGCCGCTGCAAGACACCCAGCGAATATCGCCTGTCCAAGCGATAGGTCGAAGCTGAAGCCGCCGGCAACGACCATGCCCAGTGGGCCGAGTGCGGTCAACGCGGCAACGACGCCGCTCTTTCGGACGGCGACAGCGATTTCGTCCCACCGCAGCGAAAGCCTGCGACGCACGAAGCTCAAGGACACAAATGCCTGGAACGGCACAATGAACATCAGGCTCAATGCCGCGCCCATGAGGCCGGCAACCAAGACCGCACTCGTCATGACGACTGCTGAGACAGGAACGACGATCAGCGACCTTACGAACATGTCCCTGATCGAACCCATCGCCATCATCACCGGGTGGTTCAGCTCGAAGCTGAAGGTGAAAAGAGACGCCAGCGCGATGACTTGCACCAGCGGTGCGACTGCCCGCCATTGGTGGCCGAGCACGATGTCCACGACAGGATAGGACAGCGCGACGAGGGCCAGCAGCGCGGGCCAGTGAAGTCCGGTGATGATTTCGATGGCATGCAGATAGGATCGTTTGAGATCCGCGCCCTGCCTGGCCGAGGCGGAAAAGGCGGGAAGCACGACCGTCATGGCTCCGCCGAGGATCAGTTTGTCGGGTATCTGGCACACCGTCAGTCCGCGGCTGAGGAGCGCCGCCGCATGTGGCGACAGGACACGGCCCAACAACAGGAGGGGCAAGGCCTCATATGCCCTGTAGAGAAACACGATCGCGCCATTGTAGCCGCCGAAAGCAACTATCCCGCGCCATTGCTTGAATGTCGGCCTGAACATCCAGAAATCCGGGCGCAGCGCGAGGCCCAGCACGCCGGTGACCGTGCTGCTCGCCAGCCAGGCCCAGGCAAAGCTCATGTAGCTGAACCCCATCAGCGCCAGCGCGATGGTCGCCACGCCTCCCGTCGCCGCCCCGGCAACGTTGATCATGGCGACCTTTCCGAATGCCATTTCACGGCGCATCAGGGTAACGACTTGGATGGAGATCAGCTCGATGAACAGGCATACGGATACCAGCCGGAGATAGGGGGCCAGCTTTTGTTCGTGGAAGGAGGACGCGAGTGCCGGAGCGGCCGTAACCAGAAAGGCCGCAATTGCGGCTGTGAGGGCGAGCATCAAGCTGAAAGTCCCGCGGATGTCCTCCCTGCTCAGGACCGGGCGCTGGATCATGAAACTCGAGCTGGCGAATTCCCGCGCCGACAGTGCGATGCCGAGGATTGCCAGGCTGATCACCGAAATGCCGATTTCCTCGGGGGTCAGGATGCGAGAAACGGCCGCGATGGTGAGAAAGTTTAGGCCGATCACGATGTAACGATCGCCCGTGCTCAGCAGAAGTGCGCGTTTGACGCTCATGATGGTCCCGGGTGCCGGCTGCTAGTGAGCAAGCGCCGACGTTGACGTCTGGGTCCGCCCACCGTTCCCGGGGCAGAAAAACATAGGCCGGCGGTTCGAAGTAGAAGCCAAAAGGAAGTAGGGCGGTCCCACATTCGGTTGAGACCGAAGGGGCGCCTCAACCCGCTTCTCCGATGGCAAACACTGCATCCGGAGAAAGTCTCGAAAGCGGTCGCTCTTTACTCAGTAGCGTCGCCGCGCATAGCGGCCGAAAGGCTACGAACCGCATTCGAAAGACGTAGCCGGATGAGGGGCGGGCTCCCAATATAGACAGATTGTTGCGGTCCGCGACGAGGCTAGTGTTGCAGCCTCGTGAAAACCGAGTGACTGAAATGTTGAGATGTGCGTTGATCGGGGCGGCCTGTCTGCTTGCCATGGCTTCGTCGGCCTCCGGCGACATCCTCTGGGGGGCCAATGGCCACCCGATTACGGCGTATCCGGGCATTTCGATCGAGCGCCAGTTCGACTACCTCGAAGATTTGGGGATGAAGTCCTACCGCGTGAACATTTCCGACCTTCCTTCGGCGGACAGGCTGGCGGAACTCGTGGCGGAGGGCAAGAAGCACGCCATCGAGGTGCTGCCCGTGATCACCCCCGGCAATATCGATCTTGATAAAGACAACACCGACGAGCTCTACGGCAAGGCGCGCGCTCTGGCAGTCGCATTCGGATCCCGGTTCAAGGATGACATCCGCACCTGGGAACTTGGCAACGAGATGGAGAACTATGCCATCATCAAACCATGCGAGAAGCGCGACGATGGCACCACTTACCCCTGCGAATGGGGTCTGGCGGGCGGCACCGGAGTGCTGGACTACTTCGGCCCGCGCTGGGCCAAGGTCAGCGCCGTCTTGAAAGGATTGTCCGACGGCATGAGCGAAGTCGACCCGGGCATCCGCAAGGCCGTCGGCACCGCGGGGTGGGGCCACACCGGGGCATTCGTACGAATGAAACGGGACGGCATCAAATGGGACATTTCGATCTGGCATATGTATGGCCAGGATCCGGAGCCTGCCTTCAAGGTGCTCGCCAGCTATGGGAAGCCGATCTGGGTCACCGAATTCAACAATCCCTATGGAAGCCGGCAGAGTGAAAGACAGCAGGCCGAAGGGTTAATGCGGGCCATGCTGCGCCTCCGCCAGCTGCAGGCCAAATACAATGTGGAAGCCGCCCATATCTATGAGCTTCTGGATGAAACCTATTGGGCGCCCGACTTCGAAGCATCGATGGGATTGGTCCGGCTTGTCGGCTCCGCGGACCGCGGCTGGAGCCCGGCAGGACCCAAGGCCGCATACATTGCGGTGAGGGACTTAATTCGCGGACCACAGCCGCTGCCGAGGCCGCAGCGCCGTTGCGATTTTGCAGACAGCGACAAGATCGAGACCGTTACGATGCGCCAGGCAAGTTTCGCCCATTGCTTAATACTGGGGCGCAAAGCAAGCGATGAAGATCTCGAACGGTGGTCCGCAGCCCTGGCCGACGGCTCGGCCGACGTTCCCAAAATGATGATTGAACTGATGCACTCCAGGGAATTCTTGAGGAAGTATTCCACCATCGGCCTGAGCGACCGTACCTATGTCGGCTTCCTCTACCAGCTGCTCATGGACAGGGGCGGCGACGGGTACGGGCTGGACGTCTATTCCAAACAACTGAGGGACGGCTCGATGTCGAGGGATTCCATCGCTCGCGGCATGATCACCTCCAGCGAATTCACCGACAAGTATTCCGTCCACCTCGCCGCGAACGCGAAAACGGCGCCTGCCGCCAAAATGGCAAACTAGCCTGCGGCCGAATAGAGGTCTGGACCGTCATGGATCTGCGCTTCTGTGGTCTCGCGTTTTGCCTGCTGGCTGCGACGACCTTGGTCGGCCATGCCTGCGAAGCGCCCATGGCCGACCATATCCAGCAGCCGTTCCCTCTGCGCGTGGAGCCCGGCAACCGATATCTGGAAGACGCTGTCGGCTGTGCCTTTCTGATCAATGGCGACGCCGCTTGGTCGCTGATCGCCGATTTGACGCGCGAGGACGCGGATATCTATCTTCGTGACAGGCGGGCACGCGGGTTCAACACGGTGCTGATCAGCCTTGTCGAGCATCGTTTTGCCCGCAACGCTCCCGCCAATGCCTACGGGGACCGCCCTTTCCTTCGCAATGGCGACTTCAGCGCTCCCAACGAAGCCTATTTCAGGCAAGCCGACTGGGTCTTGCGCCGTGCACGCGATCTCGGTTTCGTGGTGCTGCTCGTCCCCTCCTATCTCGGCTATGGCGGCGGGGACCAGGGCTGGTACCAGGAGATGGCGGCCAGCGGCGAGAGGAGCCTGCGAGCCTACGGCCAATTCGTCGGACAGCGCTATGGCGGCCTCGGAAACATCATCTGGGTCGAGGGCGGCGACTACAACCCGCCGGACAGGAGCCTTGTCAGGGCGGTCGCAGAGGGAATTCGGGAAACCGACCCGGATGCTCTGCAAACCGCCCACAGCGCGCCCGAAACGGCGGCTCTGGACTACTGGCGGGAAGAACCGTGGCTTTCCGTGAACAATGTCTACACCTACGAACCCGTCCATGCGGCGGCACTTGTCCAGCACGCCTCGGGCGACATGCCTTATTTCCTGATCGAGAGCGCCTACGAAAACGAGTTCGGCGCGGACGGCCATCGCGTGCGGGTGCAGGCCTACCAGGCGCTTCTTTCCGGGGCTTCCGGACACATCTTCGGCAACAACCCGACTTGGCACTTCGGCGGCCCGGGCCTCTGGCCAGCCGAAATGACCTGGCAGCAGGCGCTCGACAGCCCAGGGGCAAGAAGCATGCAGGTTCTCCATCGATATTTTTTCGTCGATCAGATGGTGGGAGCTCGAACCTGACAGGGGAAACGACTTTCTCATCGCAGGACAGGGCAGCTACCGCGCCCGGACAATGTCCGCGCGGACCATGGATGGATCGTTCGCACCCATTTACCTTCCCAACGGGAGAGGCATCACCCTCGACCTTGCGAAGCTCGCCGGGCCGCAGGTCTCGGCTCGCTGGGTCGATCCGTCCTCGGGAGCGGGCGAGGCGGCTCCCGGATCACCGTTTGCCACGAATGTCCGGTATTTCGCGCCGCCGAAAGGTGATCACGCCGATTGGATACTGGAACTCCGTTCGCAACCGGTACAAAGCCAATGACCGCCAGGAACGACGCTGCTGACAGCTTTGACAGCCTGGCGAGCGCCGGCGCAATCGCAGCAGCACCCCATCAGCCAAGCGGCCACCGCACCGGGGTGCGCCGAACGCCTCGAAGAATAACGTTGTTCGGGCTCTTCGGCTCGGGCAATTTCGGCAATGAAGGTTCGCTCGAAGCCATGGTCGGGTTTCTGAGGAGAGAGAGACCCGAGGCGGAACTGTCATGTGTCTGCGGCGAACCCGACGTGGTCAAACAGACATTCGCGATCGAGACTTCGCCGATTCGCCGGAATGGCCCGGCGACGGGCCTGTCCGGAAGTATTAACCGCCTCCTCCTGAAAATCCCCGGAAAACTTGCCGATTTCACGCAGACCGTCCGCCGCATCCGCAAGTCTGACGTGATAATCTTCCCGGGCACCGGAATCCTGGACGATTTCGGGGAAAGGCCGGCAGGCATGCCGTACGACATCTTCAAATGGTGCCTCGCCGCTCGCCTCGTCGGGACGCGCATTGCCTTTGTCAGCATCGGGGCCGGCCCGATCAGGAACAGACTAAGCCGCTTTTTTATGACGTCGGCGGCCCGTCTGGCTCAGTACCGGTCCTACCGCGATCTGCAATCCAGGGAATTTATGGAAAGTGTCGGCTTCGACACCCGTGGAGACGCGGTCTATCCAGACCTCGCCTTCAGCCTGCCCGCGCCAATTCCGTCTCCCCAGATACGGCCGGAGCCGCTGAGGGTGGGTGTCGGCGTCATGGCATACCGCGGCTGGTACGGCTTTGCCGAGGGCGGCCAGTCGATCCTTTCCGGGTACATCGGCAAACTGACGCATTTCGTCGTCCACCTCCTCGACAGCGGCCATGACGTCCGGCTTCTAATAGGTGACGAAGAAGACAGCGTCGCCGTCGACGCGCTCCGGGCGGCCGTGAACGACCTTCGGCCCGGCTCAAGACTGGAGCACGAACAGGTCCATTCGCTGGGAGACGTCATGGGGCAGATGGCGCTTACCGACATCGTCGTCGCCACGCGCTTCCACAACATCGTCTGCGCATTGATGATGCGCAGGCCGACCATCTCGCTGAGTTACGCGAAGAAGAACGATGTGCTGATGGAAGAAATGGGCCTGGGCGAGTACTGCCACCATGTCGAGACTTTCACTGTCGAAACGCTGATCTCGCAGTTTTCGCAGCTGAGGGCGGCCAGGGATAAACACGAACAGACAATCGGCGGGCGGCTGGTCGAGTTCAGGAAGCAGGTCGATAGGCAAGGCGCCTGCCTTCTTTCCAGCGTGATCGGTTGAAGCGCATGGTGTCGATCGCCCCCACGGCGTCTCCAGGCAATGCGTAACCGGTATTCATCCGAAAGTTGCGGACCAGGAGTAGGGCTACATCCATCGTCTGAAGGTCAAGGATGACGTCGAAATGCTAGCCTGTTGCGGTCTCACTCGTGCGAACAGCATCATCGATGGAACAATGCTGAAGAAGCCCAAGAGAGTGTCGGCGAGCTTGGCGATCCGCATCCATCGGAGTTCTGATTGATGGCCAGCGTCGACATTGTCATCCCTTGCTACAATTACGCGCACTTCCTGCCGCAATGTGTTCAAAGCGTTCTTGTCGAGGGGGTCGAGGATGTCAGGATCGTCATCATCGACAACGCCTCCACCGACAACAGCGTCGAGGTGGCCCACCGGCTGGCGGCGACGGATGACAGGATCGAGGTCATTTGCCATCAGGTGAATGTCGGTTCCCACGCCTCGTTCAATGAAGGCGTGGATTTGGCCCGTGCCGATTACTTCATGATCCTCTGTGCCGATGATTTGCTTATGCCGGGAGCCCTTCGCCTCGGGATGACGCTCCTCGACCGTTTCCAGGAGGTATCGTTCGTGCTGGGCAAGCACATCGCGCCATGGGTAGGGAACGACTTTCCTGCCCTGCCTGCGCACGCCGACGGCTGGACCCTGACGGATGGGGATCGCTTGATCGAGACGTGCTGCCGGAAGATGAAATTCAACCTGACTGCCCATGCAATGCTAGTGCGGACATCCATACAAAAAACGGTCGGCCATTATCGGCCGTCCGTGCCGCTTCTCGACGACCTGGAGATGGCGCTGCGCCTGGCCCGCCACGGATCGGTTGCGGAGCTGTCCGTGCCGCTGGCGATAACACGCGAGCACACGACCAACATCTCTCAGGTCATGTGGCACGACGCGCTCCGCAGATTGCAGGAATATGAAACTGTCTTGAGGAGCTTCTTTGCTCACGAGGGCGGCGCCATGCCCAACGCCTCAACGCTTCATCGCACGGTTCGGCGCCATTTGGCGGGGGCTGCCTATTGGTCGGCAGTATCGCATCTGATGCGGGGCAAGCGCACGGCCGGTGCCGAACTTTTAAAGTTCGGCCGGAGGCTGGATCCCGGCTCCATGCTTTTACCGCCCATCGGTCATCTGTTCAGAACGGACGGCTCCCTCAAACGGGCAAGACAGGTCATTTTAGAGGTTCTCGGGAGCACGCGCCCTTAGCCGTATTTTCAGCGTTTTGCAAAGCATCGATCGGATACCAGATGTCGGCTCTAACCATAACTTCGCCGATTGCCGAACAAAACCGGAGCCCGAAAACCACCGGGAAGGCAGCAGTAGTTCTGATCACCGACCAGAACTATTTTCTTCCGACTTTTGCAACGGCATTATCCGCCGACACCCATACCGGAAGCGGCACACCTATCTGTCTGTTCGTCGTCAATGCGGAACAGGCATGGTTGCAGCAATTCGCCGCGGCTGTTTGCGGGACGAAGATTTCAATCAGCGCGGCTAACATCCCGCAACTGGCAGAACTCTCCCGATTTCATCGCGACGTCGTTCCCCCAATCGCGCTGGCGCGGTTATGGATCGGTTCACTGTTGGAAGAGGATATCGGACGTTTTCTGTATATCGACGGCGACACCATGGTGGACGACGAGCTTGACAGCCTATTGGCAATTTCGCCGCCCGAATACGGTCTAATGGCGGTGCCCGATTTCATGAGAATATACATTGACGAGCTAAGTTGGTCTAAGCGAAGAGACATAGACCATCTTAGAGGTTTGGGATGTAAACCGACTGCATATTTCAATTCCGGCGTAATATACGCCTCGAAAAACGCATGGAATTCAATCGCATCGTCGGCTATCGGGTTTCTGCGTGAGCATCCGGAACGCTGCGTCGCGTCCGATCAAAGCGCCCTTAATCACGCCGCCCGGGGAAACGTCGACTTTCTGCCTCTTCGCTACAACTATCAGAGCGAATATATGATGGCGTTGGACCCCCGCGAACTAGGTATCAAACCGACGATCTGGCACTTCGTCGGCGCGCCCAAACCCTGGGACGTCTCCGACTGGCCCTGGGGTGAGTATTTCAACAAATTCTATCGCCAGGCAGAGTTGCGGCTGCGAAACTGCGATGTCACGCTTCCGGTCCCCCCAAAGGCGCAGATAGCCGCGGGTCTCTCCCACAGGGAGCGCAGCAGATTTCGCATGAAGTGGTTGTACCCTTGGCGGAGATACACACGCAGGCGGAAGATACTGTCCTTGCTTTCGCAGTGATTGAGGCGGGAGGCCGAATGGACCGCGCCTCGACAGGACGTTCGCGCAGCGATGGGTCAAGGTGGATGCCGCCGACGCATTGAGGCGGCTCCCTTGCTGATCGCAAGAGCCGATGAATAGGCTGACGGAGGTAGGGCAATACGGCAAACGGATAGTGTGCTCAACCTTGTCGCCGTCTTCTACTCCCATTGCTTCGCTTGCCGGTCAGGCATCGTTTCCCGAAAGTCAGGCATCGCCAACCGCGTCCGGATCAGGACATTGCTGCGGATAGCCAGCCTGGAAATTGACATGCGCGTGGATGCGCCGGGAACCAGCCGTATGAAGAAAACGCAGGGCTGCGGCCGGCTCGGGCGGGCCTGACGACAGATGGAGCTCTCGCCTGTCGGTTTGATCGTCTGCGCCGCAGTTCTGCTGACGGCGATTTATTACCGGGCGCCTTTGATCGTAGGCCTTATCGCATCGCTGGCTTTCGGTTCGACAGCCTTGATGATGCTCAGTTCGCTGGGCGGGTCGTCGCCGCTAATCTATACCTTCTTCGGCGCCCTCATGTTGACGGGGGTCGCCGCCAGGAGGCGGATCTGGCAGGACCTTGGCAATGTGTTCGGCAAGATCCGGGCCATCTGGGTGCTCTCTGGCCTCATGTTTTATGCCGTGGCCGGCGCGTGGCTTTTCCCGCGTCTGTTTGCAGGACAGACCAGCGCTTTCGTCCAGTCCAAGACGCGCCACGGTGTCGTCATAGAGGCCTCACTCGAGCCGGTCTCGTCCAACATCTCGCAAACCGGATATTTCATTCTTGGCGGCCTCATCGTCATCGCCCTCTGTATCCTGCTCCTGAACAAGAACAGGATGGACGAGATCCGTCGAGGTTTCTTCATCTGGTGCGTACTCCACGTCACCATGGGAATGCTCGATGTGGTGGGCAAGGTCGCGGGAACGGGGGACCTTCTGCAGGTGATCCGGACTGCCAGCTACGCGATGCTCACAGACCAGGTCCAGGCTGGCTTCTTCCGCATTGCCGGAGCCTATTCCGAAGCGTCGGCCTTCGGCGCCGTCTCCCTGGCGTGCTTGTCGTTCTGCTATGTCTACTGGCGCAAGACAGGCTCCCGGCTGGCCCGCTGGCTGTCTGGGATACTGCTGGTCCTGCTGCTTCTTTGTACGTCGTCGACAGCCTATGTCGGCTTGGCCGTGCTGAGCGTTCCCGTTGCTTTTTCCCTTGCTCGTTCATTTCTGGCCGGTCGCGTCACTGCTGACGAAATCCTGATCGTCACCCTGCTAACGGCCGGGGTCTGCGCGGTAATGGCAATCATCCTCTACAACGAACGAATCCTCGATCCGGTAATTGAGCTCATCGACTCGACCGTCATCAACAAGGGCAGCACAGACTCCGGCCATGAACGGGCTTACTGGAATATCAAGAGCCTCCAGTCCTTTGCCGACACCAGTGGCCTGGGCGTCGGGTTCGGCAGCTCGCGCGCTTCCAGTTGGCCGATTGCCGTGATCTCGCAACTCGGTTTAGTCGGCAGTCTGATGATGGCGACGCTTCTGGCCGTGGTGATCCGCGGGCTTGGAGGATTGAGGTCTTACGTTGATGGCGAAACCGAAGCGGTGGTCTCCTCCGTCCGGGCATGCGCCTTGGCTGGCATGGTTGCCGCGTCCATTTCGGGCGGGACCGCGGACCCGGGCATCGTTTTCTTCGTCGCTCTTGCCGTCGTCGTCGCCACCAGGGTCAGCGCCCGCAGGAACAGGCATGTCTTCGCGCGGCAGTCGCACGGATACCAGAAATCCCCAGAATTGATCGACGACCCAGCTGCCGCCAGGCGCGGGACGACATCCGTGCAGTGGCCGGCGTCCAACTGGGAGGATCCCATCGACCGCGAATTCATCAGCCTGTCGGACATTACATGCTTCCTGAGGCTGTACACGCGCTCCATCGTAGGTTGCTTGGCCGTGGGCATCCTTGCCGCGGGCTTCTATGTCGTCACCACTGACCGAATCTACAGGGCGAGCACCCAAATTCTTATCGAGCCGAACCTTTCCAAGCTCCTCCAGCAGCAGTCGGGCGAAGGAAACCCGTCCCTGGATAGGGCGCAGATCGAAAGTCGGATCGCTCTCATGAGGTCGGAAAAGACGGCTATGATGGTTATAGACCGCCTCAACCTGCGGGACGACGCGACGTTCAATCAGCCGCAAAGTCTTACCTTGGCCGAACGATTTGACCAATTCGGCGCGCTCGTCCTGCAAACGCTAGGCTTCCGAACAGGTGAAGATGCCGTCGCGTCCAAAGGCAAAAGAAAACCGGCTTGGGACGGCGGTGACAGCACAAAATCCGAGGTTGCGGAATTTGAGCGCAGCCGCCGTACGATGCAGGCTTTTCAGAGCGGACTGGACATGCGTCGGGTGGGTGGCTCTTACGCGATCGAAATCTCTTTCAGCTCCCGTGATCCCGAACTGTCCGCCAGGATAGCCAACGCCACCGCGAATGCCCTCGTGCTCGAGCAACTGGGGACCAAGGGAGCGGTGGCGCATAAGGATGGCGTATGGCTCGACCAGCGTCTGGGGGAGTTGCGGAGCCAAATGAACAATGCGACGCGGATCGCTCAGGAATTCCGCGCCCGGCACGACTACAGCGTCGCCAGACCGGCGAGCGTTGCGCCGGCCGAAGGCAGCGGGCCCAATACGCGGGGTTCGGGCGGGGAGACCCAGGAGCACACGCTCCAAGAACTCGATCTCACCGCGGACATTTACCGCAAGATGTACCGCGACTTCTTGCAGGCCCATACAAGCTCGCTCAACCAGGAGACGTTTCCGATTGCCGACCTGCGGGTCATCACACCCGCCTCGCGACCACTATCGGCCAGCTATCCGCGGCGCGAACTGGTAGTAGTTTTCGGCGCTCTCTTGGGCATGATGGTCGGAGTGGGCCTGGCCTTCATCCGCAGCATGTTCGACAAGACCATTCGTTCGCCGCGGCAAGTCCGCGAGGAGCTCGGGCTGGAATGCGTTGGCGAGCTGCCGCCGTTCGGCCGGAAAGGGCACAGCGGTCCGATGGAAGAGGTGACAAGCGCTCCATACTCGCCATTCAGCCATAGCCTCAGGCGGGTCAAGACCGCGATCGGCCTCGCTGATACCGACCGTCTGATGAAATGGATCGGCATTACCTCAACGTCGGCTGGCGATGACAAATGCTCGGCGGCAATCAACCTCGCTTCGCTCTATTCGATGTGCGGGCAGCGGGTGTTGCTCGTCGACGCGGACGTCGCCCACCCGGAGCTGGCCAAGCTGCTGCTGGCGGTATCGCCTGCCCCTCGCGAGCGGGCAGCGGGCCTTGTCGCGTCAAACATAGTAGCTGTGCCGAACCGGCAGTTCGACATGCTTCTATGCTCGTCCTCCGACGCCACTGAACTGCTTGTTCCGGAGACGATGCGCACCGTCCTTGAAGGATTGGAATCGTACGATATTGTCATCATAGTTCTTCCGTCATTCACTTCGGGATCCAAATTGGCGGCCAGCTCGGTTCTCGATGGCGTCATCCTGGTCGCCAGATGGGGCAGAACCTCCACGGACGTGCTGAAGGAACTCGTCCGGTCGCTCCATGCGAGCAGGGCGCCGATAACCGGCGTATTGATCACCGGGGCTCCGACACGATCGCGAAAGCATCTGGCTGCCTACGGATTACCCTCGGCAAGCCGGCCTTTCCTCAGCAGGCTGCCACTCTTGATTGCACGAATCGGCAATGCGGCTAGGAACCCCATTCGTACGGCTTAGGGTTAAGCCCTGGTGCGGGTACTCCTTTTGCCGTTCTTGCGAACAAAGCCCGCTTGCTGAGAGAGTGCCGTGACAAGCAGCAGGCGCCGGCCACCGTATCGGGACGACAGCACGGGAGTTTGCCCTTGGATCCTCTCGGCGGTCGCTGGAATGGGGGTGTCGATGTGACTGCTTCGCACTCGTTTGGATAAATCTCATAAGAAATACACGAAAAGCGCGCAAAATGTCGATTAATGGGATGGCACGCTCAATCGATCGAAGAAGGTCGAAGTTACGAATTATCTTTGCTGTAGCGACCTTTGTTTTTGTCGCCTTGATAGGCGGCGTTGTATTTTACAACAAACTGCCTCAGCCGGCGGATGGGGCGAAGAGTACAAAAATCTGGCACTCATTGACCTGGAGATTACAGCTCTATACGCGCAAGGCATTAGGGGGAGTTCCAGACCTGTCCTGGCGCGAGCTTCTCCAGATGACGAACCCTTCGAGCGGGTTCGTTTTGACGACAACGGTCACGGAAGGGCGCTCCCTAGATGCCGCAGTTAGCAATCCTTTTGTCAGTGCGGAGGATCGGGCCAGCGGCGCCGAAATATTTCAAAGGAACTGCGCGGCCTGCCACGATGGATCGGGGGCACACGCTCCGCTTCTCGATCGGCCACTCAGACACGGCGACAGCGACCTGGCCATTTACAAGGTCGTGCGCGACGGTATTCCCGCCACGTCCATGGCGCCCCACGCTGATCTGTCGTTCGACGACCGTTGGAGGGTTGTGGCTTATATCAGATCGCTTCAGGCCAAAACTTCGGCCACGAGCGACGAAATCGCGTTTCACCTTGATGTCAACGTGAAGGGCGATGATCTGCTTGCTCCGAATTCGGGCCAATGGTTGACCTATTCGGGTTCGTTGGACGGTTGGCGCTATTCACCGCTTTCCGAAATCACCAAGGAAAATGTGTCCCGGCTTCGTGCCCGCTGGATTAGCCAGTTCGACACCGACGACCGGCTTGTGGAGGCCACACCGCTCGTCGTAGGCGGAACGCTCTTCACCAGCGTTCCTCCCGCCAGCATCGTTGCCTACAACACAAAATCGGGCAAGGTGATCTGGAAGTACGAACGGCCTTTACCCGATAACCTGCCCATGTGCTGTGGCCGGGTAAACAGAGGCCTTGCCGTTCTCGGCAACGTACTTTTTCTGGGCACCTTGGATGGCGTCCTGGTCGCTGTGGACGCCAACCACGGGAAGGAGATCTGGGAAACCGAGGTAGCCAAGGCCTCCGAAGGTTTCACAATGACCGGGGCACCTCTGATCGCGAACAATGCCGTCGTCGTCGGCGTTGCCGGCGGCGAGTTCGGCATTCGCGGATTTCTGGCGGCTTATGATTCCGCGAGCGGCAAGCAACTGTGGAAATTCAATACCATCCCTGGTCCTGGCGAGCCGGGGCACGAGACGTGGAAGAACGACGCCTGGCGAACCGGCGGCGGTCCAACATGGGTGACGGGTAGCTACGACCCTTCCCTTGATCTCTTATACTGGGGCGTAGGCAATCCGAGTCCTGACTACAATGGCGACGTACGCCCCGGCGACAATTTGTACACCAACAGCGTAATCGCGCTGCGCGCGAGTACCGGGAAGCTCGTATGGCACTTCCAGTTCTCGCCACATGATGAGCGGGACTGGGATTCAAATCAGTCCCCTATCCTTGCCGAACTCACGATCAACGGCGTCAACCGCAAGGTGATCTGCTGGGCGAACAGGAATGGATTTTACTATGTGCTCGATAGGGTCACGGGCGAATTCCTGACCGGCGTAAACTTTGTTGAGCAGAACTGGGCCGATGGCCTGGATCACGCGGGGCGGCCGATCTTATCCGCGGGCGCTTCGACGGCGGGACGCCTCATACGGCCAGGCGGCGGTGGAACGAACTGGCAAAATCCGGCCTTCGACCAAGATCAAGGGCTGGTCTTCGTGCCGACCACCGAAGGGGCCTCGATTTTCACGAAGACCGATCCGGACAACGTCCAACGAGGGGTGGAGGGATTGTTTGTTGCGAGCGGGGCAGCGTGGGTCACTCCGCCCGTGCCGGCCGTGCGTGCGCTCGATGCCGCGACCGGCAAGAGGAGGTGGGAATTCCGTTCCCCCACGGCAAAGGACTCAGGTTACAGCGGTCTGCTCGCGACTGCGGGCGGACTGGTCTTCGGCGCCTCCGGAGGGGTGTTGTTCGCGCTCGACTCCGCCACCGGACAAGAGCTTTGGCACATGCCGGTAGGCGGAGAAACAAGGGCAGCTCCGATCTCGTTTGTCGTGGACGGTCGGCAGGTCATAGCGATCGCAGCCGGTCGGGCACTGTTTGCCTTCGGACTGTAGGACCGCCGCGCAGGGTCCCCTGAGGGAACACCCCAAAGGAGAAGGCGCGCACCATCCAAAAGAACTAATCGGCGGCCAGGCTTCGTCCAACAGGGCATTGCGACCGCCTATTGGCGTTCTCGCCCAGCCCTTTCAGCCTCAGTAGGCTCTGCGCGATCAATACCCAGCTTGCGAAGAGATGCGCTATGAAAGTCATGGTAACTGGCCATCAGGGCTACATCGGCTCGGTGATGGTGCCGATGCTGCTCCGCGCGGGGCATTCGGTGACGGGTTACGACAGTGATCTATACCGGCGTTGTACTTTTGCTTCGGGTGGCGAGCGGGCCTTCGTTCCCACCATCCAAAAAGACGTCAGGGACGTGCATGCGCGCGACCTCGAAGGGTTCGATGCGGTCATCCACCTGGCGGCTCTTTCCAACGACCCGCTGTCCGATCTCGATCCGGACATCACCTACGAGATCAACCACAAGGGCAGCGCCCGCTTTGCAAAGACCGCCAAGGAGGCCGGCGTGTCGCGATTCCTATTCGCATCATCGTGCAGCAATTACGGACAGGCCGGAGAAGCGATGGTCGACGAAACGGGCGATCTGAACCCCGTCACGCCCTATGGGTGGTCCAAGGTGCTCGCTGAGCGGGATATTTCCGAACTGGCCGACGGCAGCTTCTCGCCCACCTATTTCCGGCCCGCCACGGCCTACGGCCTGTCGCCTCGGCTCCGCTTCGACATCGTGCTGAACAATCTCGTCGCCTGGGCAGTAACGAAAGGGGTGATCCTCCTGAAGTCCGACGGGACACCCTGGCGGCCGATCGTCCACATCGAGGACATTTCGAGGGCATTCATCGCCGGACTGGAAGCACCACGCGAGACAGTCCACAACGAAGCCTTCAATGTGGGATGCACGCAGCACAATTACAGGATCCGCGACATAGCCGAAATCGTCGCCGACGTCGTGCCGGGCTGCCGGCTCGAATTCGCGTCCGACGCCGGACCCGACAAGCGATCCTACCGCGTCAACTTCGACAAGATTGCGCGCACCCTTCCTGCTTTCAAGCCGCAATGGGATGCACGCAGGGGGGCAGAGCAGCTTTACCAGGCCTACCGAAAGTCGAATGTCACTATCGAGGAATTCGAGGGACCGCGCTTCCAGCGTATAGGCCATATCAGGCATCTTCTAGCCAACGGACTTCTGGATGCGTGTATGCGGGTCGCGGAAGCCTCGAGAACACTGGAGGCGGCAGCAGGATAGCCGGGGATGGAGCACGTGAACCCCGCCGCGACCTGCCCGCCGCCGGCCTCCATTGGCGTCGGCCAGGGAATTTACGCCTTGGCCGAGCAGCTGTTCCCAATTTGCAGGAGCATCACCGGAGACGGCGTGCGACAGACTCTGGATATCCTGTCACGGCATGTCGATTTGGAGCGGCACGAGGTGCCCACAGGGACGCAGGTGCTCGACTGGACTGTTCCGAGGGAATGGAATATCCGCTCGGCTAGCATCACAGGACCGGACGGGCAGACAGTCGTGGATTTTGCAAGCTCCAACCTGCATGTCGTCAACTACAGCGTGCCCTTCAAGGGGATCCTGCCGCTCGACGAATTGAGAGCTCACATCCATACTCTGCCCGAACAGCCGCAGGTGATCCCCTATCGCACCTCCTATTACGCTCCGGCTTGGGGTTTCTGCATGGCTCACGACCTGCTGGCCCGGATGCCCGACGGTTTCTACCGGGTGGAGATCGATGCCGAACTCGAGGACGGCAGCCTGACTTATGGCGAATACCTGCACCGCGGGCGGACGGATCGGGAATTCCTTCTCTCGGCGCACATCTGCCATCCGTCGCTGGCCAACGACAATTGCTCGGGCCTAGCCCTGCTGGCGACTCTTGCAAGAAGCCTGATGACAAGGCAAACACGCTACAGCTACCGCTTCTTGTTTGCCCCCGCCACGATCGGCTCGATTACGTGGCTGTCCCGCAACGAGGACCGGGTACATCTCATCGACCACGGCCTGGTGCTATCATGCGTGGGCGACGCCGCAAGCCCGACATACAAGCGCAGCCGCCGCGGTGACGCCTTCATCGACCGCGCGATGGCGCACGTGCTCGGGCGGGAAGCCGGGGCTAGGCTGACGGACTTCTCCCCTTACGGCTACGATGAGAGGCAGTATTGTTCGCCGGGCTTCAATCTTCCGGTCGGCATGTTCCAGCGCGGCGTCCACGGCATTTTCCCAGAGTACCACACGTCGGCCGATAATCTCGATTTCATCGGGCCGGAGCACCTGGAGGACTCCTTCCGCATCCTGACGGACGTGATCGACATCGTAGAAGAGGACTGGACTCCGTTGAACCTTTCTCCCAAAGGCGAACCGCAGCTCGGCAGGCGCGGTCTCTACGCAGCCCTGGGAGGGCAGAAGTCTTCGGGGGCAACATCGATATCCTTGCTTTGGGTGCTCAATCTCGCCGACGGCCGGCATTCGCTTCTCGCGATGGCGGAGCGCTCGGGCTTGCCGTTCATGGAACTGGCGACCGCGGCAAGATTGCTGTTGGATCATGGTCTGTTGGCTGAGGCCGCACCTGAGGCGGTTCGCTAGAGCAGTGTGGAACCGTTTCTGTCCCGCGTCACAACTGCGCTAGCAGTTCTTCGGCGTCTTCAATAGCGGCCAGTTCATGTCCCTTTCCGATATCGCGGTCGGCATCAAGGGCCAGTTTATCGAAAAGACTGGGTCGTTGTAGCGCACACCCGTTGATGCGTGGGGCGTATAGAACTGCGATATGAGGTAGGAGACCTCGACGTCGTCTGTCAGGGTTTGGAGCCCGTGGGCGAAGCCGGCCGGAATGTAAACCTGCTTCATGGTTTCGGCCGTCAGTTCGAAGCCCAGCCAATCGAAGCGTGTCGGCGAGTTCGGACGCAAGTCCACGACCACATCGAAGATCGCGCCTCGGACACAGGAGACGAGCTTCACCTCTGT
The DNA here is from genome assembly GCF_029625735.1 of Mesorhizobium sp. WSM4935. Lineage (NCBI taxonomy): Bacteria > Pseudomonadati > Pseudomonadota > Alphaproteobacteria > Hyphomicrobiales > Phyllobacteriaceae > Mesorhizobium > Mesorhizobium sp. WSM4935. Next base: position 9,260 of record NZ_JARTVR010000025.1, on the reverse strand, counting down.
GTATGGCTCCTCCTGATAATGCAGCCCTCGGAGGGTTCCTCTTCTGACCGAACGCGCCCGGCTGTGCTGGACAAAGCGCGTCGCCAGCCCGCAATCGGCCATCTCTTTTTCGCAGAAGAGACGGGTGAACGAACCGCGGTCGTCAATCACGGGCGTCGGTTCGATCAGCCAGACGCCCTTCAGCTCCGTTTCGGTAAACCGCATGTTGCCCTTGAATCATCGGTGACCGGGCAATGACCCGCGGTCCGATTGTCGGCACCGGGTGTGCGGGCTGGAAGGTCTACCTAAGCCTTAGGCGGCCTCTCCGATTGCGGTATGCCGGGCGACCGCATTACCCATTCGGCGGTCCGCCGGCGTCATCGACGCCTGCCGTTTCCCTATAAGAATTAAGGCGGCCAACGGATTGGCAAATCGAACCCGGGGGCACCCCGTTCTAACCTGCATTGAAACAGAAGCGCTCTCCACGGACGCGCGGCGGTTTCGCCTTCAGGCCATAGCGCGGCCGTTTTTTCGAAGCAACGCGACAGGAGTACGGAATGAATATTCAGGCTGCCGAAATTGTTCCCGACCCTAATACGGCACGCCGGAATGTCGGTTGCAGGCTCTGCGGATCGCGCCTGCGCCACACACTGGTCGACCTTGGCATGTCGCCGCCTTGCGAGAGCTTCCTGCAGGCCGACCAACTTGACCAGATGGAACTCTACTATCCGCTCAACGTCCTAGTCTGCGAGAGCTGCTATTTGGCCCAGCTCAAGGAGTATGTGAGCCCCGAGACTATCTTCGGCGAATACGCCTACTTCTCTTCTTTCTCGACAAGCTGGGTGGCCCACGCGAAAGCCTTTTGCGAAGCGATTACGAAGCGACTTGGACTTTGCGCCGACAGCTTTGCGGTGGAACTCGCAAGCAATGACGGTTACCTGCTGCAGCACTTCCTGCCGCTCGGCATTCCGGTGCTCGGTGTCGAGCCGGCAGCCAATGTCGCGCGCGCGGCGGTCGAGAAGGGCGTGCCTACACGGGTCGACTTCTTCGGGGTGCGGCTGGCGCGTCAGATGGTGGCCGAGGGACTGCTCGCCGATCTTATTATTGGCAACAACGTCCTGGCGCAGGTGCCCGACCTCAACGACTTCGTCGCGGGAATGAAAATCTTGCTCAAACCGGAGGGCGTGATCACCCTCGAGTTCCCGCACATCGAGCGGCTGATGGCCGAAAACCAATTCGACACCATTTACCACGAGCATTTTTCATATTTCTCACTTCTGACGATCGACCTGATGGCGGCCCGCCACGAGTTGCGGCTGATCGACGTCGAGGAACTGCCCACCCATGGCGGGTCGCTCCGCGTCTATCTCGCCAACGAGGGCAGCAACTGGGTCACCGATGACCGTGTCGCCGAACTCCTCGACCGAGAAAAGCGACACGGGTTGACGGAAATGACGACCTACACCTCCTTCGGTTACAAGGCGCAACGCGCCAAACGCGATCTCCTGGCGTTTCTGATCTCGGCCAAAAGCGAAGGCAAGAAGATCTGCGGCTACGGCGCGCCCGGCAAGGGCAACACGCTGCTCAATTACTGCGCCATCGGCACTGACTTCCTGGACTTCACGGTCGACCGCAATCCCTACAAGCACGGCCGTTTCACGCCGGGCATGCATATCCCGATCAAACCTATCACGGCGATCGAACAAGCCAAGCCGGACTACATCTTGATCCTTCCGTGGAACCTGAAGGACGAGATCATCAAGCAGTTGCACCACGTTGCCGCCTGGGGCGCGAAGTTCGTGGTGCCGATTCCTTTCGTAATAGTGATTGATCCATCGGAGTTACCGAGATGAAAGTCGTCCTTTTCTGCGGCGGGCGCGGAACCCGGATACGCGACTATTCCGACAGCATACCGAAGCCGATGATTCCGCTCGGCCACCAGCCGATCCTGCGCCACGTCATGCAATGGTACAGCGATTATGGGCATGACGACTTCGTCCTGTGCCTGGGCTACAAGGCCAACGTCATCAAGGATTTCTTCCTGAACACTCGGCCGCAGACCTTTTCCGACTGCGTGGTCTCTCGGGGTGGCCAGGAGGTGCAACTGCTCGGTGACACGGTCAAGGACTGGAGCATTACCCTGCTCGACACCGGCATCTGGCGCAACATCGGAGAGCGCCTGTGGGCCGCCAGGGATCATGTCAGGAACGAGAAGATGTTCCTGGCCAACTACTCCGACGGCCTGACCAATGTCGACCTTGACGACGTGATTGCGAAGTTCGAGGCCAGCGGCAAGATCGGCTGTTTCCTCGCCGTGCGCGCGCCCCTGACGTACCATTTGGCCGACATCGCGGAAGATGGGCGCGTGCGCGAGTTCCGCACGACCGACACCGCCGAGATATGGATCAATGGCGGCTACTTCGTATTCCGTACCGAAATTTTCGACTATATGCGCGACGGCGAGGAACTCGTACTTGAGCCCTTCAGGCGCCTGATCGACGACAATATGCTCATGGCATATAAGCACGAGGGATTCTGGCGTTCGATGGATACGCTGCGTGATTGGCAGTCGCTCGAAGACATGGTCGAAAAGGGCGACATGCCCTGGAACAGGAAGATCACCGCCGAGAAGAACAGGCGCAACAGGGTCTTGGCCGCATCATGAAGGGGCTTGGCCTCGCTCGTCGCGGGGAGGAACTGTCGATCCTCTGCCTTGGCGCCCATTCGGACGACATAGAGATCGGCGCGGGAGGCACCATACTCGGCCTGATCGCGTCGGGGATGAAACTGGACGTGCACTGGTGCGTGCTGAGCGCGGACGGCCAACGGTCGGCGGAAGCCAGGGCTTCGGCCGCGGCTTTCCTCGAAGGATCGCGCTCGTCCAGGGTCGATATTGCGGATTTCGAAGACAGCTACTTCCCCGCCCATAGCCGATCGATAAAGCAGTGGCTGCTAGATGTGAGATCACGGGTTCATCCCGACGTAGTGTTAACCCACGCAAGGTTTGACGCCCATCAGGACCATAGGGAGGTCAATCAACTGACCTGGAGCGTGTTCCGCGACCATCTTGTGCTCGAATATGAGATCCCAAAATGGGATGGCGACCTTGGCCAGCCCAATGCCTACGTGCCGCTCACGGCCGACGTGTTGGAACGCAAGATCGAACTCCTCCACGAGCACTTCGGGACGCAGCGCTCCAAGGATTGGTTCGATCGCGAGACATTCGTTGGGCTTGCGAGATTGCGCGGAATGGAATGCCGCGCTGCCGACCATTTCGCAGAGGCCTTCACGCTCCGGAAGGCCACAATTTTGTAAAAAAGAGCGGTGGATCATAAAGTGAAAGGGCTTTGAACTCGCTTGAGATCTGCTAGTAAACTCGCCAATCGCACTCGGCGGACAGACTTAAAAAGGCCGCGCGGACGCGACTGTGCAAGCTAGGGCCTTTTGCGATACGCTCTCAGGGGAATGTGATCAAGGTGAGGAAACTTGCTCCTGGATTTTCGCTCAGCAAGGTTCGGATCGGAACGATCGAGGGCGGAGAATCCGGGTTTTTGGTGTGGAAATCCAACCATCTGGTTGCCGTCCTTACCCAGATCGACGAGGAGGCGTACTCCACGAAAGGCAAATGGTTCCTTGAGACAGGGTTCGGGCTGCTAACCGGACAGCACAAGAATTTCGACACGATTGAGGAAGCCGTCATATGGGTGGGGAGACACACCTTCCCGCGGCCCGTTCCCGTTGCGGCGGATCGATAGGCCCATCCGAGGGGACAAGCTGGCCCGCGCTTTCCGGCCCGAGTGGCAGTGATGCGTTGTCAGGTGCGCCTTACATTGCGCGACGGCAACTGAGTGAGATCCTGATCCTCAGACGAGCGAGAAGGCAGCGTTCACGCGTCAAGATGTCGCCGCGAGGCGTGTTTCCAGTTGCCTCTTGGTCGTATTGTTCGCGGTTTGAGAATTCTCTGGGTCCGTAACTGTTTCAACTCGTTCGTCGCCATTGTTGAAGCGGCGGAAGACGACCTGGGAGGGACGGCCTACCAGAAAACGGCTCGTCCCCGACTCGAGGGCCCGCGCATACACTGCTAATGCATCATCGACGGCCTCTATGGTCTTCATGAGGGCCGCGTCGTCGTGGGTGAAGCTGACGACGAGAGACGGCAGGAGCACCCCACGCCTGATCGTTTCCTGCAGAAATAGGGAGCGATATGCCTGCGACGGTTTACCGTTGGGGTCGAGCGTGGCATAGGCCAGGCAGCAGGCACGGCCGACGACCTTGAAGTGACCATCCACGCCACGCCGTTTGGCGGCCTCTTCGATCCCTTCCCTTAATTTCGTTCCCTGACGATACAGGTGTTCGACGACCGGCTCGCTCTGGTAAGTCCGCATGGTCGCGATCGCCGCCGCAAGCGCATGGGTCTCCGCGCCGTGCGTGGTGGACAGCAGAAACACCCTTGGGCGGTCCGTATGCTCAAGGCCGCCGAGCCGCATGTATTCGCGTTTGCCCGCGAGGGCGGAGACCGAAAAGCCGTTCCCAAGCGCCTTGCCGAATGCCGACAGGTCCGGTTCGATGCCATAGAGCCTCTGCGCCCCGGCCGCATGCCACCTGAACCCGGTGATCATCTCGTCGAGAATGAGCAGCGCGCCCTTTTCCCGACAAAGACCCTGGACTTGATGCAGGAAACCGTCCTTCGGATCGTCGCCGCGGGAAGGCTCGAGGATCAGGGCGGCCAGCTTGCCGGGGTATCTGTCGAACAGGTCCCTTACGGAAGCGATGTCGTTGTATCGGAAAGTGACGGTCAGGTTTCGGGTCGCCTCTGGAATTCCGGCATTCATCGGCGTTGTCCCGATGAACCAATCGTCGGTCGAAAAGAAAGGGTGGTCGGCGCAGCAAGCAACGAGATCGCGGCCCGTGTAGGCGCGGGCAAGGCGGACCGCTCCCGAAGTCGCGTCCGATCCGTCCTTGCAGAACTTCACCATCTCAGCGCCGATGAGCTCCAAGAACGTCTCGGCGCAGCCGACCTCGATTTTGGCGGGCCGCGTGAAATTGGAGCCGCCGTGGAGGGCCGCCTCCACCGCTCTGAGCACGGTCGGGTAGGCATGCCCCAGCCCGACCGAACGGTTGCCCATGCCGTATTCGATGTACTCGTTCCCGTCGACGTCCCAGACATGGCATCCCAAACCACGCTCGATGAAGCCCGGCGCCAGGACGGGATACTGGTCCTCGCCTTTTGCGTATGTATGGCTGCCGCCCGGGATTAGCTCGCGGCCGCGTTCCTGCAGGCGGATGGATTTGCGAAAACGAAGGCTTTGCTCAGACATGCCGACCACTCCGTTCCGGCACGAAGTCTACATGCTCGGCTCAGGATTTCGCGTTCTCCATAAGGTCATCGGTTAGCACTTTGGGGGATAGCGGGCGGGCACGAGCCTAGCTTTGCGCGATGCAAGAGCTTTTCAGGGACGGTTAGACCAAGATTATCGCCGCCGATCTCGGGCGGCTCCCAACAAATGATCCACAGAAAACAAAAAACGGCCCGCTGGATTCACCAGGGGCCGTCTTGCCGCTTGCGATCACTCTTCAGTCACAGCTCCGTCCGCGAAGAGGTCGTTGACCTTGTAGGCAACTTCCGTGCGGTTGGTCGCTTTCAGCTTCTTCATGATGTTTCGAATATGGACCTTCACGGTGCTTTCGCGCAGGTTAAGTTCGTAGGCGATGATCTTGTTCGCCTTGCCACGCCGGAGCGCCTGGGCGACCTCAGCCTGCCTGAGCGTGAACATGCCCGTCAGAGGCCGCGTGTCGCAGTTGCCTGAATCAATCAGGTGCCGCATGGACAGGACACTGCTCGCCGGGACGAAGATGCCTCCTGCCGCGGCAAGGTTGATCGCCTCGACGCAAACGTCGATCGCGACCGAGGTCGGAATATAGCCGCGTGCGCCGCATTCGAGAGCCGCCAGTATCTGTGCAAGGTCCTCGGTGTCGGCCAGGATAACAACAGGGACCGACTTGAATTCGGACGAAATATGCCTGATCTCGTCCGCGATGTCATGATCGGTGACCTTCCGGCCGCCAACGTTGAAGAGTATGGCGGCGAGAGGAGGGGCCGATGCCTTCTTCACGTGCCATTCTTCGATCGAACCCATCGCGACAACCGCCATTCCGAGTTCGTGATCCTCAAGGGCCGATCCGAGACATTCGCGATCAAGGGCCCTTCCATCCAGGATAAGGAGGCATTGCCTGCCTGCTTGCTCGTGGACATTCTCCATCCCCCTCAAGGGGATCCCCAACTGATTTGTCGAAGTGTAGTTTTGCGATCCTACTGTAGAACTCATACTAGCACCGCCCTTTCCACAACACAGCTCGCCTTGCGGCGGCTAACCAAAGCCTCCCTCAATCTTTGGAACGTGAAAGTTTGATTCCCAACCCGATAAAGGCCTCAAGCTGGATCACCCAGTTTGGAGCCTTGATCAGTTTTTCTGCTGCCCCCACCCAGAACAACTTTGTCAGTTTATGGTCTGTTTATAAGCAGTCTCTAATCTAAGTTAATTTTCAGTAAATTTTTGGGCCATCGAAAAGACCGGAGCCTCGCTGCGATCCGCCGCACGGATAGGAAGCATCTCCATGGCACGATCCTGATATCCGACGCCCCGAGCTTTGGGTTCGAGCGCTATCTGGTGGATCTGCCGTAGTATGTGGAGCGCTTCCCCTTTAGGCGGAAGTAGATTCGCTTGCATCTTCTGACAACGGCACATGTTACCTCCACAAACTTCGTTGACGGCCTGTGTTGCCAGATCGAACGTCGGGGATACTTGCGTCTGCTGAACGCTTGCGCATCCTGTCCGCGGACAGGATAGGAGGTGTCATTACCGCGCAGTGGCTCCCCTATTGCCTACGGGCGGCGAACACGTCGTCAGGTCTGTTGCAGTCAAGTTCGAATGTCGTGCTCTCGGCAGACTGAGCATGGAAGAGGTCATCGGGCTCTTATTGGCGCTGATGAAGACTTGGAGAGGCAGAAGGCGGAGATCACCAGGCGTGTGGCGTTGGCGCCCACTGACGTGCCCGATCTGCATCCCAACATCGCCACTCTCTACCGCAAGCGGGTCGAGCAACTCACGCAAGCGCTCGATGATCACGAGGATGGACGGCCGGCAGCCGAGGCGCTACCCTCGTTGATCGGAGAGATCGTCCTCACGCCCGGCGACAAGCGCGGTGAGGTCCATGCCGAACTACGCGGCGAGTTGTCAGGCATCCTCGAATTCGCCAAACCCGACCAAAATCAAAAACCTGACGCTGTTATGACAAAGGGGTTGCGGGTCCCCTCAACCAAACACAAAGAGCCCGCCTCGCGCGGGCTCTTTGTGTTTGCTGCGAGAGCCGGCGATTTTAACCTGCATCAGGGGCCCGCAACGAGGCAAAGCCACCCCCGCGGGACAAAAAGCAAATCCTGTCTTCTTTCCAACTCGACTCGGCGGAGCTTTGCAGCGATGGTCGCTCGGCGCCCGCGAGCCATACATTCGGCCGCGGCGCTGACGTAAGAGGAGTGCAAGATGCGGCAGGCGCTGATCGTATGGGGCGGCTGGGAGGGCCACGAGCCCGAAGCCGGCGCTCGTGTCGTCAAGGCGATGCTCGAGGAAGAAGGCTTTGCCGTGCGTGTCGAGAACACGACCGCGGTCTTCGCCGACCCGGCGATCGCCGAACTTAGCCTTATCGTGCCGATCTACACGATGTCCAAGCTAACCAAGGCGGAAGAAGCCAACCTGACGAAAGCGGTCGAAAACGGCGTCGGCCTTGGTGGCTATCATGGAGGCATGGGCGACGCGTTTCGCGAATCGCCCGACTATCAATTCATGTGCGGCGGGCAATGGGTCGCGCATCCGGGCAACATCATCGACTACAATGTAAAGGTGACGCGGCGCGACGACCCGGTCATGCGAGGCATCGACGATTTCCCCTACCGCTCCGAACAATATTACATGCATGTTGACCCGTCGAACGAAGTGCTGGCGACGACCACCTTCTCCGGCGAATATGCGCCGTGGATCGACGGCGTCGTCATGCCGGTGGTGTGGAAGCGCAGGCACGGCAAGGGGCGGGTGTTCTATTCCTCACTGGGGCATGTGGCTGCGGAGTTCGAGGTGCCGCAGATGCGCACCATACTGCGCCGCGGGCTGGCGTGGGCCGCGCGCTGAGGCGGCAAGTACATACATCCGACTGAAGCGCGCCGCGATCCTCGATCGGGCGCGGACGTGCTTGATCGACATTTCGATTGCCGCCCGATCCAGTGGAGTCTTCCACCGAATCGCAAAGAATGAAGCGCGTCCGAATCAATCAAGGTTGTCAATTTTTGCTATCTATTGCTATGCTTCGCGCCTGGCTCCATATTTCTCTGTGAGACCCCGATGCCTAACTACGCTTTGAACGAGCATTATGAGCGCTTCATCAGGAAGCAGCTCGAATCGGGTCGCTACAACAATGCCAGCGAGGTTGTCCGCGCGGGCCTGCGCATGCTCGAGGATTTTGAGGCGGAGCGGGAGAGATGGCTGCGCGAGGAAATCCCGTCGCGCATGGCCGAGCTCCAGCAGGATCCGGCAAAGGGTATTCCCGCTGAAACGGTGTTTTCCCGGTTGGAGGCCCGTCATCGCGCACGGCGGGCGAAAGCCAAGTAGGGATGGAGTATCGGATTGTCTTCCACGCGAAAGCGGAAGCCGAACTCGAACAGCTCTATGACGATATAGCCGAGCGCGCGTCGCCGGCGGTTGCCTGGAATTTTGTCGCGGGCATCCGCGATCATTGCCTGGGCTTGTCGACATTTCCACAGCGCGGCTCCGAACGGGTGGAGATCATGCCGGGGCTGCGGATTATCGGCTATCGCCGCGCGGTCAGTATCGTTTTCGCCGTCGATGGCGAACGCGTGCTGATTCTGGGCATCTTCTACGCCGGCCGGAACATCACGCCCGAATTGCTCGAGGAACGGCTCTAACCGAGGTTCAGTCGGGCGCCGCAGTCGGCATTCGGCTAAGCGCTGCAGGCGATTTCTGGGTTGAACACATCCGCTCGGCGGAGCGGTTGTGGCTGCTATCGCCGGAACGGCTGGCAACGGATCGTAGGCCAAAATTCAACGAAGCCAGCTTATCATTTTTCCCTCCGTGGATATCTCCGCGAGAAATCGAAAAAAGAGCGATCTTGGCTGTTGACAGTTCGACCGGGTGACGACTATATACGGCCCACGAACGAGGGCGGTGCGCCGCTGGCGGCAGAGAAGTTCGCTTCTATGTGTGCCCTGTTTG